>JBBQWZ010000003.1:0-192069 GCA_038210135.1 Bryobacterales bacterium
CCACGGGTGAATGCACAGGTCGGAGACCTATGCCACCTGCACAGGTCGGAGACCTATGCCACCACGGGTGAATGCACAGGTCGGAGACCTATGCCACTTGCACGGGTCGGAGACCTATGCCACCACGGGTGAATGCACAGGTCGGAGACGTATGCCACCTGCACAGGTCGGAGACCTATGCCACCTGCACGGGTCGGAGAGCTCACCACGGGTGAATGCACAGGTCGGAGACCTATGCCACCTGCACAGGTCGGAGACCTATGCCACCACGGGTGAATGCACAGGTCGGAGACCTATGCCACCTGCACAGGTCGGAGACCTATGCCACTTGCACAGGTCGGAGACCTATGCCACCTGCACGGGTCGGAGAGCTATGCCACCTGCTGATATAATCCGCTGCATGGACGCGCCGGAAACGGTCATTGGACTCAAGTGGGATTCGCAGGAGCGGCGCAACGGACTGGGACGGCAGTTTGGTTTTACTCCGTTGCTTTGCCATCATTGCGCGCGCGAAGTGGCGGTGCCGCTGGAGATCTGGCGGCTATGGCGTTACGACCGGAATCGTTATCGCATTGTCTGCGAGCCTTGCGCGATGCTGCTCGAAATCCACCCTACGATTCACTGAATTTGGCCGCGAGCGAATGGCCCAGCCAAACGGCCGCGAGGCATAACGCGACCGACAGCGCGACGTAGGCGGCGGCGCGTCCGGAAGAACCGTCTCGCGCGAGGTTCAGGGTCTCCAGGCTGAACGCCGAAAACGTGGTGAAGCCTCCGCAGATTCCGCTCATCAGGAATTGCCTCGTGGTTAACGACGCTTCAAAGCGCCCTCCCGCTCCGGTGGCCGCAAAGATCCAGCCGATCAGAAACGACCCCGCGATGTTGATCGCGAGGGTTCCGTAGGGAAACGCCGGACCGAACCAACGGATGGACGCTACCGAGAGACAGAATCGAGCGACGCCGCCAATCGCGCTGCCGAGCGCGACCGCCAGAATGCTCAGGAAAGGCATAACCGCGAAGCTACTTCTTCCCTGCCTTGGGAACCGGAGGGGCGCTGGGCTGCTTGGGCGGAACGACGGCGATGGAACGCGCGGGAGGCGGACCGGCTGGCTCGGTGCGTCCGGCCAGCGGCTTTACCGCGGTGCCGCCGCAGACGCCGACGCCGGTGTTCGTCAGCGCCTGAAGGAAGTTGTAGAACACCGCGTAGACCATCTGCTCGGTGACCGGAGTCTTGCCCGGCAGGCGGAAATTGACCGGCAATTCCTTTTGGATTTGCAGGCGGACGCTGTTGGGAATGGTACGGCCGGAGCGATCCTTCTGATTCGCTACCGAGAGCGGAGTCTGCAACACGGTTCCCGATTTGCCATCGACATAAAATTGGCAGCGCGAGAACCAGCCGAGATTCCCGGGGTCGGCGGCATCGAACAGCAGCAGCGGAGCCTGACGATCGGATGCGGTCAGCTCGATCAGAACGCGGCGCGCCGTATCTTCAATCCGGTATTCGAAGCCGGCTTGCTTGGCGATGTTCTCGATGAACTCGGAGTCGAGTTCAAGGAGCATCAGCTTGTGCACGCCTGCCTGAAGTACCTGCATTGGTGTCCTCATTGTGT
Source organism: Bryobacterales bacterium (assembly GCA_038210135.1). GTDB lineage: Bacteria > Acidobacteriota > Terriglobia > Bryobacterales > Bryobacteraceae > JBBQWZ01. The sequence continues at coordinate 1,608 of JBBQWZ010000003.1, forward strand.
CATAGCGCGGCAAAATTCGATAGCGGCGGTAAGAGGGCGAAACATTGACTCCGGTCCCTGTCCCGATTCAACATGAAGAAACCGATCCTGTGAACGCACTAGTCCTATTCGATATTGATGGCACGCTCCTGCGAAATTCCGGGGGGTGGCACCGGCGCGCGCTCGAAGGCGCGGCGCTGAAGGTGTTGCAGCTTGAAGCGACGCTCGAAGGCGTGCCGACCAGCGGGTGCCTGGACCGCGATCTGATCCGGATCATGCTGTCGAACGCGGGTGCTTCCGCCCGGACGATCCGGCGATCGATGCAGGCGATGATCGACGAAGCGCAGCGGATTTATTTGGGGAGCTGCCCGAGTCTGCGGCGGCGCGTAACGCCAGGATCGCGGATGCTGCTGTACCGTCTGCATCGGCGGGGCGTTCCGGCTGGGCTGGTGACGGGCAACCTTACGCGCATCGGATGGCACAAGATGGAATCGGCGGGTTTGCGGCGGTATCTGCGCTTCGGAGCGTTTGCGGAATTGGCATCTACGCGGGCTGGTCTCGTTAAGTTGGCGGTCGCCGAAGCTCGGCGCGAAGGGTGGATCGACCGGCACGCGCGAATTTCGCTGATTGGCGATCATCCCAACGATGTGCAGGCGGCGAAAGCGAATGGCGTTCAATCGATCGCGGTGGGCACCGGCCTTTGCGGCATGGACGCGTTGCGGCGCGAGAAGCCGGATGTGTTGGTTGAGGACTTGCGCGGGCTCGAAGTGGGACAGTTGGTTTAGAAATCGAGTTTCAAGAAACATGTCATCGTCCTCTGGCACCTTACTCCTGGTTTTGATTCTTGCTGCGCTGACCGCGTGCAGTGCGCCGCCGAGTACGCAGATTTCGATTGTCGGAGCGAAGCTGAACGACGGCACCGGCAAGCCGGTGATCGAGTACTCGGTGGTGGTTGTCGCGGAAGGAAAAGTGAAGGCGGCCGGGCGGCAGCAGGATGTTCCGGTGCCGAAGGAAGGCGAGATCGTGGGCGGAATGAACTCGACGATTGAAGCGCTGGACGGCGGAACGGTGGAGCCGGGCAAGCCCGCCAATTTACGAATCGTCGGCGCGTTGAATCGCACGATGCGTAACGGCGAGTGGGTGAAATAAGACTTTGTCAGCGCCGTTCAAGCCGCCGCCCGCGAATCCCGAAGCGCAGTCGTTCGCCGTCAAACGGGCGGAAGTGGAGTTCCACAATTTCGCCTCGCTCGGCGATCCGGAACGCGTGCTTGCGCACTACCTGCGGCAGAACGAAGGGCGCGGCTCGATTGTCGAGAATCATCGCGAATTCATTGGCGAGATGACGCCGTTTTTGGAGATCGGCGCGAACGCGGGGCACTCCAGCTACATGCTGGCGAACCGTTTTGGCGCGCAGGGATTCGCACTCGATATTTCTTCCGATTCGCTGCGTCATGGCGTGGCTCTCAAAGGGCTGTGGGATCTGGAGCGCGAGCCGATTCGGGTGGCCGGAGACGCGCTGCATCTGCCTTTTAAGGATGGCTCGCTGAAGCTGGTGATGGCGTTCCAGATGCTGAGCCAGTTCATGGATATCGAGAGCGTGTTTCTCGAAGTGAAGCGCGTACTGGCTCCGGGGGGCGTTTTCTATTTCGCCGAAGAACCGTTGCGGCGGATGCTGACGCTTCGCCTCTATCGCTGCGGTTACTACGACACGATGAAGCCGTGGGAGCGCAAGCTGTACGACTGGGGCTTGCTTGGATATGTCGTGCGCGACGTGATCGGCGCGAATCAGGAAGAAAGTTTCGGCATCAAGCAGAATCACCGCATGGGTCTGAAGGACTGGCATCAGCTGATCGTCAAGCATTTCGACGCGCATGAGTACGAAGTCTTTGTGCCGGAGCGCGGTTGGGGCGAGCGAATCGTGAAGAAGGCGGCGATCCGGCTGGATCCATTTCGTTCGCCTTGGCGCGCTGCGCGGTTGATGGGCGGAACGCTGGCGGCGATGTGCCGGAAAGCAGGCAAGGCGGACTTCCCTGCCCGGTTTGATGCCGAACATTTTGAGCGGATCCTGCGCTGTCCGGATTGCGGCGGCGATCTGGCTTTGAACGAGGCGCACGGACTGGATTGCGCGTCCTGTAGTTATACGGCGCCGGAGGAAGGCGGGGTTTGGAACCTGCTCCCTTCGGCGGACAAGCGCGAACTATATCCGGGCGATCGCGACGACATCATTGATTTCTCCATCGCCGGCCACGAGCGAAAGCTGGTTGGCGACTGGTACGAGCTCGAAGGCGTGTACGGCAACAAGTATCGTTGGATCGGCGAGCGGGCTTCGGCGGTTTTAAAGCGCGTGAAGCCCGGCGCACAGCGGCTGCGGATTCGCGGGCATGCTTCCGAAGGGCATCACCGCATCGATCTGCGGCTGGTGATCAATGCGGCGGAGGCGGGCCGTTGGACGCTCGAGAGGCCGGGGTTGTTTGTTCTCGAAACCGATGTCCCAGAAGGCGCCGTGTACGACATCACGTTGCATGCGAGTCCGGTTTGGAGCGTTCCGACGGATGACCGTCACTTTACAGTCAGCCTGAGCATGATCCGCCTGATCGACGCGGAATAGCTCAGGAAGCTTTGCGCAGTTGGATCTCGGAAGGCTTGACGTGGGACGGCGCCGCGCGTACTGGCTTCCGCAATGGCTGTGGTTCGCGGGCGCGAGCGTGGCTGCGATCGAGAGGTTTCAGGCGATTGTATTCTTCGAGGCAGTGGATGAGGCGTTCGACTATAGTTTTCCGGCTTTGCAGCGTGCGGATTTCCTCAGCGTAGCGCAACGGGCTATCGAGGTCGATGTCGGGGCATCTGGAAATCATGGTTTTAGTTCTACAGTACTAAAGCTCATAGTACAATACCCATATAAGAGGGTATCGAGTATACACTCTAATGAGGGTATGTAAAGTCCCCTCCTTTGTGGGTATTCACGGTATATGTCCAGTGCTTTCAGTAGATCCAACGATCGTCATAAAGTATTGATTTCGAACATATAACTGCTTATCTTGTGGATATTGTCTCCATTTAAGTCAATTGGATGTACGCAAGGGAACTCGCTCATGTTGGTGAGGATCCACAACAATTCTTTGTAAAATGTTCCCGAGCAGAAAGTGCGCCTAAGACGGTACACTGAAGGTTAGCCGGATGGATTTTCTCTCGGGTCTCAATCCCCAACAACAGGAAGCGGTACAGCACGTCGAAGGGCCGATGTTGCTCTTGGCGGGCGCGGGTAGCGGCAAGACGCGCGTGATTACGCACCGGATGGCGCACCTGATGTCGGGGGTGCACGTGCCGGGTTCGTGCATTCTGGCGGTGACGTTCACCAACAAAGCGGCGGGCGAGATGCGGGACCGCGTGCGCAAGCTGGTGGGGATCACGACGGGCGGTTCGCCCAACGTTTCGACATTCCATTCGTTCGGCGTGCGGCTGCTGCGTAAAGACGGGGCGCCGCTTAAAGAGATCCGGCCGGGGTTCACGCCGACGTTCACGATTTACGACGCGGACGATCAGGTGTCGCTGCTGCGCGGGATTTACAAGGGCCTGGGACTTGATGAGAAGTTTCTGGCGTATCGGGCGGCGCTGTCGCGGATCAGCGATGCGAAATCGCGGCATACGTCGCCGTCGGAGTTCGCGAAGGATGCGAAAGACCCGATTTCTTCGCGGCTGGCTGTCATCTACGAGCGGTATGAAGAGGCGCTGCGGAAGGCCAACGCGCTCGACTTCGACGATTTGCTGCTCGAGACGGTCCGGCTGCTGCGGCATAGCGGCGAAGTGCGTTCGCTGATGAACCGGCGCTACGAATTCGTGATGGTGGATGAGTATCAGGATACGAATCGGACGCAATACGACCTGATGAAACTGCTGAGCGAAGAGCGTTCGAATCTGGTTGTGGTGGGTGACGAGGACCAGTCGATTTACGGCTGGCGGGGCGCGGATATTCGCAACATTCTCGACTTCGAGCGCGATTATCCGGCTTGCAAAGTGATTCGCCTGGAGCAGAATTACCGCTCGACGAAAACGATTTTGGATGCGGCCAGCAACGTCGTAGCGAACAATAAAGAACGCAAGGGCAAGTGGCTTTGGACCGATTCGGGCGACGGCGAAAAGGTCGGCCTATACGAGGCGATGGACGGCGAGAACGAGGCGCTGTGGATCGCGGACACGATTGAGAAACGCCTGTCGATCAATCCGGCCGAGCGCGTGGCGGTGCTGTACCGGACGAATTCGCAGTCGCGGCAGATCGAAGAAGCGCTGCGGCGTTATGGCCGGAAATACCTGGTGGTGGGCGGATTCAGTTTCTATCAACGGGCCGAGGTGAAAGACGTCGTCGCGTATTTGAAGGCCCTGCACAGTCCGCAGGATTCGATTGCGATGCAGCGCGTGATCAACACGCCGGCGCGCGGCATCGGCAAGACGACGACCGACCAGATTGAGCAATTCGCGCGCGATCACGACCTGAATTTCTGGGCTGCGATTGAAGGCGTGCTTGAGAATCATTCGTTGGCTGGTCGCGCAGAGGCGGCGGTCGGCGCATTCCAGCGGATGATGAAGGAACTGCGCGAGGAGCTGGAGACGAAGCCGGTCCACCAGCTTCTCGAAGCGGTGGTCGAGCGAACCGGGTACCGGCGGATGCTCGAGGCGGAGCAGGGTCCGGACGCGGAATCGCGGATCCAGAACATTGAAGAACTGTTGAACGCGGCGGCGGAAGGCGCGGAGCGCGGCGAGACAGTTGCCGACTTCCTGGATCACGCGGCGCTGGTGGCGGATGCCGATTCGGTGGATGAGCGCGCACAGGTTTCGTTGCTGACGGTACACAACGCGAAGGGGCTGGAGTTTCCGGTGGTGTTCATCGCCGGACTCGAAGAAGCGTTGTTTCCGCACAGCCGGTCGCTACTGCTCGAATCGGCGATGGAAGAAGAGCGGCGGCTTTGTTACGTGGCGATGACGCGGGCCGAAAAAAAGCTGTTTGTGAGCTGGGCGCGGTACCGGAGGCGATTCGGCGGAGGGCCATCGGAGGCGTCTTTGCGGTCGCGATTCCTGAAAGAAATTCCGGCGCATTTGATGGAGAAAATCGGCGGTGGAGCGTCGTCTTCGGGGGACGATGTGGGGCTGCATGCGGAGCGGGCGGAAGTCCGCGAATCGGTGAAGAAGAATCTGTACACCGGTAAGACGTATAATTCATTAGAGAACATCCAGCAGTTTTTCAACGAGCGCGGAATGCCCGCGCCTCGGGGCATCACATCGCAGCAAGGGGCGGGAACGAAGCCGGCCGCTCCGCAATTTCCGCCGCGTGCGGAACCGCTGCGCGATCCGAAATCCGGGCCGCAGAAGGTGGTTTCGATCGCGAGATCAGGCGGCGCGACACCGGGCCAGCAGTTCCGGTCCGGCGCTACCGTGGTGCACCCGAAGTGGGGACGCGGCACGATCCTCCGTCGCGAAGGCGATGGGGACGACGTGAAATTGACAATCAGTTTTCCGGGCTACGGCCTAAAAAAGATCCTGGAGAAATTCGCAGGAATTCAGAGAGACGAATGAACACTAAACACATCACCGATACCGAAGAACGTAAAAAGCTGAAGCGCGCAGCCCGCAAGAAGGCGCCGGCGAAGAAGGCCCGTGCCGCCGACGTGGCGCGTGGCTCCAACAAGAAAAAAGTCAAGCTCATGGTAAAGGGTCAGCGCAAGCGCTAACCTAATTTCCGCGAAGATTCTCCAGACACAAAGCCGCGCCGCAGCCTTTCTCGAAAGGGCCGGCGCGGCTTTTGCGCGTGCACTCGGCGTTGGGGCGAACGCAGTTCCCTGCCCGTCGCGGGGATCCGGTTTCTTAGGGCTGCAAGGCGAGGCTGGCCTTGCCGGCGGGGCCGCTGTAGATCAGCTCGATGGATTGAATGCTGGTGACTTTTCCGCGATGGGGAAAAAAGATGAGCCCGGCTTGGGGGAGCGCGCGGTCGCCTTCGAGCAGCGAGGATTTCTGGACGGCCTGTTCCATGGCCCTGCGTTCGGCGTTCGGCATCTTGGGAGGTGGTGGCTTGTCGGACCCGCCACCGCCACCGCCGCTGCTGCCGATCTGGGTCTTGGATTTTCCCTCGGCCTTAATGGGCGGTTCCCATTCCGGATCCTTCAAATTTTTGAATACGAGATCGTAGGGCTCGCGTGGAGACGGATTCTTTTTGCCATTGATGCGGATCGAGAAGTCGTCCATCGAGAGTTTCAGGCGGGCTGCAGGGGAACCGAAAAACGCGACTTCGACGCAGACATACTCGTCGGCGGAAAAGGTACGCTGCGGCGTGGGTATAGAGTGGCCAACGAATTCCGCGGCGATGGTGATTTCGCCGGCTTTCGCCTGGGCCTGGTAGTCGGTGGGCGCGGCACGCGCGGGCAGGCCCTTCGAGTCGGAGGCAAGGTCTTTGGCCGGCGGCTGCGCCGCAGCCGTCCAGGCGAAGAGAGCGAGGCAGAATCCGGTTCGGAACAGGGACGGAAGACGCTTTTGCATTCAGTCTTCAATATAGGGCAAATGAGATGGGATGGCGAAAGCGGGGCACCTATTTGCGATCAGGGAGGTGGACGCGGCGTAGCAACGCCCGGAATTCGGGCTCATTTCGCAAGGGTTGAAAGATGGGATCGACGAGCATGTAAGCGGTCCGAAGCGACCGCTCATCGCAGGCTCGCGATAGATTGGCGATGGCCTTGGCGTGCTCGCCGAGTCCGGTGTATACAAAAGCCAGGCTGGCGCCGGGAACGAATCGTTCGTGGGCGATGAGTTCGAGTTGGGCGGCGACTTTGCGTGCTTCGTCCGCGCGCCCGGACTGCGCGTAGACGTACCCGAGCAAACCATAGGCATCGAGCCCGTTGCCGGTTTTCGCGACGTTTTCGAGGATGGCGATCGCTGGGGCGGTCCGGCCGACGTGAGGCCAAACGCGCGGGATCAGATTATTAGTGAGTGGATAGGCGGGATATTTGGCGCGAAGCTCATCGAGAACCGCGGCCGAACGCGCGTAGTCGCCCGCCCAGTAGGCCAGGCGCGCATCCACCCAGATCGCCTGGGGATTGCGCGGATCCAGGCGGCGCGCGACCGAGATGTGCGAACGAGCATCGGGGAAGCGGCCGAAGGCGCTGAGGAACGAAGCGTAATACTGGTGCACGGCCGCGTTCCCGGGAGCGATTTCGAGAGCGCGTTTGTATTCGCGCTCGGCGGCGGCGTACTCCCAGTCGAGCCATGCCAGCGGGCCGGCCAGAAGCATATGGGCTTCGGCGTTGGCCGGATCGAGGGCGATGGCTTTCGCGGCCATTTCCTTGACATGGCGCCAGTTTTCGATGGTGTCGGCGCGTCCGGCTACGACCAATTCCGTGTAGGCACCAGCCATCACGACGTAGGCCGGAGCGTAGGTTGCATCCTTAACCAGCGTTTGCGCGGCCAGCGAAATCGCCTGGTGGGCGCCCTCCACGGTGGCGAGAAACCACTGGGCGCGTCCGCGCTGACAGAGCGCGAAGAGTTCCGGATCGGCCTCGGTAGCGTCGCGGTTGGCGGGAGCGGCGGGAGAAAGCTTGAGGGCGGCGGCCAGAGCTGGCGCGACTTGCCGCTCGACGGTGGCAATCTGGGACGCCAGCGGATCGAAGTCGGAAGACCAGACCAGATGTCCGTCGGCGGTATCGACAACGCGGATCAGAATGCGCAGCCGGTCTCCGTTGCGGCGGACACTGCCTTCGACCATGGAATCGACTTTCAGCGCGTTGCGAATCTCGGAGAATTGCGGGGCCTGGTTCCGATAGCTCCAGACGGAGGTGCGGGCGGTGACGTTGGCGCCCGGAATGCGCGCGAACGCGGCGATCAGCTCTTCGGTAAGCCCGTCGGCGTAGGTTTGGACGATGGGATCGGCGTCGAGATTCGAGAACGGAAGAATCGCGATGGATCGTCCGGCGGGATGGGCAGGGCCGCGGAACCAAAATGTAACCGGGATGGCGGCGAGCAGAATTGCGAAAATCCCGGCCGCGGCGATCTTTGACTTCGAGCGCGCGGCCGGTGGTGGCGGCAAGGCGAGTTCGGACGGCTGGGCTTCGATGACCGGGTTCAGTGGATCGACTGTTAGGGAATAGCTGCCGGCGGGTAGCCGAATGATGAGCGGATCGGCCGCTCCCACGCCATCGTAGTAAGCCTTCAGTTTGGCGCGCAGGTTGCCCGCTTGTACGCGGACGATGTTGTCGGCGGCGGGATCAAAATCCACACCCCGATTGAACACTTCGACTCCGAGCAAATACTCCTTGATCGGGCGGCCTTCGAGGTGGGCGTCGATCAGGTATTCAAGCAGCCTAATCAGGCTTTTTGCCCGGGCGAAGCTCGGATTCGCCACGATCCGGGCACTCTGCTCGCGCAGAATGCCGGCGGAAACCTGGTCGGCTGGAGTGCTCATCGGAGGATCGAAGCCCATTATACGGGATGGCGTTGCGACTTTTGTTTTCAGGTTGTTGCGTTTTGTAAACGAAGCCTCTTTACTGTTAAATACGAGCATTCACTTTCGCGACCACGGATTTAGAGGGTATGATCCAGCGTTCTCATGGACGGCGCGCCGGGAGGGTGGGAAGTAGCAAGTTCCTGGCGGGCCGGCCGTGAGGCAAAACGTAGTGGCAGTCAGGATCGCGGTGCGGCTTTTTCCGCGGACTAGGACCCTTCTTATGTTGGAATTCGGAATCGCGATTGCAGCCGCCATTGCCGCGGCGGACCGGGCGAGACGGCGCGAGGCTTCCCCGATTCTTTGGGGGTTGATGGCGGGCGTGGTTTCTGCGATCGCGGCCGTGCTCGGCGGCTTGTTCGCTGTGATTCCGGTCGGCATCGCCATGGTGTTTGCGGCGGCGAAACTTGGCGCGACGACCAAGAACTGTCCTCACTGCGGCCAGCCTACCAAGATCGATTCGCTGGCCTGCGTTCACTGCGGTCAGAGTCCGAATGTCTCGTTCACCAGCATCGCGTAATTTGTTCAGGAATATCTCTCACTACTTATGAACTTTCCGACTGCCGACATCGCTGTTTTAGTAAAAGCTGTTTGCGAGGATGCGGGGTGTAGAAGATCCATTCGCCCGCAATCCGCGTGGGGCTTGCACGGATTGCTGCGCGCCACCCGCGCAGCTGGATGGGTTCGCAATAGCATGAATGAGCATCGGGACGTCGAGGATCCGAGTCGCATTCCCAAAGGTCCGACCAAAACGTTCGTCAACAAACAAGGCCATCCCTATCAAGTCACGGCCGGCGGGACGCCGGATCAGATGGAGAAGACGATTACCCAACGGGAGATGTGCTTCGGAATCACCAAGCAGGCCAACCGGGTGATTAACCAGATGATCCGTAGCCACGCGAGTACGCTCGGAAAGAATCTGGTGGATGCGAAGGAGGGCTGTTCGGATGGCGCTCACTATGCGCCGCTGATCACCACCACGGCCGGTGAAACGTTCGTCCTGGACTGGTGGATGACGCTCGAAATTGACAATCCGATCGTGTGGAATTTCGCAGAGTGGAAGGTGTGGCCGCACAGCAGTAGCTTACTGGGCAGCGAGTTCAGACTTTTAGTACTACCAAAACCTGACTATTTCATGATGCCGTAACTCTCGACCTTCTCAAAGATCACAGGGCACACAAACTTCATGGCCACCAAAGCAACCGATTATCCACACCAGCTGAATCAAATCATCCAATTTGATCCGTTCCGACCCGAAGAATGGGTGCGCGATCCGTTCGCCGGAGCGCCGTCGACGTTTGATTTCCAAAAAGGCGACGGCAAATGGCACGTCAACAAGCAGTACAGGCAGTGGGTCAGGAATAAGGGTTATCACGGAGCGCATCACCCTCCTCCCAGATCGCACGGTCACCCGATTGAAGGCCTAGTGGCGACGATCCACGTTCCCCAGCCGAACCACCACCATGTTCCCGATCACTCGGTGCACTCGCTGCTGTTTGGTGACAACTACATTCCGACCGATCCGCTGCAGCGCTTCATGCTGTGGATCGAAGAGATGGTCAGAACGCATCCGCAGTTCTCCTCCATTCCGCGCGCGATTACGGAAGGCTCGACGAAACTGGTGCTGGCGCTGGTGGAGATCCTGGAGAAATACGGAAATGCCATTGGCGAGGGAATCGGAGTCCTGGTGGAAGGCTTCGGAGGGTTTCTGGTGGGCATCACCAAGGAGATGGTGGATCTGGCTCCACAGGTTTATCGCTGGTTCGACCGCGTGGTGCGCATGCCGACGCCGTCCGAGTTGAGCGAGACAGCGAATCAGGTGATGACGGTGATCGCAGGAATCGCTTGGATTCTGCTGCTGCTTGGCATGGCTTTATCGCCGTAGAGCCCTGCCAGGTCCGCCAGCAGAAAAGGGCTTTGTCCAGGATCCAAGACCCGGGCAAAGCCCTTTTTCTTTTCCGATTCCAGTCCCTATTTGATCTTGTATTCAGTGGCCGAGATCTTTTCGCGATGGGCGTCGTGACAGGACTTGCAGCTTCCGCCGATCATGCGGCTGGCGCTTTTGATGGCATCGGCGTCATTCGCCGCGACGGCGTTCGCGAGATCGTTCGCGCCGGCCAACATGGCGGTGGAACTCTGCTTGGCGGCGTCTGATTTGGTGGACCAAAATGCATCGACCTGTTTCGCGAGCTCGACCAGGTGCTTTGCGTTGGCTTCGACATCGACGCCTTTGCGGAGCTTGCCGTTGGTGTCGTTGACGTCCTTCATCATTCTAACGTGCTCGGGAGTCGGGGCTTCCGCGGCCAGAATCAGGAGGGGGGCTGCGATGCAGAAAGGGAGCAAAGTGCGAAATAGGCGCATAGGTTCCAGATGGTAGCACTCGGTTTCGCGCTCCAGGGTTCCGTCCAGCGAGGCAGATAGACAGATCCGTAGAGGCCTCCGAAACGTGATATTCTCCACCGCAGCAGGTCTCGAAGAGGATTGAGCGAGGTGAGCAAGATGGGGCGGATTTTACTCTACCTATTCTCCGTTGGCTGTGTGGTTGCACAACCGCCGCTGATCTATAACCGCAAGGTACTGAATGCGGCGAGCTACGTTCCGCAATCGGTGCCTGGAGGCGCGATCGCGCGCGGATCTACTTTTTCTATTTTCGGGGCGCGGTTGGGACCGGCAACGCCGGTACAGGTGAGCCAATTTCCGCTGACGGGGGCGCTCGGGAACGTTTCGATTACGGTGACGCAGGGCACGACGGTGGTGAATGCGATTCCGACTTATGTACGCGATTCGCAGATCAACGCCATCATGCCCTCGAACGCGCCGCTGGGCGCGGTGTCGATTCGGGTCACGTATAACAACTTCAAGAGCAATCCGATGACGGCGGTGATTTCGGCTAGCACCTTCGGAATTTTCACGGCGCGGGGCACGGGGTTCGGCCCAGGGATCCTGCAGAATTTCGTTTCGCAATCCGTCCAGCCGATCAACAGTCCGACGATTGCCGCCAAGCCGGGCCAGGCGATGACGCTGTGGGGAACCGGGTTGGGAGCGGTGGCATCCGACGTTGTGGCTCCGGTGGTTGGATCGCTGGCGACTCCGGTAGAGGTTTTCGTCGGCGGCGTTTCGGCTCCGATTTTGTATAGCGGCCGTACGCCCTGCTGTGCGGGAATCGACCAGATTGTATTTACGGTTCCGGCGAATGCGCCGCTCGGATGCTGGGTTCCGGTGGCGATCCGCACGGCGGGATCGACGGTCAGCAACATCGTGACGATGGCGATCACCTCGGATGGGTCTTCCTGCTTCGATAGCTTCCCCTATCCGCCGCTGGTGAAGGCGGGCACGCATGGCGCGTTCCTCGCGATGCGGGTAACAACGCGGCAGGATACGGGTACCAAAATACCGATCGATGTGAACGGCGACTACCAGACTTCGTACGCTGCGCAGGTTGAGGATTCCCCCTTTCCATTCCACCCGCTGCTGTCAGGGCCGCCTCCCGGAACTTGCACATCGTACTCCGTCAAGGGCGATCTGCTGCAAGGCAATGAACTCGCCGATTTCGTGGCCGGCACCCGGACGGTGCTGTCTTCGTCAATCTCGATCTCAGGCCCCAAGGGCTTGAAGACGATCCCCGGCGCGCTCGCACCGCTATTCAATCTTCTCGGCTCCTCGCTATCGAACCTGCTCCCGAATACGCTGTATCTGGACCCTGGGACGTATCAGATCTCAGGAACCGGAACCGCGAGCTACGGCGCTTTTTCGGCGACCATTAATTCGCCGGCGCCGCTGACCTGGACAAATCGGGATCAACTGAGCGTGGTGGACCGCTCGAAGCCCCTGGTCATCAGGTGGAGCGGCGGATCGCCCGGCGCCCAGGATGTTTTCGTGGCGGGTTTCGGCGTGGATCTCCCAACGAATACGACAACGGTGTTCGGCTGCGTCGCACCCGACGGGGCTACCAGCTTTACGGTGCCGCCGCTGGTGATGGCGAATCTGCCCGCGTCGCGGCCGAATCCGCTGCAGTCGAAGAGCGTCATCTATGTGGCGAGCTATCCGGATTCCGGGTTCGCGAACCTTAACATTCCGGGAGTAACGAACGCGTACGCGGCGTTTTCCTTCGTAAACGGCAAGACCGTGATTTTCCAATAGGAGACCTTATGAAACAGCTATTCAAAGTCTTCTATGCGATCGGAATTCTAGGCCTCGCGATTCTGCTGGTCGGCGCGGGACCCTTCGACTGCGACTGCCACAACCCTGACTTAACCAGGTCGTGGGTAACGTGCATAGACGGGCATCCGACGCTGACGGACGGTACCGAAACCATCGATTATAAAGACGGCAAATTCAATCCGAACGACTATGCTTGCCCGAAAAACCCCCTTGAGTCGCCGGAGTGGGTGCACGGATCGCAGCCTGCTCCCTTTCCACTGTCATCCCAAACCAGCGCGAATGCCAGCCCCAAAGGTCGCGCGGCCGCGGGCGGAACCGTCGCGTACGTGCCGCGGATCCTGCTCGATCTTCCGTTCGGTCCGTCGCCCTTTCCGAAGATTGGCCTCTCCACTTGCGATGCCACCTCGCCCGACATTCTGCAGGTGAATCACGTCAATTCTTTAGTAACCAGACTGACGACGTGCCCCTTCGCGGTGAAGAAAACCATTCGCGTCGCCAGCAGGCCGCTGCAGATCGCGATTACCCCGGACGGCCAGATGGCCCTGGTCACGAGTTTCGACAACGCCATCAACTTCATCGACCTGAACACCAACACCGTGGTCTTTACGTTGAGCGTCTTCTTCAATCCCCACGGAATCGCGATCACGTCGGATGGCAAGACGGCCTATGTCGCGAGCTTCGACAATATCAATTCGCTGATCGCGACAATCGATATCGCGTCCAGGACGGTGACCAAAACGGTCCAGACGAATGCCTATCCGCAGTCGGTGTTCCTGTCGCCTGATGACTCGCAGTTGTATATTACGTTCCCGTTCGGCAACGCAATGTTCATCATGGATACGATGACCGGCATCGTCGGCAACACGTTCGCGATCACGGCGCCGCGCGGGGTGGCCTTCAACTCCCGCGGAAGCAAAGCTTTTATCACCAGCGCGACCGGAGGATCTTCGGGTTCGGTACTGCAATTCGATACGGAAACGTTTCAGGTGGAGCGAACTTATTCCGTCGGCGCCGGGCCAACCGATATCGCCGTGATGTACGACGAAGTGACCGTAGTCGTCGTGAATAACGAGGGCGGCTCCACATCCACGATTAACCTGAAAACCGGTCAGGTGACCACACTCGCCCTTGGTGCACCAGCCGCCGGACTGGCGATCCTTCGCTGAGCCGGCCTTCCAACGAGGCTCGATCGACATGATTCCTTATTGGCCAGCGCCGGTTTTACGAATCGGCGGATGGCATGTGTCGGCTTTCAATCCACTGCTGGCGCTCGCGGTGGCAATCTGGTCGACAGTGGCGATCCGGCGTGCCCGGAATCGAGGGCTGGATCTCGAGATTTTCTGGCGGATGTGTTTCTGGTTGGTAGTTTCTACGCTGATCGGCGCGCATCTGGCAAAAGTGATGATGGAGTACTGGCCACAGTTCGTGGCCGACCCTTCGCTCGTATTTCGCCAACCTGGACTTCGCTCGGTGGGTGGTGTCGGCGGGGGCCTCATCGGAATTGCGGTTTACGCTCGATTTCGAAAGCGATCCTTTGCGCAAGCGTTTCAGATGCTGGATGTAATCACGTTTGCCCTGCCGTTCGGCTGGATTTTCGGGCGGCTGGGTTGTTTCCTGGTGCACGACCATCGCGGCGAGTTTACGACCAGCTGGATCGGAATCCTGTTTCCGGAGGGTCCGCGCTTTGATCTGGGGTTGATCGAGCTGCTTTTTCTGATTCCGCTGAGCGGCTTGTTTCTGGTCTTGGATCGCAAACCGCGGCCGACAGGTTTCTTCTTTGCGCTCTTCGGTATCGTGTACGGCGGATTCCGGATTTGGCTGGATACGCTCGCTCTCGAACCGTTTCGATACTTCGGGTGGATTTTGGTGTGCCTGGTTGGATCGATTGGGTGGATGCTGACAAGAAAATTACAAAGGCGGGAGTCTGGGGCGGTTGTTTCATTTCCCGCAAGGGCGGACGGAAACGCCTGACGGAGGTTCGGTTGACACGCTCCGCCCATTCCGCTATATTTCTGAAGTACTGACCTATCAATGGTTTGTCTGCATTTTGACAGACTGGAGGGGTCAGGTTTTTCTGGAGTCATTTTACTATGCCCAGCGGCGCGGACGATCCGAAACTCGCACAGCAAGCGGCGGCAGCCTTAACCCCCGGCGGAGGCAAACTCCCGGGCAGGCCCGGCTTGCCAGGACCCCCGCAGGCCGAACATCCGATGCCAGGGGCACCGCAGCCCGGCGCACCATCCAGCAGCGAAGAGTCTTCAGGCGCGTCCGATGCCGATTTTGAGGCAATGGAAGCAGCGGCTTACGAGGAGGAAGATCTCGCCCACATGATGGACGAGAGCCACTTCCAACCGCCTTCTGAAGGCGAAGTGCTCGAAGGCTACGTCCTCAAAGTCACGCAGAATGAAGTGATCGTCGATTTCGGCTATAAAACCGAAGGATACGTACCGATAAGTCAACTTCGCGGACCGGATGGCGCGGTCACGGTGAAGAGTGGCGACAAGATCGACGTAATGATCGATCGCCACGGGCCGCATGTCGAAGGCTACGTGACGCTGTCGCATGACCGCGCGAGCAAGATTCGCGTGTGGGATACGCTCGAACAGGCGTTCCGGGATCAATTGGTTGTGTCGGGCCGGGTCACCGAACGAACCAAGGGCGGGCTGATGGTGGACGTTGGCGTTGCGGCGTTTATGCCGGCTTCGCAAATCGATGTCCGGCCGGTGTTTCACCTGGACGCAATGGTCGGCCAGGACGTGCCGGTCAAGATCGTCAAACTGAATCGGCGCCGCGGCAACGTGGTGGTTTCGCGCAAGGCGGCGGTCGAGCAAGACGTCACGGCGCGCAAGACGCTGGCGCTTGAGCACATCGCCGAGGGCGCGGTGGTGACGGGCATCGTCAAGAATCTCACCGAGTACGGCGCGTTCATCGATTTGGGCGGCATCGACGGCTTGCTGCATGTCAGCGACGTGTCGCACGGGCGCGTCAATCATCCGTCCGAAGTGCTGCAGGCGGGCGAAGAGATTTCCGTTAAGGTTCTGAAGTTCGACCGCGAGAAAGAACGGATTTCCCTAGGCCTGAAGCAACTGCTTCCCGACCCTTGGGAAACGGTGATCGAGCGTTATCCGCCGGGCGTCAAGATCATCGGCCGGGTGATGAGCGTCACCGACTACGGGGCGTTTGTCGAACTCGAGGCCGGTGTCGAAGGCCTGGTCCACATCTCGGAAATGACCTGGAGCCGGCGGATGAAGCATCCGACGAAGGTGGTGAAGGCGGGCGATCAGGTGGAAGCGGTCGTGCTCGAAGTGAAGTCGAAGGACCGGCGGGTTTCGCTTGGGATCAAGCAGCTCGAAGCGGATCCTTGGACCACCGTCGCCGAGCGCTATTCGATCGGCAGTGTGGTCGAAGGGCGGGTCCGCAAGCTGGCCGATTTCGGCGCATTTATCGAGATTGAAGAGGGCGTGGATGGTCTGGTGCATGTCTCCGACATGTCGTGGACGAAGCGCGTGAAGCATCCTTCGGAAGTGGTGAAGAAGGGCCAGATGGTGCAGGCTGTGATCCTGAACATCGACGCCAACAATCGCCGGCTATCGCTGGGCGTCAAGCAATTGCAGCCGGACGCGTGGGAGAGCTTCTTCCGGACCCATCAGGTGGGCGATCTGGTGCGGGGACGCGTGGCTCGATCGGCCGCGTTCGGAATGTTTGTAGAATTGGCTCCTGGCGTCGAGGCGTTGTGCCACCGCTCGGAGATTCCGACGATGGGTGGAGCGGAGAACGATACGCCGCTGCCGATCGGCGAGGAATACGATTTCAAGATCATCAAGCTCAACGAAAACGAAAAGAAAATCGGTTTGAGCTTGCGTGCCGTCGCCGACGACGAAGAGAAGACGCGCCTGGAGGATTACCAACGCCAGGCCGCGGCTGCGACGACGACCATTGAAGAAGCACTGAACATACGAGGAAAAGGGGAAGGCCGTTCATGACCAAAGCCGAATTGATCGAAGAGGTTTCACGCGTCGTCGAGATGACGCGGAAAGATTCGGAAGTGATCGTCGAGGCCATATTCGACAGCGTCGTTCGCGCATTGCGGGGTGGCGACAAGATTGAGATTCGTGGATTCGGAAGCTTCCGCACCAGGCAGCGGCAGCCGCGCATTGGGCGGAATCCGAAGACGGGCGCGCGGGTCGAAGTGCCTGCCAAGCGGATCCCGTACTTCAAGCCCAGCAAAGAACTGAAGGACCTGGTGAACAAGGACGGCACGCCGGTGGTGGCGGCGGAGCCGGCTCCTCCGACGGCATAAGCGGAAGCCGAGTTCGGTTTCAGCGCGTATCCGCACGCCTGCTAAATGGATCATCTCTTCAGCCCGTGGCGGTACCGCTACGTTTCGGCAGCGAAACAGGACGACGCCTGCATCTTTTGTGTGAAGGGCGCGTGGGTTTCGGAAGAGGTAGATCGGGCCAACTTTGTTCTCGCGCGCGGTGCGCACTGTTTCGCGCTGCTCAATATTTATCCGTACACGGGCGGGCATTTAATGGTCGCTCCGTATACGCATTCGGCAACGCTGACGGCCGCCGGCACGGAAGCGCTCGAAGAGATCATCGGAATGACCGCGAAGTTTGAGGCGGCTTTGCAGCGCGCCTACCGGCCTGGCGGAATCAACATCGGCATGAACGTCGGCGAAGCAGCGGGCGCGGGCGTCGTGGGTCACATCCACATGCACGTGCTACCCAGGTGGTTCGGCGACGTGAACTTTATGACCACCGTCGCCGAGACGCGCGTCGTTCCGGAGAGTCTCGAAGACGCGTACGCGAAATTGAAAGCCGCGCTGTAGTTATTTCTGCGTCCGCGCGATCCAGGCGTCGATGCGCGATTCCATTACGTTCAGGGGAACGGCGCCGGCGTTGAGAATCTCGTCGTGGAAGCCTTTCACGTCGAACTTCGCGCCCAGCGCTTTCTGTGCGCGATCGCGGACTTCGAGGATCTTCAACTGTCCGATCTTGTATCCGAGCGCCTGCGCTGGCCACGCGATGTAGCGATCCATTTCAGCATCGGAGGCGGGCGCGAGATGCTCGTTCCAATAATCCACCATCTGCTGGCGCGACCAATGTTTGCTGTGGACGCCGGTATCGACGACCAGGCGCAGCGCGCGGAATAGCTCACTTCGCAAGCGGCCAAGATCGCTGGCGGGTTCCTGGTAGAAGCCGACCTCTTTGCCGAGGCGCTCCGCATAAAGCGCCCAACCTTCGGCGTAGGCGTTGTAGCCGAGCGTGCGATGAAAAGGATGCAGCCCGGGGAGTTCCTGCGCAATCGCAATCTGCATGTGATGGCCGGGAACGCCTTCGTGATAGGCGGTCGCTTCGTCGTCGAGCAGGTCGTGTGTCTTGTAGTCGAAGGTCGTGACCCAAACCTGCCCGGCGCGCGAGCCGTCCGGCGTGCCGGCGATGTACTGCGTCGAGCTTTCCTTTTCCATGTAAGCCGGCACGGAAGTCACGATCAGTTTGTTTTTCGGCAGCAGGCCAAACAATTGCGGCAGCTTGGGCTCCATTTGTCCGATGTACCGTTTGAAGTTATCGAGGATCTGCTCGCGCGATTTGCCGTGCATTTTCGGATCCGCGAAGACGGCCTTCTCGAACGATTTGCGGTCCGCGTGGCCGGCTTTTTTGGCGAGTTCCGTAATCTGATTCTCGAGATCGGCGACCTGGGTGAGGCCGATGTCGTGAATCTGCGCACCGGTCAAAGTGGTCGTCGTCTCACTACGGATTGCATATCCGTAGCGCGCGTCGCCGTCCGGCAGCGACCAGATTCCGAACTCGGTGCGGCCTTTGGGAGCGTACTCTTCGGCGATAAACTTCTTCAATTTCGCGTACGCCGGACGGATCTTCTGATCCACCGCGGCGATCGTCTGTTCGCGGAGATCTTTTTGGTCGGCCTCCGAAAACGTTTTTGGAATTCTCTTGGCGGGCTCGGCGAACGCGTTCTCGATGCCGACCGTATTGGCTAACGTCGCGCACTGCGGCACCGTCTTTTCGAGCAGAAAGCGAGGCTGCATCAGGCCATCTTTGAGACCTGCCCGCGCGACTTCGATCAGCTGATCGATCGCCACGGGAATCGCGTTCAGGCGCGCGATGTAATCGCGATAATGTTCCACTGTATCGAATGGAGCGACGGTCGAAATCTGCGGGAACGCCAGATGCGCGCCGTTCATTTGATCGAGCGGCATCTCGTGATTCTTCCAGCGAATCGATTCGAGGCGGTCGGTGAGTGTCTGGACCAGCAGCGTCTGATCCAGCCGGTCGGACTCGGAGAGGCCCGCCACGTCAACGGCCTTCAGGCGGTTGAGCAGGTCCTCAGATTGCTTGCGAACCGCTTCGACGTGGGCGAGCGAATAATCGGAAAGCTTGGAGTTGTATTTGTACTCGCCGAGCCCGGTGGCACCTTCCGGATTCTCGCGCAGGTAGGTTTCCCAATATTCGTCGGCGAGTGCCCGGAGTTTCTTTTGCCGATCCTGCGTATCGGCTTGTGGCTTGGAGCACCCGCTGCTTATCGTCAGTAAACAGGCGGTGAAGCAGGCGAGCAGAGTAGTTCGAAGCATAGAGTCCTGTTCGTTAGGATAGGCCCCTGCTCGATCCGCGCGCTGGTTGCCGCGTGCGTTCGCCACACCGGCTTTTTCTTCCTACGGCTTCCGCTGCAAGTCTTTCGGGGCGCGCTCGCGGTCGTGTCCTTCGAGCTTCAACTTCCATTCGAGCGGAATGGTCTGCGGAATGTAGCAAATCTTGTCATCGCAGGCCTGGTATTTGAATGCGCCCTTGATGGTAAATTCGCCATCGGCGGAGAGCAGCGGCTTCAGCTTGGCGTCGGGCGCGATGGTGAAGTCGCGCACGACGCGAAAGCCGGAGTCATACACGAGGGCGGTCTCTTTGATCGCCTTGAGCCGAAGCTTCTTGCTTTTCGGATAGACGGCCGGATGCGCTTTTCCCGCCGCCTCGTCGAGCGAAAAGTCCACGGCGATGTAGCCTTCGACGCCCGGCGCATAGACGTGCATCTTCTTCTTGAGTTCGACGTCGAGCATCAGGGCGATGCGCTGGCCGCTGCGGACGACGGTCGCGGTTGGGGAGAATGCCAACCGCAGGTGCCGAGTCTCGACGGAAGCGGGGGCTTGACCGGGCGCCACGCCGAATTCCTTCAGCAGGATGTCGGAAGTCGTGAAACGCTGCGTGTAATCCTGTTCGAAATACTTCGAGACGACCACGCCCTTGGGATCGACGACAAACGTGCCGGGGTGCGGAATGCCAAAAAACAGTCCCTTCGGCGCGGCTTCATTCAAAATTCCGAAGCTACGGATGATTGCCGAATCCTGATCCGACAGCATCGGAAAGGTGATGTTCTTCCGGGTCGCGAAGTTCTTGAGCACCGCCACGGAGTCGTAGCTGATCGCGGCGAGGCCCAAGCCTTGCGCGCGCAACTTCTCGCGATTGCTTTCCAGCTCCACGAGCTGGGTTTTACAGTACGGTCACCAGTCCGCCGAACGGAAGAAAACCAGCATGGTCCCCTTGGGTCCGGCGATGCTGCCGAGCGATTGCGTCACGCCGTTCTGATCGGGCGCGGAAAATGCCGGAATCGCCGTTCCCACGGCGGGACCGGGCGGCACGTACTGCCCTAGGGCGGGCACGGCAAGCAGGCAGAAAAGAGATATGTTTCGCATGTGTGGCGTCATCGTGAAATACCGGTTGCGGCCGACTTTATTCCCCGCCCTCCGGACAAAATATCCGGGCTGAGCGAATTCGGTACGCCACCAGGAAAAGCTTTCAACTATCATATCCGTTCTGGGTCTTTCCAGCGTTCTCGACTGTGCTCTAATGGCGCTTGTGCGCGCTGCCCTTCTGATTTTCGCTTTCGCCCTCGCCTCGTGCCAACATACCCAACCGAGCGCGTTGGACCGGCTGCATCCTTGTACGATCGACGAGGGTCCGACCGAGGCTTTTTGCGGTACGTACAGCGTCTTTGAAGATCGCGCGGCGAAGACCGGCCGGCAGATCGCGCTGAAGATCGTCGTCGCGCCGGCGATGAAACGCGTTCCCAAAGCGGATCCGCTGTTTATCTTTGAAGGCGGGCCCGGAGGCGGCGCGGCGACTCTCGCACAGTATCGCGTACCGATGTTCCGCCGCTTTCAACTGGACCGCGATGTGGTCCTGATCGATCAGCGCGGGACCGGTGCGTCCAATCCTTTGAACTGCGAACCGGAAGATCGCGACGAGGAGGATTTCTCGAAGATCGACGACTACCCGGTGGATCGCCTGAAGCGCTGCCTGGACGGTTTCAAGGCGAACGCCAAGTTTTACACCACCTCCATCGCGATGGACGATATCGATGATGTCCGCAAATATCTTGGCTATGGCGCGATCAATCTGTGGGGCGGTTCGTATGGCACGCGCGCCGCGCTGGTCTATCTAAAGCAGCACGAGGACGCGGTGCGGAGCGTGATTTTGGATGGCGTGGCGCCACCGGACATGCGCATGCCGCTGTTCATGCCGCGGGACGGACAGCGCGCTCTCGATCTCATGATCGAAGATTGCGGCAAGGATGCCGCCTGCCACCAGCAATTCCCGAATCTCGGCGAATCCGTGACGGCGTTGTTCACTCACGCCGGTACTAAACCGCAGGTCAAGTTCATCCATCCGCGGACCGGGAAGCCGGTCGAAATTCCAGTGTCGCAGCGGCTGGTCGCCTCGGTCATTTTCAGTGCGCTGTATGATCCGACCATCACTTCCCTGCTCCCACGGCTGATTACCGACGCCGCGCAGGGAAATTACCAGGGCTTGCTGACGCTCGCGTTTTCGCGCAGCATGCCGAAGGGCGCGATGAGCGAAGGGATGTTCCTGTCGGTCGTATGCGCCGAGGACGTTCCGCGGACGACGCCGGAGGAGATCGCGCGCGAAGCCAAGGGCCGCTTCCTCGGGACGGCGTTCTTCGACACCCGCATGAAGCCGTGCGAATTCTGGCCGAAAGGGGTGGTCGCCGATGACTACTACCAGCCGGTCACGTCTTCGAAGCCGGTGTTAATTTTGTCCGGCACCGACGATCCGGTGACACCGCCTTCCTGGGGCGCGCACGTCGCGGAACATCTGGCGAATTCGAAACACCTGATCGTGCCGGGCGCGGGCCACGGAACGACACCGCGCGGTTGCGTGCCCAAGTTGATCGAGAAGTTTCTCGATGAGGGCAGCGTACAAAATCTGGATCCAGCGTGCCTGCAATCGCAGAAGCGGCCGCCGTTTTTTGTGAACTACACCGGAGCGGAAAAGCCGTGATCGAAATCCGCGGATTGCGCAAGAAGTTTGGCGCGGTGGAGGCGGTGCGCGATGTCACCTTTTCCGCTCAAGACGGGACGGTGGTTGGCCTGTTGGGTCCCAATGGCGCGGGCAAAACGACTACGCTCCGGATGCTCTCGGGGTTGATGCGGCCGGATGCGGGCTCGATCCAAGTGGACGGAGCGGACGTCGTCGCGGATCCGATCGGCGCGCAGACGCACATGGGGATGCTGCCGGATTCGCGTGGCCTGTATCCGCGTCTGACGCCGCTCGAACACATTGAATATGCCGGGCGTCTACACGGAATCGACGGCGCGACGCTCAACAAGCGCGCGCACGCGTTGATGGCGCTCCTTGGGCTCGAGGAACTCGCCAACCGCCGCGTCGCTGGATTTTCGCAGGGTGAGCGCACCAAGGTCGCGTTGGCGCGCGCCCTGGTCCATGAACCGCGCAACGTCATCCTCGACGAACCGACCAACGGCCTCGACGTCATGAGCACGCGCGCGATGCGCGAGTTGATCCGCGGACTGAAGCGCGATGGACGCTGCGTTCTGTTTTCGAGCCACGTCATGCAGGAAGTGTCGGCGCTGTGCGATCGCATTGTTGTGATCGCGCAGGGCAAAGTGGTGGCGGACGGAACTCCCGACGAATTGCGGAGGCTGACAGGCCGCGACAATCTGGAAGACGCCTTCGTCGCGCTGTCCGGTCTCGAAGCGGAGGAAGTTTCGTGAAAACGCTACAGCAAATGTTCATCGTTCTGAAGAAAGAACTGCGAGACGCCTTGCGCGACCGGCGTTCGATCATGTCGCTGGTGATCGGCGCTGTGCTGACTCCGGCGCTGTTCGGCGGAATGTTTTCCGTCATCGCGGGACGCGGCGGAGACGCCCGCGAAATGAAGATTCCGGTGGGTGGCGCCGAGAACGCGCCCGCCTTTGTCGAGTGGTTGAAACAGCAGACGGGCATCGAGATTGTGCCCGCGCCCGCCGACGCGGAGAAGGCCGTACGCGACCGCAAGGAAGATGTGGTTCTGATCATCGGAAAAGATTTCGTTAAGAACATGGCGCGTGCGATTCCGGCGCCGGTGAAGCTGGTGAACGATAGCACGCGCGATCAGGCACGGCGTAAGGTCGCGCGCGTGCGTGGCTTGGTGAATGAGTATTCCGCCCAGCTTGCGTCGATGCGCCTGATCGCTCGCGGGGTCGCGCCTTCGGTGGCGGTGCCGGTCAGCATTGAGGATATCGAGGTTTCTAGCGCGCAGGAGCGGTTGGCGAATCTGCTGAACTTCCTCCCGCTGGTCCTGGTGCTCGCGTCGCTTACGGGTGGAATGCAGATCGCGATTGACACGACGGCGGGTGAACGCGAGCGCGGCTCGCTTGAACCCCTGTTGCTCAGTCCCGTGCCACGGAGCGCCTTGGCCGCCGGCAAGTGGCTGGCCGCCTCCACGTTCGGCTGCTGCTCAGTTTTGTTTTCCATGGTCCTAATGGTGAACGTGCTGCGGCGGGTGCCGTGGCATGATCTCGGAATTCGGTTTCGTGTGCCGGATGCCGATCTCATGAGTCTGCTCGCGCTGATCCTTCCGCTGGCTCTATTTTTGAGCGCGCTGGTGATGTTCGCGTCCACGTTTGCACGTTCGTTCAAAGAGGCGCAAGGCTACATCGGAATGCTGATCCTCCTGCCGATGCTACCGGGCGTCGTCGCGACGCTCTATCCACTGTCGAACCGGCCTTGGCTCGCTCCGATTCCGATCGTGGGTCAGTATGCGCTGGCGGCGGATGTACTCGGCGGAAAGCCGCCGGCGGTGATCTTTTACGTGCTGGCCGGAGTCGCCGTGGTCGCTTTCGCCATGCTTCTGGTATGGCTGACATCGCGCCTGCTGCAGCGGGAAGCCATCATTTTCGGGCGCTAACATTCTTAGACGGTAACGACGCTGCTCCGCGAGGCCAGTGAATCGACAGGAGAATTAAATATGGTTTTGACAAAAGAAGAACTCATCGCGGCCCTGCGACACGAAGTGCGCATCCTGGTGCATCTGGCCGGCAAGGTGGATCGATCGAAGCTCGATTACCGGCCGACTGCGAAGCAGCGAAGCCTACTCGAATTACTGCAATACATGGCCATCGCCGGTCCGACGCAACTCGCGTGCATACACGGCGGAGTGTTCGATCGTCCGACGATGTCGGCGATGTGGACAGGACCGGAGAAAGCCGCGAAGGAAATGGATTTTGACGCGGCGGTCGCCGCCATCGCCGGCCAGGGGACTCAATATGCCCAGAGCCTCGCGGGCTGGACCGACGCGGATTTCAGGACCGCGGTAGACATGTTCGGCACACTTTCGACCAAGGGATCCTTGCTGATCACGCTCGTGCTGGCGGCGCATGCCGCGTACCGGATGCAGCTTTTCTGCTATTTGAAATCGTGCGGGCGCGAAGAGCTGAACACGATGAATCTGTGGGCCGGCGTCGATGGGCCGATGTAGGCGCAATCGTCTCCGGGCCATTCTTCGGAATCGGGCAGCGAATCCGAGGGCCGCCCAGCGATGTCAACTGGATGAATAGTATCAACCGTTCCGCCGTGATCGTGGTCGCAAAAAAGCCGTTCCTCGACTGGGTGAATGGCCTTGCGACTGGCGCACCCGCTTTGACTCTAGAAGAGATTCGGCGGGACCCGGGCGTTTATCTGATCCCCGAATATGAGGGTGTCGCGGGGGCGGAGGGGATGCTGCGCGATGGCTTCGACACCATTTTCCGGGACCAGCTTTCCCAGTGGTGGTCCGACCCTGCCGCGTGGCCTGCGAATCGGACGCTCGCGCTTTTCAACAAATGGTTCGCACACCACAGCCATTCGACGGTGCGCGATACGCTTTCCGCGCGCTTGACGAGGTCGAATCCCGGTTAACCGTAAACCGGTAATCCACATCGCCCGGCTGCAACTTCTGCACGATTTCAAGAGTCCTTTCAGCCTTTAATCTTGAAAACAGGGGATCTGATTGCTGGCCTTTTAAGTGCACTTGAATTGCGAAGGAGTGCGAACATGCGAAGCCAAACCTATTCAGCGAGGGTGTCGCGGTACGTCGTTGCCGCGGGGTTGTTGACCGCGATGGCGTTGTCGGGACAGGATCCAGACCGGGAGCGGGATCGAGACCGAAATCGAGACTGGGACGCGACGCGCGATCGAATCAGCCGCATCGAGCAAGGAACGGTTGTGGCGGTGCGAACCGATGATCGTATCGAGGCGGAACGCTTCGATCCTCGAATCTACACGGGCACGGTCGAAGACAACGTCTGGGGGACGGACGGACGGCTTGCGATTCCTCGCGGCGCAACGGTCGAATTGATGGTGCGGGAAGCTCGCGACCGTGACTTGATTCTCGATCTCGAATCGGTAACGATTCGCGGCGAACGCTATGCGCTGCGAGCCGACGCGGAACGGATCGAATCGCGCTCCGGAGTGGGCGCGAACCGGAGAACCGGTAAATTCGCGGGGGGCGGCGCCCTCATTGGCGGGATCATTGGAGCGATCGCCGGGGGCGGAAAAGGCGCTGCGATCGGCGCCGGCGCGGGAGCCGCGGCGGGACTCGGAGCCGCCGCAGTCAGGGGACGCAACGTCCGTTTGCCGGCGGAATCTGTGGTGACGTTCCGCCTCGATCGGGGCTTGGATATCGGAATAGCAGATTCCGGCTACGACCGCGACGGGCGCCATTATCACGGACCGCGCGAAAACTAAATCGGAGCGAAACCCTGCGCAAGGATGGCCGCCGGCTCCAAAGCCGACGGCCATTTCCACGTAGAAAACTGCTTTTCTGGTTCGGCGGCAAGATTCTTCCAAGTCGCTATCAGACGAGTGCCGAGGCGGTCGACTCCTTAGCGGCGTGAATCTGCGAGAGTTACCCATATCGATCTCGATTCGGCGTCTTAGGTAAAGACCATGAGACTACTCCTGCTGCTGGCCACGACCGCTGTCGCATTCGCTCAACCGGCGGCTCCGGCCGCGCCGAGGGCCAAAGAGTTTCCCGACGCGGAATTACGCAAGATTCTCGCCGTACTCTGTCCCGGTCAGGATTATGTGACGGGCGACAAGAACGGTTGCCATGTTTGCCCGGAAGGAACCATGGACGAAGGTCGGGATGCCGGTGGCGGTGGGACGGTCCAGAACACGATCGCCGGGCACCTGTCAGGGCCGAAGTCGGAAGACGTCCTCCTGGTGATGCGCGGCTGCGAGCCGCACGCGAACGGTTTCGTCGATTCCGCCCTGTTCACCAAAGTAGACGGCCAGTGGACCACGGGGGGAATGAGTCCGGGCGCGGTCGGCGACTGCGAACTGATTAGTAACAATGAAGGGCGCCAGGGATTGCTGTGCCAGCGGGGCGATTATCACATGGGACTGATGGATGCCTCGTTGCGGTTCGGCTACGTCGGCGGCTCTGACAATGACCTCATCAATACCTACCTGATGACGGCGCCGTGCATCGGGGGGGAGAAGTCGCCGACGGTCGCGAATTCCTCGCTGGTCAAACGGGAATGGACTGTCGCCGGCGGCAAGCGCGCGCTCAACCTGACCGCCGAATGCAGCCGCTTCCGGGCGAATTGCCGCGCCCGCGATGAGGAACCCGCGGGGCCGGTCGCGAAGGCCCGCACCTTCCACATCCAATACATCTTCGATGGCGAATCGCTAGTTCTGAGTCCGGCGAGTGTCGCGGTCAAAAAGGCATTTGACGCGTGCGCGGCGGTGTTCGAGGATCCGGCTCCGGTTAAGAAACCGGCAGTGGCGAAGAAGGCCGGCGCGAAACCCTGATCGGTTTTGCAAGGAACGGCGGGATGGCGGCATTTCACTGGCGAGGAGATTGCCAGCCATGAAATGCACTGGTCGATCGATAGCCGCGTTCGCGGCGCTTACCGTTGTGGCCCATGCCGCCGAGCTCCGGCTCAGCGGGCCGTACGTGCGGGACAACCTGAACGTCTATCTGGTCCACGGATCGGACCGGGTTCACACCAAGTACCTGACGCTTTCAGAAGGACTGGCGCAGCGCAAGGTGGTGGTTTACGAAACCGGCGACGTCAACCAATTGCAGGTCGAGAACCTGTCGAAGGACGACGTCTACATACAGTCGGGCGAGATTGTGAAAGGCGGCAAGCAGGATCGCGTCTTGAAGGACGACATCATCCTTCCTTCCGCTTCGGGCAAAGTCACCGTCGCGGCGTTCTGCGTCGAGCATGGCCGATGGACGCAGCGCGGCAAAGAGGAATCGAAGTCGTTCGCGGGGGCACCGAACGCGATTTCGTCCCCGAAACTGAAGGCGGCGGTGCGGAACGCCAAGCAGAACGAGGTCTGGTCGGAGGTAGCGGCGGCGCAGGACCGGCTGGCGAAAAACCTCAAGGCGAAGGTGACGTCGTCGCAATCCGAATCGAGCTACCAGTTGACGCTCGAATCGCCGAAGCTGCGGGAAACCGTGGCGAGCTTCCAGCGGGAGATGTTGGGCCTGGCGGCGCGATTCCCGGATTCTGTGGGCTACGTGGTTTCGGTCAACGGGGAAGTGACCGGTTCGGACGTGTATGCGGGGCACGACCTGTTTCTGAAGCTGTGGCCGAAGCTGCTCGAGTCGGTCGCGGTGGAGGCGATTTCGGCGGGTCGGCAAGGGGAGAAGTTCGCGGATCCGTCGATGGATGAGGTCCGGGAGGCGGCGACCGGCAACGGCGCTCGGGTGACGGCGGATCAGAAAGTGAACTCGCGGACGGGAGCGGTGAAGGCGGATTTGCCGTCCGGGCAGGTGTACGAGACCCGGGATTCCGCGTCTGGCGGGGCGGGTCCGGTGCATCGGAGTTACGTCAAGAAGTGATGGCGGGGCCGGACGCGGTGTGGGCCGCGTCCTGGTTTTCCAAAACTCGGCTGAACCCGGAGCATAAGCGACGGGACCCGCAGCCCATCAGCCGGAACCGTGACTTCGTTGGGTCCCGTCGCTTACGCTCCGGGTTCATTGTCGTGCTGCTTTTGAAATCGTCGGAAAGCGCTTCCTGCGCGTGACTAACGTCACGCTTCGTGCGCGCCTCGACGGTCTGTGACGGCCCTTTGCGAAACGAAGCCAATCGCCTTTAAGTGACTATGGACTCTTCGGATTGGCGGGATTTCAAAACGAAGCCACGGGCCTTAATCGTAGAGGATTTCGGCCAGACGCTGCTCGTCGATCAGACGGACGCGGGTGGCGTTCCAGGCGTGGGCCGAGCCGGTCGCCTTGGTCATGGCTTGCTCGAATTTCTTCTTCGATTCCGAGAGTCCGGCGAAGTAGACGTAGGTCTTCGGATCTTCGAGCAGCGCCAGAATCTCCTGGGCGTTCTCGACCAGAATGCGATCGAGGGCGGGTGGGGCTCCGTAGGCTGGACGCGGGCTGAGGGCTTCAAAGGCGCGGAACGACTCCTGGTCGTAATAAAGGGCGAAGTCCTTTTTGACGTCGTTCATGTAGAGGAGTTCCATGCCGGTTTGGGCTCCGTAGAACAGGCGGACTTTGCCCTGCCAGCCGCGATGTTCGTGATAGATGTGCTTGACGAAGGCGCGGAAGGGGGCGATGCCGGTACCCATGCCGATCATGAGCAGGTTGTCGGTGGTGTCGGGCGGAATCTGGAAGGCGGTTCCGTAGGGTCCGGTGATGTGGATGGGATCGCCGGGATTGGCGTCGCACAGGTAGTTGGAGGCTTTGCCCGGGTAGCGCTCGCCGCTGACGTCGTCGATGGAGAAGCAGCGGCGGACACAGATGGACATGGTTCCGCTCTTGCCGTTCTCGCCTTCGCGGGGGCTGGCGATGGAGTAGAGGCGCAAGTGGTTGGTGTTGCCGAAGTCGTGGGGTCCGGGGGCGAGGACGCCGATGCTCTGGCCCTCGATGTAGTCAAAATCGGGCGACGGCAGGCGGAGGACCAGATGGCGGACTTCGGCGTCGCTGTCGGGCGGGGTCACCAGTTCGCTCGAGACCAGAGTGGCTTGGTACGGATTTGATACGTCGAATTCAGTGAGATTCATGATCTAGTCCTTTGTTGGGTTCGAGTGGTTTGCCGTGGCATAGGCCGGATCCGGTGCAGCCGCCGCAGCCGTGGGCCATAAAGTCGAGGACGTCCTTGTCGAGGTTGGGGCAGCCGGAGCGGCGGCGGACCATTTTAAGGAACAGGATCCAGCCGCCTAGGACGACGAAGATGCCGAGGGTGGTTCCGAGAAGGGTTAGTAGGGCGCTGGTCATGGGGTGGCATGCCTGTTGGCTGGGTTAAGGAGCGCGACCTTGCGGTCGCGCCTCGGGGTCGCGCGTTGAGTGGTAGTCCGCTCCCTTACGGTCGCGGTTCGGTGCTGGCGGGGCGCGGGGTTATTAGGGGGCGCGGGGTCCCCGCCCTTACGGGCGGGGCTATTAGGGGACGCGGGGTTATTACGGGGCGCGGGGTCCCCGCCCTTACGGGCGGGGCTATGGGTGGATGCGGGGTCCCCGCCCTTACGGGCGGGGCTATGGGTGGACGCGCTGAAAATGTGGGTTTGCATGGGTTAGCCTCCGCTGCTCATTCCGGCGAAACCCATGAAGGCTAGAGATAGGATGCTGGCTAGGATGAGGGTTAGGGCGGTTCCTTTCGCGAGGCTGGGGATGTCGGAGAGGTCGGTCCTTTCGCGGACTAGCGACAGGAGAACCAGGGCCATGCAGTAGCCGCTGCTGGCTGCCACGGCGAAGACGGTGCTTTGGACCAGGTTGTAATTTCTGGCGGTTTGGAAGAGGGGTACCGCCAGGACGGCGCAGTTGGTGGTGATCAAAGGCAGGTAGACCCCGAGCTCGCGGAAGAGGGCCGGGCTAGTCTTCTTGATGAACATTTCAGTGAGCTGGACGGTGGCGGCGATGATCACGATGTAGGTGATGATGCGCAGGTATTCGGCGTGCGCCAGGACCAGGATGAGGTTGGTTCCGTAGGCGAGGATACTGGAAACGGTGATGACGAACATCACCGAGACGCCCATGCGCCAGGCGGTGCCGAACTTCGCGGAAAGTCCTAGGAATGAGCACATTCCGAGGAAAACGCAAAGTACGAAGTTATTGATGAGGAAGGCGTCGATGAAGATGTGGCTGAGGGATTCGTTCATGGGCGCACCTCGGCTGATGGAGTTGCTTGGGTCCGCTCCCTTACGGTCGCGGTTCGGTGCTGAGGAGACGGCGTTTGTGGTTGGTTCGGAGGTACTGAGGTCCGCTCCCTTACGGTCGCGGTTCGGTGCTGGATGAACGGCGTTTGTGGTTGGTTCGGAGGTGTTCGGGTCCGCTCCCTTACGGTCGCGGTTCGGTGCTGGATAAAGGGCGTTTCTGGTTGGTTCATTAGCGGACCTCGGCGATTTCGATGAGGGGTTTGGCGGCTTGGGTGGCTTCTTCTTGAGCGGCGGCTTTGCGCTTTGCCTGGTTTTCGCGGTAGAGGGTGAAGGTCAGGAGCCACATGGCGAGGGCGATGAAGCCTCCGGGGGGAAGCAGGAACAGGACCCAGGGTTCGAAGTTGGGGCCGAAGACGGAGAAGCCAAGGAAGGTTCCGGCTCCTAGGACTTCGCGGACGGTGCCCAGGCAGGTGAGCGCGAAGGCGAAGCCGAGGCCCATGCCGAGTCCGTCGGCCATGGATTTCATGACGGGGCGTTTTCCGGCGAAGGCTTCGGCGCGTTCGAGGATGATGCAGTTGGCGACGATCAGGGGAATGTATGCGCCTAGAGCCTTGTACACGGGAATGCTGATGGCTTTGACGAGGTAATCGACGACGGTGACGGAGGTCGCGATGATGGCGATGTAGGTGGCGATGCGGACTTGTTTCGGGACGAGCTTGCGGACCATGGAGACGAGTCCGTTGGAGCAGACCAGGACGAAGGTGGTGGCGAGTCCCATGGCGACGGCGTTGCGGACGCTGTTGGTGATGGCGAGGGTCGGGCACATGCCGAGGACCTGGACGAAGACGGGGTTCTGTTTCCAGAGTCCGTTGAGGAAGGGGTTGTCGGAGTTATCGGGCATTTTTGGGGTCCTGGGCATCCGCTTCCGACGTGCTCCTGGTGGTCGCGGGTTGGATTTGGGGTGCGGTGCTGGGCTGGAAGCACTTACTTCGCTCGACTTCGTCTCGCTTCGTGCGCGCCTCGATGCCTTGCTGTGTTGGCTCCGCGGGTCCCGTCGCTGACGCTCCGGGTGCAGTCACTTGGCATACTGGGCGGTTGGGGTGCATTTCGTTAGATCCCCTTCTTGATGCGGTCTAGATTTTTGGCTACTACGGGGCCTTGTTCTTCCATGCTTTTTTGGAGCATGCGGCCTACGGCTCTGGAGGAGATGGTGGCTCCGGAGAGGGCGTCAATTTCCCAGGGATTCTTTTTGGTGCCGTGTTTGACGGCGGCGATGGGATGGGTGGCGTCGAGAGCCTGGAAGTTTTCCTGGAATTTCGGATCGCTGCGGATACGGTCGCCGAGGCCGGGTGTCTCGTGCATTTCGACGACTTGGAAGCCGGTGATTGTCTTGGTGTCGGGTGAGTAGGCGTACATCGCGACGATGACGTCGGCGTAGCCGCGTCCGTTGGCTTCGAGGACCACGCCGAGGAATTTGCCGCTGGCGTCGAAGCCGGCGAAGAGTCGCTTTCCTTCTCCTTCAAGACCATTTAAGACAGTAAGTTCGCCGCTGGATTCAATGCGATAGATTACCTGCTTATCGATGCCCGGAAGGAGCTGGGCGATGGACTCCTTCATGATGGTTTCGGTGTTGCCGCGGATGCGGTCGAAGGTCAGGATGTTGACGCCGACGATTAGAAGTCCGCAAAGGAGCGAAACGGCTCCTAGCATCTTGACCATGTTGAAGGTCGGCGTTACACCGACCGGGGTGGCATTCGTGCCCGGCATCATGGCGCGACCGCCTTTTTCGCTCCATACGGGCGCGGCTGAGTGAGGTTATCGATGAGGGGCGCGAGGGCGTTGCCGAGGAGAATGGCATACATCACGCCTTCGGCGAGTCCGCCGAGGCAGCGGATGAGGACGGTGATGACGCCCATGACGATGCCGTAGATCCACATACCGCGCGGAGTGACCGGGGAGGCGACCGGATCGGTTGCCATGAAGACGGCGCCGAGCATCAGGCCGCCGGTGACCAGAGTGAAGAACGGGTCGGCGTATTTGGCGGGATCGGCCCAGTGGAAGACGGCGGAGGTGGCGGCGGCTCCGGCGAGCATGGCGGCGGTGATGCGCCAGTCCATCATTTTGCGGAACACGAGATAGGCGCCGCATAACAAGATGAGCAGAGTGGGGATTTCGCCCGCTGATCCGGCACGCTGGCCCATCAACATCGCCCAGGGATCGCTGGCCACGTGGTCGAACTTTTGGAGCATCAGAGGGGTGGCTCCGGTGAAGGCGTCGATGCGGACGTTGGCGATCCATTCGGCGAGGGGTGGCGCCTTCATGAAGGGAAAGGCCAGCGTCGAGGGGATGAATTCGGTGAAGCGGTGGAGGGTTAAGCCCGGGGTGTAGGCGGTGATGGCGATGGGGAAGGCGGCCTGGAGGAAAGCGCGTCCGACGAGGGCGGGGTTGAAGACGTTGAAGCCGAGTCCGCCGAAGAAGAGCTTGCCGGGTCCGACGGCGATCATGCCGCCGACGACGGCCATCCAGAGAGGCAGTCCGGGAGGCAGCGTCAGGCCCAGCAGGACACCGGTGATGACGACGCTGAAGTCTGGTATGGTCGAGGGCTTTTGATTCAAGCGACAGGTGAGGTGTTCAGTAGCGACGCATGAGAGCGTTGTAGTTATTAGCAACGCAAGTGCGCTGATTCCGAACGTCCAGACGGCGTAGGCGCAGAGCGGGAGCATGGCGTAGACCACGTTCCGCATGATCTGATCCACCGAGAGCGGCGAGTGCAGATGAGGCGACGTGCGGACTTCGATGACCGTCGTATGGAGGGTCGAGTTCATGAGGAGACGCGCGCCTTTCGTTCGCGGTTGAGTTGCTGGGCGACGCGGAAATATTGGACCAGCGGGATGTGCGAGGGGCAGACGTAACTGCAGCAGCCGCATTCAAAGCAGTCGTTCAAGTGAAGGTCGAGCTCCATCTCTTCGAAGCGTTCTTTTCTAGCGAGCATGCCTAGGCGCGACGGATTCAGGTGGAGTGGGCAGACGTCGACGCAAGCGGCGCAATGGATACAGGGATAGATGTGGTCGCTGCCTTTGCGTTCGGCTTTGGTGAGCACCAGGACTCCGGTGACGCCTTTGGTGAGGGGGACGTCGAAGGAACTGATGGAGGCGCCCATCATGGGTCCGCCGAGGATGATGGTGTTGGCATCGCTGGTGCAGCCAGCTTGTTCGAGCGCCCAGCGCAAGGGAGTGCCGAGGGCGATGAGGTAGTTGCCGGGCTTCGAGACGCCGGGTCCGGTGACGGTGACGACGCGTTCGATGAGGCCCTGGCTGCGCGGGAGGAGTTCGCCGATTTGGGCTAAAGTGGCCACGTTGAAGACGGCGAGTCCGACATCGGCGGGGAGTCCGCCCGAGGGGATTTCGCGGCCGAGGAGGACCTTGACGAGCATCTTTTCGGCGCCTTGCGGGTACTTGGCGGCTACGGCTTGGATCTGGATGTCGGTGGCGGTCCCGTTGGCTTTGCGAAGGGCGGCTAGGGCGTCGGGCTTGTTGTCTTCGACTCCGATGACGGCTTTGGTGACACCGAGGGCACGCATGACGACGCGGGTTCCGTGGAGGACGGCTTCCGGGTACTCGACCATGATGCGGTGGTCGGTGGTGAGGTACGGCTCGCACTCGCAGCCGTTGACGACGACGGTATCGATGGATTTTCCGTCGGGGATTTTGAGTTTGACGTGGGTGGGGAAGGCGGCTCCGCCGAGTCCGACGGTGCCGGTGGCCTGGACGGCGGCGACGATTTCGGCGGGCGTCATGCGGTCGATGTCCTGGGGTGCTCCGTAGAGGACGTCCTGGCTGGCGGAGGGGTAGGGCTTGATGTAGATGGCCTTGGTGAGTTCGCCGCGGGCGTTGGGGGCGAGGCCGATGCTTTCGACGCGGCCGGTGGCGGGGGCGTGCATGGGGACGGAGACGAAGCCTCCGGCTTTGGCGATGGGTTCGCCGCGGACCACTTCCTGGCCTTCGTGGACGATGGCGATGGCGGGGGCTCCGGTGTGCTGGGCGAGTGGCACGATCAGCAGGGGCGGAAAGGGCATCCGGCGGATGGGGAGTCCGGCGGTGGTTTCTTTGTGTTCGGGGACATGGACTCCGCGCCAGAGTCGTTTGGTGGTGAAGAGGTCGGCTAGTGGCATGGGCCTCCGTCCTGTGGAGATGAGGCGTAGTCCGCTCCCTTACGGTCGCGGTTCGGGCTGATGTAGTTGAAGAACACAGGCCGGAGGCCTATGCCACTGTTTTTGCGCACAGGCCGGAGGCCTATGTCACTGTTTTTGCGCACAGGCCGGAGGCCTATGTCACTCTGGGCTGTGCCACTGGGTTGGTGGATACGCGGCGCCATTTAGTTGTACTTCGCGGCTCGGGCTTGGAGCTTGGCTAGGTCCTTTTCGTTCTTGTCGGCTGGGGTGCCGGGATGGATGACTCCGGCGGTGCATTTTTCGGCGGCGCGGACGAGGTCCTTGTAGGGGCCTCCTTTGGGGTCCTTGATGGTGGCTTGCTTGTTGGCGTTGTAGGCGAAGATTTTGGGGTTGATTCCGGTGCACTCGTTGCAGGAGGTGCAGAGGGCGGATTCGATCCAGGGGGCTTGGTAGGTGTCGCTGTTGGAGGCGGCTGGTTTTGTAGCCGCGGGCGGAATCCTCGCACTTACGTGCGGGGTTATAGGCGTGGTGAATGCGCCGGTGTTTGCGATCCCCGCACTTACGTGCGGGGTTATAGCGGAAGCCGCTGTCGTGGCCGGAGAGTTAGAGTCCGCTCCCTCACGGTCGCGGTTCGGTGCTGATGAGGGCGTGGTTTGGGTAGGGGTGGCGTTTGGGGTTATTGGGGTTGGCATCCCCGCCCTGACGGGCGGGGCTATAGCGGAAGCCGCTGGCGTGGCATAGGCCTCCGGGCTGTGAACCAAATCCACAGGTCGGAGACCTATGCCACGGGGTGGGGCGTCCGTTGCGATGTTGGTGCTGGCGCCTAGGATGTCTCCGCTGGCGGCTAGTTCTACTAGTTTGGCGGCTATGGTTTGGGCGAATTCGCTTCTCGCTTGGGCGGCGATGGCGGCGGGATCGACTTTCTCGCGGATCCCGGTTAGGGATTTCAGGATGCGCCAGAAGCTGCGGCGGTCTTCACACGACCTGACGATGGGGGCGGCTGGGATCACACGGATCAGTTTGTTTTTCTGATTCACGGCCCAGATGAAGGGGAACTTGCCTTCCTGGTCGTCGGCTTCCATCTCTAGGAATTCGGCGAGCGGGATCATGTTGTCGTTCCAGGCGTCGCGCGGCACGGTGCGGAACTGCTTGCGGAAGCGGCCTTCGGTGACGGCGAAGTCGGCGAAGGTCATGGGGACCTCCATGGTTTCCTTGGCTCCGGCTTCGTTGGTGAAGGACAGGGTGTAGGTCGGCCAATCCTGATCGAGGGCAGGGTTGCCGTCGAGGTCGAAGCACTCCTCGGGAATGGTTCCCTTATCGGGGTTGTAACGCAACAGAGGATAGGCGCGGGACTCGACGGCGAGCTTGCTCTGGTGCTCCGATAGGTCGTCGGCGATGCCGTGTTCGGGCATGCAAGGGCTGTAGATGTTGAAGAGGGCGGGACGGCGTGTGTTGAGGCCGTCGATGAAGCCTTCGATGAGGTGGGTGGGGTTCGAGATGCTGCCCTGCATGACGTAGGTCGTGCGATGGGCCATTCCGATAAGGGCGATTTCCTTGCGGATCTCTTCTTTGCCCTTCATGGATTTTCCGTACATGGCCATGTCGGAGACCTGGCCGGTGAAGCCGGAGGTGCAGGCCTGGCCGCCGGTGTTCGAGTAGAGCTGGGTGTCGAGCACCAGGACTTTGATGGGCTTGCCGGACATCATCATGCGGGAGAGATTCTGGAAACCGATGTCGTACATGGCTCCGTCGCCGCCGATGGAGACGACTGGAGGACAGAGGTGATATTCGTCGTCGGTGAAGTGCTGCCACTTGAAGTAGGTGAAGAATTCCTGATGTTTGGCTTGGCTGAAGCCGCCGTTGAGTTCGATTTCGGCCATACGGATGGCCGCGAAACCTTCGGCCATGCGGGCCATGTGGCCTTCGAAGATTCCCATGGCGACGGACGGCGAATCCTGGAACAGGTGGTTGGTCCAGGGAAACGGGTATGGGTTGAAGGGATAGGTCGAGGCCCAGACGGAAGTGCAGCCGGTGGAGTTGACGATGCCCATTCCGGCGCGGCCTTTGTGGCTGGTTCCGTCGGCGTACTGCCAGCGGAGATGCTTCAGTTTGGCCATCAATTGCGAGACCCAGCGGAGCCAATCCGCATCGATGGTTTCGCCAGAGTGACGCTCGTCGAGTTGTTCGGAGAAGCTGGCGAGAGTGACGTCGTGGCCGTTGAGCGTGTTAAGCGCGTTCTCGACGCGAACGCTGTCGCTGAGGTCCATGGTCTTCGCGAGCTTCATCCGGGTGTGGTTGTCGAGGGCGGTGATGAGGCCGTCGATCTTCTCGATCTGCTTGGCGACGCGGCCCTGCATCAGGGCCTGGACGGTGGCGGTGAAGAGGTGGACGACGGTTTTTTCGCCGCAGCCGAGACAGGCTCCGTCGCCGCCGGTCATGCCGAAGTAGTTCTTCTTGTCGAGTAAGAGGGTATGGAGCGCGCCGATCTTTTCGTCGAGATCTTCGATTTTGATGAACTCGGGCGCAGTGGTGGGCAGGGCCTGCCAGAGGTTCCAATTGCGGCGCAGGTCGTCCACTGTTTCGGGGGTCTGGGTGACGGCGCGGAGGGCGTCGTCCTGGCAGACGTTGACGCACAGCATACAGCCCTTGCAGGTGTAGGGATTGACGGTGATGGAGAGCAATCCGCCGGAGCCTTTGGCTTTCTTCTCACGCGAATTCCAGAAGGTCTGGGTAATCGCGAAGGAGTAATCGCCGAGGGCTTCGCGGAAATCCTTCAGCTCGGAGGTAGCGTCGGTTTGCGCGGGCGAATTGGCGGGGTAGGACGCCAGGGTGTCGGCGATGGCCGCGTCGAGGACCTTGTGCACATCGACCTTGGTGCCTCCGCCGTTGACATGGGCGCGGAATTTCTGATCGATGGCGCGAATGGCTCGCGGCAGGTGGCCGGTGGGCCTTCCGGTCGCGGCGACTTGCTGGACGGCGGTCTCAAAAACTGCGATCGGCGAATGGACCAGTCCGGGAATGGCGCTGTCGGGGCAGATGGTGTAGCAGGATCCGCAGGCGGTGCAGTTTTCGGGGATCCACTCAGGGTGCTCGAAGCGCACGCCGGTCATGTCGCGGAAGATTCCGGTGGCGGCGGGGATGAAGGAGAGTCCGATGAAGGGGTCGGCGAGGTTGTCGTTGCCTTTGCCGCTCTGATAGAAGTTGCCGGTCTGTTCCCAGAAGCGGTGGATGTCGGTGGTACGGGTGTCGCTGCCGGTCTGGAGCTGGAGCATGGACGGCAGGTCCACGTTCTTGCGGAGTACGACGGCCTGGTTCGCGGCCAGCGTTTTTTCGGTGATTTCGGTGATTTCGTCGTAGCCGCGGCGCACGACGCGGATGTTATCTTCGACGACGCGCGCGCCTTTGCTGCCGAATTTGTGTTCGAGCTGCGACTTGATGGATTGGAACAGAGTCTGCTCGGTGAGCTTGGCCTGTTCCATGACGGGCGAGCAGGCGAAGAACGCGCCCTGGAAGGCGTTGCCCTGCATGCGGAACTGGAGTTCGACGTCGGTGGCTTCTTCGCGTGCAATGCGGAAGGCATCGAGGTAGAAGACGCGGATTTTGTTTTCAATAAGGATGCGCTGGAATTTCTCGGGAATCTGCTTCCAGACCTCAGCCGGTGTTTCGAACTTGGATTGCAGGATGAAGACGCCGCCGGGCTTGAGGCCGGCGAGCGGGTTCGAGTGCTGGAAGACGTTCGGGTCAGGCGAGAGGACGACATCGACGTAGAAGTAGTCGCAGTTGATCCGAATCGGTTCGGGGGCGGCGGAGAGGTAATAGGTGGTCGGCTGGCCCTTCTTTTCGGAGCCGTATTTCGGATTGGCTTTGATGTGATAACCGAGCAGATCGAACAGCGTCATCGCAAGGTTCTTGCCGGTGGTG
Organism: Bryobacterales bacterium; assembly: GCA_038210135.1. GTDB lineage: Bacteria > Acidobacteriota > Terriglobia > Bryobacterales > Bryobacteraceae > JBBQWZ01. The sequence continues at coordinate 39,721 of JBBQWZ010000003.1, forward strand.
ATGGCACCCCAGCCGCCGACCGAATGCATGCGGACGGTAATGCTGTTCTTGGGCATCAGGTTGGGATTCTCGGTCCCGTGGACGGCGAGTTCCTTGATGCGGGGATAGGCGTCGGTGATTTGGATCTGATGCAGGTCTTGCTTGGGCGTAAGCGGCTTGTCGTGGACGAAATCGATCGAGAGGTAGAAGAACTTCTTGTGCGGCGCTTTGGGCAGCATGTTCTCGATGGCTCCGATGAGGCCTTCGGGCTGCAAGTCGCGGGAACCTAGACCGAAAGAGCCGGAGAAGAGCGGAGGCAGATCGTCGGGCTTGTTGTAGGTGGCGTAGCCGGGATAGGGGATGGTGCCGTTCGCGAATTTCGCATTCTCGACGCAGCGTCCGAGAGCGGCGCGGACCTCGCGAATGATGGGTAGATCTTCGGCGAGGGGCTGGTCCACGCGTTCAAGGATGGCGACGCCTTTGCGACCTTTCAAGATATGCCCGATGAGGTCGCCGGGGAACGGGCGGTAAGTGGTGAGATTGACGACGCCGATCTTGATTTTGCGGGTGGTGCGTAAGTAGTCGGCGACGGCTTCGGCGGTGACGAGCATGCTGCCCTGCCCGAGGATCAGGTAGTCGGCGTCGTCGCATTTGTAGGTATCGATGCGGTGATAGCGGCGTCCGGTGAGGGCGAAGAATTCGTCCATGGCGCGATCGAGGATCGCGGGGATGTGTTCGAAGAAGTAGGGGCGCTGGGCGGCGACGCTCTGCATGTAGGCGTCCTGATTTTGGACGGTGCCGATCATGACGGGGTTGTCGACGGTCCACATTTCGGGGACACGGCGACGGCGGGGTCCGTAGAGCATGCGCTGCGCGGGGGTGGGGGTGTCGATGATGTCGTCGGGGCGGCCGAGGTATTCGGCGATGAGTTCGCGTTCGGGCAGGACGATGGATTCGATGAGGTGGGTGGTGAGGAAGCCGTCTTGCGCGCAGATTCCGGGAGTGAGAGAGAGTTCGGCGACGCGATGGGAGATCAGGTTGAGGTCGCAGACTTCCTGGGCGCTTTTTCCGAAGACCTGAAAGAAGCCGGTATCGTCGATGCAGTGATAGTCGTCGTGGCCGGCGTGGACGTTGAGGGTCGACTTGGTCATGGCGCGGCAGCCCATGTTGAGGACATAGGTGAGGCGCTTGCCGGCGGCGGCATAGAGCGACTCGTGCATATAGGCGATGCCCTGGCCGGAGGAGAAGTTGGTGGCGCGGAGGCCGGTCATGGAGAGTCCGGCGGTGACAGCGGCGGCGGCGTGTTCGCCTTCGGGCTCGATGAAGATGAGGGGGCGGCCGGAGATATTGATGTGGCCGTTGGCGGCGTTTTCGGCCCAATATTCGCCCATTTGGGTGGAGGGCGTGATGGGGTAGGCACCGGCTCCGTCGCTGGCTTCGCGTTCGCACATGATGACGGCGGTGTTGCCGTCCATGGCCTGGCGGACTCCGGGGTAGCGGGCGGGTTGTTGTTTGGCGGTCATGCGTTGACTCCGTTTAAGGTGATGAGGTCGTGGCGATTGGGCATCGTGGCGGGTTTGGGGGTCCGCCGGCGGTAAGCGCTTACTCCGCTCGGCTTCGCCTCGCTTCGTGCGCGCCTCGATGCGGCACGCTGGTCCGCTCCGTTACGGTCGCGGTTCGGTGCTGGGGTTGTGCGGCGGTCCGCTCCGTTACGGTCGCGGTTCGGTGCTGGGGTTGTGCGGCAGTCCGCTCCCTTACGGTCGCGGTTCGGTGCTGGGGTTGTGCGGCAGAGGTCCCGTCGCTTACGCTCCGGGTTCAGGGCGGGATTGGAGTGGTTCATCGGGTTGCCTTTTCGTACTTTTCGGTGGGGGCTGCTAGGGGCAGGTTGGCTAGCTCGACGGGACGGGGCGAGGTGCGGGTGATCTTCTTGGCTTCGATGCCTTTAATGGGACCGAGTTCTGCGTCGATCCAGACGATGGCACCGGTGGGACAGCGTTCGGTGGGTTTCGAGGTCGCGAGTTTGATCGCGGAATATTCGATTACGGCCAGGTTGCTGGTGATGGTGATGAGGCCGGCGGGCGCGTCGCTCGCGCAGCGTCCGCAGCCGGTGCAGGCGACTTCGCACTGCGCTTCGGCGGTGTCGCCGTCGAGGAGATTGCGGCACGCGACCCACAAACGATGGCTGATAGGGTGGAGCGTGAATAACTGTTTCGGGCACACATCGACGCAATCGCCGCAGGCCGTGCACTTGGCTTCGCTGACGACCGGGAGGCTGTGCGCATCCATATGGATGGCGTCGAACTCGCAGACGCGGGCGCAATCGCCGAGGCCGAGACAACCCCAGGAACAGCTTTTGCCGCCGCCTGAAACGAGCGCGGCGCCGCGGCAGGTGGCGATTCCGGCGTAGTTCGCGCGGTGCAGGGCGACGTGCGATCCACCGGCACAGGCAAGGCGCGCGACTCGTTTTTCTTCGGAGCCGGCGTCGGTTTTCAGAAAGGCGGCGATTTCGATGACGGCGTCGGGGCTGCTGACGGTGCACTTTCCGGGAGCGATTTCACCCTTTACGGCTTTCTCGGCGAAGGCGCGACAACCGGCGCAACCGCAGGCTCCGCAGTTGGCTTTGGGAAGCATGCCTTCGACTTCGTCGATGCGCGGGTCTTCATATACGTAGAGTTTCTTGTCGGCGTAGGCGAGGACCGAGGCGAGGACGACACCCATCACACCCAGAATTCCGCCAGCGATTAAGAAGGCCATCATGCGAAAAATGGTCCCTTTGGCGTAAATGGTTTCTTTGGCGCAGGGCAATTGCGTGATATGCCGCAGCCGATCCTGGCGAAATGAGTACTGATGGGTGCGTTCAAAGGCGCAAACAGCATGCAAATCAGCGGATTGATCACGGATTGGAGACCTTGGATCATGGGATTTTGCTTACCTTCGGGAAAGCAACGTGATGGCCATTCCTAAGGAGAGTCCGCGAAGGTACTCAGGAGGTGGCAGCCGACTTGCTCTTTGAATTACAAAATGAGTTCCCTGTTACGCAGAACCTTCGTGGCGACGTTGTTTGTCGTTGCCCTGTTGGCGATGCGCTACGTGCCGGGGTCGGCATGGAATCCGCCGAGCAACACGTTGAGCGTGCAGCGGCCGTTGATGGGCACGGTCTGGAAGATTTCGGTGGTGGATCACGGTCGCGCGAATGCCGCCCGCGAGGCGGTAAACGCGGCGTATGAAGAGCTGCGGCGGATCGACGATTTGATGAGTGAATGGAAACCGGCATCGCCAGTTTCACAAATTAATAACGCGGCGGGAAAGAATGCCGTACTGGTTCCGGCCGAGCTGCGCGAATTGATCGAGCGGAGCATTCATTACAGCGAAATTACGCAGGGCACGTTCGACATTACGTGGCGCGGAATGGGGGGTATCTGGCATTTCGACGACACGTTCGCACCGCCCACTGCCGAGGCGGTGGACCGGGCGCGGCGTCGCGTGGCCTTCCGGGATATACAAATCGATGGCGATCGCGTATTTCTGAAGCGCGCGGGCATGAGCATCGGATTAGGCGGCATCGCGAAGGGCTATGCGGTGGATCGTGCGATCGGCGTTCTCGGGAGCGCGGGATTTACCGACGCGCTGGTGGACGGGGGCGGCGATGTGCGCGTCTCCGGCACGCAGGATGGACTTCCTTGGAGGCTGGGTATTCAGGAGCCGCGGCAGGAACATGGAAATATCTTAGGCTCGGTGGCACTCGATCCGACACGGCCGGGGCGCGGCGGGCGACCGAACCTGGTGCTGGTTACCTCCGGCGATTACGAACGCTTCCGCATTGTCGATGGCGTCCGCTATCACCACATCATCGACGTCCGCACGGGCTGGCCGGCGTGGGCGTCGAGCTCGGTTACGGTGCTGGCGCAGAGCGCGGAAGAAGGCGTGGTACTGGCGAAGGGCATCTTCATTCTGGGCCCTGAAAAAGGCATGGCGCTGGCGAAATCCGAGGGCGTCGAAGCGCTGGTGATCGACCCTCGCGGAGGGCGGCATATGACGCCCGGCTTCGCGGCCTGCCTGCGGACGGAGAGCGGGCGATGAAAGCAAGACAGGAATCCTTATGACTGGGCAAATACTCGAACAGGAACCTCGCGTCGAAGACGGCGCGCGGGCGATTCAAATGGTCGGGCAGCACGTGATCGAAATCGTCAGCGATTCCGGCGAAGGCGCGCAGACCTGCGGACAGATGTTCGCGGACTTGTGCGCGCATGCCGGAAACGGCATTTGGACGGTAGAGATTATTCCGGCTGAAATCGAACCGCCAAGCCGGTCTCGCGCGGGCGCGAGTGGCAACCGGATCCGGCTGGGATCGACCGCGATTACGAACGCGGGCGACTACGCCGACGTGGTGGTGGCGTTGAACGAACAGGTTCTCTATAGCCGCATCGACGCGGACGCGCTGCATGCCGGCACGCTGGTCTATGTGGACAATACCTGGGCCACGAATCCGAGCGAAGAGGTCTGCGCGCGTTATGCCGAAGCGGTCGCCGACTTCCGGCGGCGTGGTTATCAGCTGTTCGAGATTCCGATTGAGCAGGAGTGCCGCAAGTACACCGACCATCCGCGCAAGGGCAAGAACATGTGGGTGCTGGGGCTGCTGTGCGCGATGTACGACATGGATCGCGCGACGGTGCACGGCAAGATCGCGGGGCGTTTCGGCAAGAAGAGCGAGGCGCTGGTCCAGAAGAATATCGAGCTGTTTGACGGCGGCTACGAGTGGGGCGTCGAGAATCTGGAACAGCGATTCCACGTGCCGGCGCAGAAATCGACGGAGCCTTTGGTGGTGATGACGGGCAACCAGGCGCTGGCGTTGGGGATTATGGCGGCGGGAATTGAAGTGTGCTCGATGTACCCGATTACGCCGGCGACTTCGGTGTCGCATTTCCTGGCGACGGCGATCCAGGACATCGGCGGGATCGTGCACCAGGCGGAAGACGAAATCGCGGCCATCGGATTCGCGATTGGATGCTCCTACGCGGGCAAAACGGCGGTGACGGTGACGTCGGGGCCCGGGCTGGCGCTCAAGACGGAATTTCTGGGATACGCGGTGGCGGCCGAAGTTCCGCTGGTCGTGGTGGTGGTGCAGCGGGGCGGTCCGTCGACTGGGCTTCCGACGAAGGTGGAGCAGGGCGATTTGCTGGCGGTGTTGTATGCGTCGCCGGGAGACAGCCCGAAGATTGTGATGGCGCCGGCGACGATCGAAGAATGTTTCCACTTCATGGTGACGGCGCGAAAGCTGGCGGAAGATTTCCGCGGTCCGGTGATCGTGCTTTCAGACGCGAACCTGGCGACGGGGCAGCAACCGTTTGCGCGGCCGAAGCCGGAGGAATCGTGGCTGGCGGCTCCGGTGGATCAGTCGGCCTGGGATCCGACGGTACCGCCGTTCGCGTGGGACGAGCAGACCGGCTTGTCGCGACGTCCGATTCCAGGGCAGCGAGGCGGCGAGTATGTGCTGACCGGAATTGCCCACGACGAGGAAAGCCACATCGCGTACGAATCCGCGATCAATCAAAAGGGCGTGGATATGCGGAGCCGCAAGCTGGCGGTGCTGCAAAGCGCGCTGCGTCCGCCGCGGATCCACGGGGATGCGGAAGGCGATCTGCTGGTGATCGGCTGGGGCTCGACGCTCGGCGCAATCGAAGAGGCTGTCGATCGGTTACGCGCCGAGGGTCACAAGGTTTCGTCGGTGCATTTGCGGTTCCTGTCGCCGTTTGAACCGGGCCTGCGGGGGATCTTCTCGAAGTTCAAGAAGGTGATGACGGTGGAGGTGAATTTCAGTGATGAGGTCGGCGCGCCTTACGTGAACGAGGATTCGCGACGGTATTCGCAGCTGGCGCAATTGCTGCGGTCGCACACGCTGGTCGATATCGATTGCTGGTCGCGCGTACCGGGCAGTCCGCTGCCGCCGGCGACGATCGAGAAGCAATTGCGGATGCGGCTCGAGCAGGTCGCCAAGGAGAACGCAGCATGCACGGTGTAATGCAGGAGTGGGACGTCGAGGGTCCGGCGCATGAGTGCACGCTGGACGATTACAAGACGACGGCGGCGCGCTGGTGCCCGGGCTGCGGAGACCATTCGGTGCTGAACGCGGTCCAGCGATTGGCGCGTGACAAACAGCTACCGCCTGAGAAAACTGTTGTCGTGTCCGGCATCGGCTGTTCGAGCCGACTGCCGCACTACATGGCGACTTACGGATTTCACGGGCTGCACGGCCGGGCGCTTCCGGTTGCCTGTGGGGTGCGTAGCCGGCGCCCGGACCTGCATATGTTCGTGGTCATGGGCGATGGCGACTGCTGCGCGATCGGTACGGCGCACTGGATTCACGCGATCCGCTACAACATGGACCTGACGGTCCTGCTGCTCGACAACAATATTTATGGGCTGACCAAGAATCAGACTTCACCGACGACGCGGACCGGGGAGAAATCGAACACGCATCCGCGGGGCAACGTTCTGCCTCCGCTGAATCCGATTTCGGTAACGCTGGGCGTGACCAACGCGTCGTTTGTCGCGCAGACGATCGACTGGAATCCGCCGCATCTCTACAACACGATTCGCGCGGCGTATGAGCACAAGGGTCTGTCGTTTGTCCGCGTGCTGCAACGCTGTCCGCACTTCACGTCGCATATTTTTGAGGCGGCAGTGAAGGACAAGGGACAGGTTCTGTTGATGACGCACCCGGACGGAGTACCGCTCGACGACACGGTGAAGAAGATTTTCCCGAATCGCGCCGAGCACAATCCGTACGACCTGGACGGGGCGCGAACGATCGCGGAGCGGACCGATTGTTATCCGATCGGGCTGTTTTACCGGAACGACCACGCGGCGCGGTACGACTTCGAAACGCAGCATGGGCTCGGGATCTCGCAGGCCGACAAGCTCTCGGCGGTAGGACGGGCGATCGGCAAATTCGCGGTTTAGGGGAGTCCTTATGGCAACCATGCAACTTACGCCGAGAGTGGATCCGCCGGCAATGCGCGAGGAGATTCGCGCGTTTCATTTGACCGGCAAGGGACTGGACGACGGGTTGCCGCTCGAAGGCCTGGAGCCGGCGGGAATGGAAGCATTCGAGCAGTCGCTCGCGCTGCGCGAGGCGGCATGGCCGATGTTCGTCGCTCCGGGCGCGGCGGCGCGGCCTTTTCTAGAAATCCTAGAGGCGATTTTATCGGCGGGGGAGCCTCCGTTTCCAGCGGCGCGCGAACTGGTTGTGGAGATCACGGCGGCGTTCGCGGCGGCATCGGCAGAAGCCGGCGTCGCCCCCGTTTCCGAAGTGGTGGGCCGGGCGCTTGAGATACTGGCGGCGCGGAACGCCACGCTGCCGGCGGCGAGCGAACAACTGGAGCGCGACCTGCGGAGGCTGCCCGCTTCCCTGCCCGATGACGGACTGCTGGTGCCGTTTTCTTCGAAGGCGCTGGCCTGGCTGCACGCGGCCGCGATCGCGGAATCGCATGGCGCGACGCGAAAGGCGTTTCGCGAAAGTCTGAAGCAGTGCCGCGATCGATTGCGCGAGCTGCTTGCGCTCGAAGACAGCAATTCCGCAGCGGCCCGGTCGCCCGAAAATCTGGCTTCCTCATTAGGCGGCGGGGTGGGCGCCTTCTTCAACGCAGCGGCGCTTTCCGCTGCGCTGCGGCGTCCGGTGCAGGCGTCGAAGCCGATGGGCTCCGTCCGGCGTGCGAGGTGTGAACAGGCGATCTCGGTCCTCGATGACGCGTGGCGCCAATCGCATGAGGAGCCGGCTTTCTGGACGTTCGCATTGCCTGGAACGTCGGAGAATCCATTCACAGGAAAAGCGATCGAGGCCGCGGATCCATGCGCGGCTGCGATCACATTCGTCGAAGAGCAGTTGAACCAGGCGGTACCGGTGTTCCGCGCTTTGCGGATCGCGAAACTCGAGTTGGCGGATGCGTACGTCGCCGCCGTGCATTCACCGATCCTCGAACGGTTCGGTTGGGAAACGGCCGATGACGAAGAGCTCCGCTCGCTGCCGCCGGTTGTGGTGCAGGCGAGCGCGGAGACGTTGGCTGGGCCGGGAATGGCTTCGTTTGCCCGGCTGCTGCTCTCAGGAAAACCGATCCAGGTTTTGACCGTGCGCGGACCGCTGGGGATCGACGAGGTCTACGGGCGAGCGGCGGACTTCGGCAATCTGGCGCTGGCTTACCGCGACGCATTCGTATTGCAATCTTCGCTGGCGGCTTCGGCGCATTTGCTGGGTGGATTGGCTGCTATGACGCGCTGTCTGCGTCCCGCGGTGGCAGTCGTCGCGGTGCCATCGGCGAATGTGGCTGTGTTTTCCGATTGCGCGCTGCTCGCCGACACGCGGACGTTTCCGCTGTTCGGCTATGACCCGGAGCGGGGAGATTCGTGGTCCAGCCGGATGACGGTGGAGCCGGCTTCGTTCGGCACGCTGACTCCGGCGCACGCCGCCGCTTTGTTGCCGAGCTTGCGGCATTGTTTCCGGTTGATTCCGGAATCCGCGTGGGACGCCGAGCAGATGGAACTCAATGCGTATTTGACGGCGTACGCGAAGCGCCCGCCACTCGCGGTTCCGTACTTGCTGGTGGCGGATGGCAAGGGTGGTTTTGCACGCGCGATCCTGACGCGCGCACTGGTCGATTTATGCCGTGAACGCGCGCGATCGTGGGCGTTGCTCGATCAACTGGCGACGCCCGAGCAAAAAGCCGTTCCGGTGGCGGCTGCGCCGGTGGCGGCCGAGCGCGAGGTCCGGGAAGAAGCGGCGCGGCGCGAAGGCGCGGCGCTGGCAATTCGAAGAGTTGTTTCGATCCTGATGGAAGCAAGGTAAAGGGAGAACACAATGCCACAGGTACAGACTTCGCTGTTTGACCGAATAGGCGGCGAAGTAGCGGTCCGGAAGCTGGTCGAGGATTTCTACGATCGGGTGCTGGCGGATCCCGAGTTGGCGTTCTTTTTCGAGAACACGCCGATGGAGAGGCTGCGCGACATGCAGTTCGAATTCTTCGTGGTGGCGTTGGATGGCCCGATCGACTATACCGGGCGGCCGATCCATTTGGTGCATCACGGCAAGAACATCACGCGGCAGCATCTTTCCCGGTTCCTCGATCATTTGCTGAAGACGATCGAAGCGGTGCATCCGAACGAGCGAGACGTGTACGACATCATTTCGCGCATCAATACGTACTCGGATCAGATTACGGCGACCACGGCGTTTAGCGAGTAGGTATTTGGCGTAAAGGGCCGCGTGCACAGGCCGGAGGCCTATGCCACCTTGTTTTTCGCGTGCACAGGCCGGAGGCCTATGCCACACTGCTTTCGCGTGCACAGGCCGGAGGCCTATGCCACCTTGCTTTCGCGTGCACAGGCCGGAGGCCTATGCCACCTTGGCTTTCGCGATGAGTGTCAACGCGTTCTCCGCGACTCTTTCCGCGGAGACGCGGGTCATGCAGCGATGATCGATGGGGCACTCGCGGCGCAAGCACGGGGAACACTCGACGTTTTCGCGAACGATGGCGGCGTTCGAGCCGGTGGGGCCTGTGCCGGCGTGATCGGTGGAGCCGAAGATCGCGACCGTAGGAACGCCGAGCGCCGATGCGATGTGCATTGCGCCCGAATCATTCGTGAGGAAGGCGCGGCAAGCGGCGGCGAGCGTGATGAACTGGCCGAGCGACGTCTGGCCGGCGAAGTTGTACCCGCGCGCGCCCGCCGCTTCCATTCTCCGCAGGATGGATTCGCATAAGGCGCGTTCGTCATTCGAGCCGAAGAGCGCGACGGCGCCATCTAATTGTTTGGCCAGCATCACGGCGGAATCGGCGAAGCGCTCGGGCAGCCATTGCTTCGCGGTTCCGTACGCCGCGCCGGGGGAAACTCCGACGATCACGCTTCCAAGATGCAAAGCCGCGAATTTGGCCAGGCCTTCTTCGGCAGCTTCCGTAGCGCCGTCCAGGCGAATCTCGGTGGACTCCGGAATTCGCGGGATGAGCCCGGCTCGTTTTAGCAATTCCAGATAATAGAAGCGCTCGTGCGCCGGAATCTCGCCGTGATTCGGACGAGCGATCGCGCGGGTGAGCAGCATACCGCGGCCATCGCGCGCGTACCCGATGCGCTCGGGAATTCCCGCCAGCCACGGGGTCAGCGCGGAGTCGAAGGAATTTGGAAGCAAGATGGCGGAATCGAACTGGTGCTTACGGAGTTCCCGCGCGATGCGGAAACGCGCCGGCAGATCGTGCCAGCCTTTTGGCGCTGTGTAGGGCAGAAGCTGATCGCAGAATTGTTCACGCGCGTAGACATCCGCGACCCAGGGCCGCGCGAGAATCGCGATATGCGCATCCGGCTGGGCTTCGCGTAACGCGCGCAGGGCGGGAAGGCTCATGACGGCGTCACCGATCCAATTGGTGGCGCGAACCAGAATCTTCATTGCGGATCTTGGACCGGCGGCTTGCAATCGCCCACCCGGAGTACGAATGAAGCGACCAGATCCCAGCCTTGCGCTGCGCGTCGCTCGATGCGGAAATCGGACTTATCGGCGCGTAGGCGCAAGCCGGGGGACGGATCGCGCGGCAACGGAATCGGCGCGGATTTCACTTCTAACAATGACCAGCTCGCGCCGGCGGTCATGGATTCCCAGAGCTCGAACTTGGATCCGTGGCGGACGACAAAGCGGCCGTGCTGTTTCGAGTCGAACCAGAATTGTTCCGCCGCGCCGCTGCGCGATTCTTGGGAGAGCGGCTGCTTGCGGAAGGTCCTACCGCCATCGGTAGTCAGCAACACGAAGGCATCACCGGGAAGGGGGAGCAGGGAGTGGCCGGAAACCCAGCCGGTTTCGAGATCGACGAATTGCATTTGTTCGAGCGCCGTTGCGCGCATGCGCTTTTGCGGTTCGGTGAAGGTCCGCCCGCCATCTTCACTCATCAGCAGAAACGCATGGAGAGTTTGCGAATTGGTATGGAAATTCCCGGTCACGACCAAGCGGGATCCGGCTTGGGCGACGGAGGTGAGTTCGACGAATACGGCGCATGGTTCTTCCGCCGAGCAGGAGAGTCCGAGTTCGTGGATGTCCTCCGCCGAACAGGCGTAATCGAGGCGCGAGGGACCCTGCGCGAGAGCGCTCCAGGGCAGGACGATGGCCGCGATCGAGGCGGCCAGCTGAATCACAATCTTGCGCACGCGTATGTATCATCGTACCGAAATTACGCTACTGGTCCGCTTCCGACGCGCTCCTTCGGAGCGCTCTGGGCGCGGCTCGGATTCGGTCTTGACGCGAATGTTTCGCGCGACCGGCGGATCGCCTGCCGCCATTCACCGGTCGGAAAGCGGCATCCACTGGTTCGCGGTCGGCATCGGAAGAGCGGACCGCTACACTTGTGACTATGTCCTCCGCTGCCTTGCCCGCGCCCAAAGTCAAGAAACCGCAATCGGAGCGATTCAGGGACTTGTGGCCGGATCTACGCGAAATGATTCGACCGCGCCGGGGCTTGCTGCTGGGCGGGATGCTACTGATGGCGATCAACCGCGTGAGCGGATTGGTCCTGCCGTTCTCGACCAAATACCTGATCGACGACGTCATCGGAAAAAAGCAGTTCGAGCTGCTGACGCCGTTGGTGGGCGCCGTGGCGCTGGCCACTTTGGTACAGGGCGTGACGTCATTCACGCTGACGCAATTGCTATCGAAATCGGCGCAGCGGTTGATTGCCGAGTTGAGGCAGAAGGTGCAGGCGCACATCGGGCGGCTGTCGGTTTCCTATTACGACGCCAACAAAAGCGGAACCATGGTTTCGCGGATCATGAACGACGTCGAAGGGGTCCGCAACCTGGTTGGAACCGGTCTCGTCGATTTCGTCGGCGGCGTGGTGACGGCGGTGATTGCGTTGGTACTGCTGATGCGGATCAGTTCGCTGATGACCATCCTGGCGTTGAGTTTCGTAATCATTTTCGTGGTGGTGCTGCAGAAGGCGTTCGTCTCGATCCGGCCGATTTTCAAGGAGCGCGGTAAGATTACCGCCGACGTCACCGGCCGGCTGACGGAATCATTGGGCGGCGTCCGCGTCATCAAGGGCTATCACGCGGAGGATCGCGAAGAAGCCGTGTTCGGGGTCGGCGTGAAGAAGCTGCTCGACAACATCCTGCAATCGCTGACGGCGATTTCGTTCATGAGCTTGTCGGCGACGGTACTGATGGGCGTGGTCGGATCGATCGTGATGTTTGTCGGCGCGCGGCAGATCATTGCCGGAACGCTGACGTTGGGCGAATTCGTCACTTTTACGGCGCTGCTGGCGTTTTTGATTGCGCCGATCTTCCAGATCGTCAACATAGGAACGCAACTGACTGAAGCGTTCGCCGGGCTTGAGCGAACGCGCGAAGTGCTGCGCGAGCGGCCTGAGGATCTGGATCCAAATCGGACCGTGACGCTGCCGGAAATCAAAGGCGACGTCATTTTTAAGGACGTCCACTTTGCGTATGAAGCGGACAAAGAAGTTCTTCACGGAGTTAGTTTCGAGTCGGCGCCTGGCACGGTGACCGCGCTGGTCGGCTCGTCGGGCTCCGGCAAGAGCACCATCATCAGCCTGGTGTGCGCATTCCACACGCCGAGCGAAGGCATGATCACTGTCGACGGCATCGATCTTTCGACGGCGCGGCTCAACAGCTATCGCACGCACCTGGGTGTCGTACTGCAAGAGACGTTTCTATTTGATGGCACGATTCGCGAGAACATCGCCTTCGCGCGGCCTGGTGCGACCGAAGAACAGATCATGAAGGCGTGCCAGATTGCGCGTGTGGATGAGTTCGCAGAAGGCTTCGAGAAGGGTTACGACACCGTGGTCGGCGAACGCGGCGTCAAGCTATCGGGCGGCCAGCGCCAGCGCGTTTCGATCGCGCGGGCGATCCTGGCGGATCCAAGGATTCTGATTCTGGACGAAGCGACTTCGAGCCTTGATTCGGAGTCCGAGGCGCTGATTCAGGAAGGTCTCAAGTTCCTGATGCAGGGCAGGACGACGTTCGTGATTGCGCATCGGCTTTCAACGATTCGCCGGGCGGATCAGATCCTGGTGGTGGAAGGCGGGATGATTGCGGAGCGCGGCACGCACGAGTCGCTGTACAAGGCGCAGGGGCGTTATCACGAACTGTACATCAAGCAACTGGGCGTGGATTCGAACATGTTCCTCGCGCCGGGCGAAGGCGACTCCGTGCCGGTAACAGCCGAGGTCAAAGCGGCACGCACGGGCGCTGACGCGGGCCCTCTCGGATTGCTCCGCGGCTAAAGGCCCAACGGGCGCAATGCTAAACTATTGCGTTCCACGCCTTCCCTGTCCGAAGACGTGCCTTGGAGGCAAATGGCGACAGTGGAACAGGTCGGGCTCCCCCCACCTTTCGAGCACTACGAGCTCGGTACGGCATGCGACGAAATGTTCACTCGCTCGGGCGAGACGCGGCCACCGTACCAGGCTTTGCTCGAAGCGATGCGGGAGCTGTCGGCCGAGGAAATCAACCGCCGCAAGCAGACGGCGGACCTGTCTTTTTTGCACCAGGGAATTACGTTTACGGTCTATGGCAACGACCAGGGTACGGAGCGCATTTTCCCTTACGACCTGCTGCCCCGCATTCTGACCGGCGCGGAATGGCACACGATTGAGCGCGGCCTAGAGCAGCGCCTGACTGCGCTGAATCTGTTTCTCAAGGATCTCTACCACGACGCGAAGATCCTCGCGGACGGGACCATTCCACGCGAATTCATTTATAGCTGCAAACATTTTCGCCGTCAGATGCGCGGCCTGCGGGTTGCCCGCGATGTATATGTCGCGGTCTGCGGCTGCGACCTGATCCGCATGCCGGATGGGCGTTTCGTGGTGCTCGAAGATAATCTGCGGGTTCCGAGCGGCGTTTCCTATATGCTGACTTCGCGTCAGGTGATGAAGCGGATCTTCCCTTCCCTGTTTTCGAAATGCGAAGTACAGTCGATCGAACATTACCCGCAGGCGCTGCTGTCCACGTTGCGAGCGCTCGCGCCGAAGGGCCGCATCGATCCAAACATGGTGCTGCTGACGCCGGGCGTATTCAACTCGGCATATTTCGAACACACCTATCTGGCGCGTCAGATGGGCATCCAACTGGTTGAAGGCCGCGACCTGACGGTGCACGACAACATCGTCTATATGCGGACCATCAATGGCCTGAAGCGCGTGGACGTGGTCTATCGCCGCATCGACGACGACTTCATCGATCCGCTGGCGTTCCGGCCGGATTCGACTTTGGGCGTCCCTGGTATTTTCAATGCGTATCGCGCGGGCAACGTTTCGCTTGCGAATGCTCTCGGAACCGGGGTCGCGGACGACAAGGCCATTTACGCCTGGCTGCCGAAGATCATCAAGTATTATCTCGACCAGGATCCGATTCTCGATAACGTCGAAACGCACCTGCTCGAAGATCGCGTAACGCGCAAATGGGTGATCGAGCATCTGCACGAAATGGTCGTGAAGGCGGTCGGCGAATCGGGCGGTTACGGCATGCTGATCGGTCCGCATTCGACCGCTGCCGAACGCGCGGAGTTTGCTTTGCGCATCGAAGCCGATCCGCGGAATTACATTGCGCAGCCGACGATTTCTCTGTCTACGGCGCCCTGTTTTATCGATGGCAAGTTTGAATCGCGCCACGTGGATTTGCGTCCTTATGTTTTGTACGGCGACAAAGTTACGGTGGTCCCGGGCGGCCTGACGCGCGTCGCTTTGCGCAAAGGTTCGCTGGTGGTCAATTCGTCGCAGGGCGGCGGCAGCAAGGACACGTGGGTTCTCCACTAGGGCGATCCGAATGATGCTTTCCCGCGTTGCCGATTCGTTGTATTGGATGTCGCGCTACCTGGAGCGCGCCGAGCATACCGCGCGCATTCTCGAAGTCCAATTGAACCTGATGCTCGACCGCGGTTCGGTCACAGTGGAGGGCCGCTGGAAGCGGGTGCTGAAATGCCTGAATAATCCAGTTGTCGGGGAAGGCTTCCGCGATCCGTATCAACTGGCGCAGACGCTGGCGTTCGACACCGACAACCGGTCGTCGATCGTTTCGTCGATTTCGGCCGCGCGAGAGAATGCGCGGCAGGTCCGCGAGCAGATCAGCTCGGAAATGTGGGAGCAACTGAACCGCATGTTCCACGAGGTTCGGCACGCGAGTACGGTGGACATTCTGGTGGACGAGCCCTTCGATTTCCTGCGGACGATTCGCGAAGGTTCGCACTTATTTCAGGGGATCACCGATTCCACCATGAGCCACGAGCAGGGCTGGCAGTTCATCCAAATTGGCCGCGCGCTCGAACGGGCGATTTCTGTTACGGCGCTGGTGGATACCTATTTCGCCGATTTGGAATGGTATAGCGCGCAAGTGGTGCTCGATCCGCTCGAGTGGATCGGCCTGCTGAAATCGGCGACCGCGTTTGAGGCGTATTGCAAGAAGCGCGGGGCGGAACCACGGCTGGACTGGATCGGCGAATTTCTGGTTCTTGACGCCGAGTTCCCGCACTCGGTCCGATTCTGCGCGGACCAGATCGCGTTCGCGGTCGAGAGCATTGGCGACCATAGCCGGCGGGCCGCGCAACTGCTGCGGCTGACGGGAAAGATGCGGGCGCAACTCGGTTTTTCGCAAATTGAGGAAATCATGAACTCAGGCATTGCCGGCTATTTGAAGAACATCGAGCGGCAGTGCCTTGAAGTGGATCTTACGCTGCGGGACGCTTATATCGGCTACTCCGTGGACGAGGCGCTGGGCGCATGAGCCTGTTTTACTCCATCCGCCACCTGACGCGATTCCGCTACAGCGCGCCGGTGAGCGAGTCGATTCTCGAAATCCGCAAAGAGCCGCGCACGGAGGGTCGCCAGAGGTGTCTCGATTTCCGGCTGTTGGTGAGTCCGACGGCGCGCGTGATGTCGTACCGCGACTATCTCGGCAACATGATCCACCACTTCGATGTGCCGGGCCAGCATCGCGAACTGCAGGTGATCGGCGAGGCGACGGTGGAGGTGCAGGCGGCGAATGAGACGCCGGTGAAGCTGCCGGAATCCGCGTGGGCGGAAATCGACGCGGCGAATGCGAGAGGCGATTACTGGGACTCGCTGCAGCCGAGCTTGTTTGCGCGGCCGTCGGAGGAGTTGCGGGCGCTGGCGACGATTCTGGATGTGCGGCGGAAGCTGGATCCGTTGTCGCTGGTGCGGGAAGTGAACAGCCGGGTGTTCAAACATTTCACGTACGTTCCCAATAGCACGAAGGTGGATTCGCCGATCGAGGAAGCGATTGTGAATGCGGGCGGGGTGTGCCAGGATTTCGCGCACATTACGCTGGCGCTGCTGCGTCCGCTGGGGCTGCCGTGCCGGTATGTCAGTGGATACCTTTATCATTCGAGCAGCAGCAAGGATCGCTCGACGGATGGCGCGACGCATGCATGGATCGAGGTGATGCTTCCGTCGCTCGGCTGGGTGGGCTTCGATCCGACGAATGATCTGTTGACGACCGACCGGCATATCCGGACCGCGGTCGGCCGCGATTACTCAGACGTTCCGCCGACGCGCGGTGTTTTCAAGGGGACGGCGACGAGTTCGCTCGAGGTGTCGGTGGCGGTGACGCCGGCGGATGTGCAGGCACCGGAGGAGTTACCTCCGCTGACGGATGAATGGCCGGAAGGCCTGCCCGGCGTGGAATTGGACACACAGCAACAGCAGCAGCAGCAGCAGTGAGGAGGTCCGCTTCCTTACGGGCGCGGTTCTGTGCGAGACGGGCGCGGTTTTGTGTGGGGTGGAAATTGAAATGCCCCGCAAGTTGCGGGGCAGTAGAAATTAGTAAGCGCCAGCGGAGGATTCTGTGGGTGGAAATTGAAGTCCCGTCGCTTACGCTCCGGGTTCAAAGGCGGAAGACGGTGCAAGTACCGCGGTCGCTCGGAAGAGACCGGCTTAGTTGCCTTCCTTCGCCTTTTCCTTCGCGCCTTCCTTTTTCGACTCCGCCAGCACCGTCGTATTCTCTTCGATCATGACGTACACGGGCTGTTCGAGCAGGCGCGGATTGTCGCCGGCGGCATTGTTGATCAGAATCATCAACTGCATGCGGCCGGGCTTGGCGAACGGAGGCACGCGTATCGTCACCGTGTCGTCCTTCTGTTCGAGAACCTTCACCTTCATGTCGAACTTATGGTCGGTCAGGTAAACCTCCTCGACTTTCGCCAGGGTAAGGTTGGTTCCTTTGATCACAATTTCCGTGCCGGGTTTGGCGATGCGCGGCTCCGCGATTTGCATGTGGGGCGCCGTCGCTAACTCTTCCGCTTGCCCGAAAGCAAAGCCGGCAGTCAATAACGTGAGAGCGAGGATAGACGAGGGTGTCATAGGGTAGTACCTCTGCCCTACCACTCTAGGTCCAGCAGAAAATCCGATCAATAGAGCTTTAGTAACAACCGAAAAGGAAAAACACTTAGGCTATTTCTAGGGCCGAGTCCAGCCAAAAACCGCTAAGTGCCGGTTTTGTTTGGGGTTGAGAGGATAAGTATCCGCTTCCGCTCGAACGCTTGCCCGACGCGGATTCGAGCATTCTTCCCTGGTACGGTATCGATCGCGAGGCGGGACCCACGTATTTGCTTAGGGCCTTTGTCCCCCGAATCCTGGGGGCCCTGCGCAGTGAAGGTATTCGGGTTGCTGTGGCTGCGCTTCTTTATTTCCTGGGCTGTGACGACACGGGGTCCTGCGCGATGGAGGCGTCGGAGGGCACTTCGTCAAAAACAAAGTTAGCGTCCGCTTCCGACGTGCTCCTTCGGAGCACTTTGGGCGCGGCTCGGATTTGGCGGCTGGTCGAATGGCTGGGGCGCTGCCAAGAAGGTCCCATCGCTTACGCTCAGGGTTCAAGCGGGACAGTCCCATCGCTTACGCTCAGGGTTCAAGGATTGATCGGATGTTTGCTGCGTTCGGCTTGGCCTCAATTCGAGAGCTTGGCTTGCGGGTCTAAAGCATCAACATGCCGCCGTTGATTTCGATGGATTCGCCGCACAGATAGCTGGAGGCATCGGAACACAGGAACGCGATGGCCTGGGCGACTTCGGCGGAGGTTCCGACGCGTCCCATCGGGATCGAAGCGGTGAAGGCTTTCATCAGCTCGGGCGTCGAAAACTGTTCGTGGAAGGGAGTGTCGATGACGCCCGGCTCGACGCAATTCACGCGAACTCCGTGCTGAGCCAACTCTTTGGCCAGCGATTTCGAGAAGGTCGTCATGCCGCCTTTCGCGGCGGCGTAGTGCGATGCGCCGAGGCCTCCGCCGTTGCGGGCGGCGATGGAGCTGACGTTGATCATGACGCCCGACTTGCGGTCGATCATCGATTTGGCGACGGCGCGGCAGCACAGGTACGCGCTCTTCAAATTGAGGTCGAAGACTTCGTCCCAACGCTCTTCGGTGAGATCGAGGATGCGCATCCGCTCGACCAGCGAGCCGGCGTTATTGATCAGGATATCGATCGGCCCGAAGGCCTTCTCGGTGGCGGCCACCAGCGCGCTGCATTCGGCGGATAGGCGGACGTCGGCCTTGAACGCGACGGCTTCCCCGCCCGCTGCTTGGATAGCGGCGACAGCTTCCTTCGCGCCATTCTCGTTCTTCAAGTAATTGACCGCGACTCGCGCGCCGGATGCGCCGAGCACGTCGGCGGTGGCGCGTCCGATGCCGGAAGACGCACCGGTAATCAGGGCGACTTTATTCTTCAGATCTCCGTAAGTTTGCATGGTTCGAATTTTCCCCCAAGAGTAAGTAGGATGGCTGTGCCCAACAACGGCAGGATGGCCGCGGCGATCAAAATTGGCGTGTACGAAAAATGGTCCACCACCCAGCCGGTGGTCATTGTAAACACAATCGCGCCGATGCCCGCTGCGAGTCCGCCCATGCCGGCGACGGTGCCGGTATTGCAGGCAGCGAAGAAATCCGCCGGCAGCACCTGCACATTATTTACCCAGGCCTGAAAGCCGAACAGGACGACCGCGATCCAGGCCAGAGCCGTGGTCGCGTCCGACGCGCGGGCGGCGAAGTAACCGCAACCCATCATCAGAGACGAGATCACGATCACAGTTTTCCGCGCGCGATCGAGCGACCAGCCGCGCGCCATCAGGAAGCCGGACGTGTAGCCGCCCAGCAAACTACCGGCGTCCGCCGCGACATAGGGTACCCACGCGAACAGGGCGATTTGTTTGAGGTCGAAGCCGTGGACCCGCGCCAGATACAGCGGAAGCCAGCTGATATACAGCCACCATGCCGGATCCGTCAGCAGGCGCGCAAAGATAATCGCCCAGGTCTTGCGGAACCCGAGGAGGCGCTTGTAACTCAGTTTTACGCCGTTGTCGCCCGACGCGATGCGATCGGCTTCGAGCATTTCGAGCTCGGCGCGAGTCACTTTCGGATGCAGATGCGGCGGGCTGTAGAAGGTCAGCCAGAGAGCGAGCCAGATGAAGCCGAGGCTGCCGGTGACAAGGAACGTCGCCTCCCAGCCGTAGCGCAATTGCAGGCCGATGATGAGGGGCGGCGCGATGACGCTGCCAAGGGCCGCTCCACTGTTGAAGATCGACATGGCGAAAGCGCGTTCGCGCGCGGGGAACCATTCGCCGACCACTTTTGCGGCGCCGGGCCAGTTGCCGGCTTCCCCGATTCCCAGCAGGAAACGAAATACGCTGAGGCTGAAGAGTCCACGGGCGGTGGCGTGGAGCATGGCGGCAATCGACCAGATGGTTACCGAAAACGTGAAGCCTTTGCGATTTCCGATGATGTCGTAGAGGCGCCCGGAAAGCGCGTGGCTCAACGAATACGCGAAGAGAAACCAGGTAGTGATACTGGCGTACTGGACGTTCGTCAGCTTCAGGCTTTCGGTAATGACAGGCGCGAGGACACTGATGGTCAGGCGGTCGATGAAGTTAATCAGCGTGGCAAGAAACACCAGCCCGATCATCAGCCAGCGCAACGGCATGCGTTATTTTGTGGCCTCGACGGCGATGGTGGACTTGGTTTTCACGCCGGCACGCGGGTCCGTCGATTCGCGAACGATCAAGCGGCAGCCGAGAGTCACGTCGCGGCGTTGCTCCTTGACGCGCTTCTCGATCCGGTCGATCAGAAACTCGGCGGCACGCTTGCCCTGTTCGGTGATGGGCTGCTCGACCGTCGTCAGCGGGGGCGTGGTGTAGCGGGCGAGGGGAAGATTGTCGAACCCGGCGATGGCCACGTCACCCGGAATCGAAAGGCCGAGATCGTGCGCGCCGCGCAAGGCTCCCATCGCCGCGTAATCGTTGCGGGCGAACACCGCGGTGGGGCGTTTGGCGAGACGGACCAGGCGCTCCATGCCTTCGTACCCGTCCTCCACGCTCGCATAGCCGGGTCCTTCAGCGGGTCCGACGACCAGTTCCTCGCGGAGCGTGATTCCGTGATCGCGTAGCGCCGAGGCGTAGCCTTGATAGCGCCGCAAGTGCGGACCGTCCGCAGCTGAAACGCCGATGAAGCCGATCCGTTTGTGGCCGAGCGAAATCAAATGGGTGATGACATCATACGCTCCGCGCCAGTGGTCGGCGGTCACGCGATCGACATCGCAGTCGGCGATGGGTCGGCCGACCGTAACGACCGGAACGCCTTGCCGCGTAATTTCGACAATCGCTTCGTCGCCGAGTTGGGTGCCGCGCGTGGCGATGAGCAGTCCATCGACGCGGTGGTCCACAAAGGCGTGCAGTCCGGCGCGCTCCTGCTCGACACTGCGGCCGGCGGTAGCGAGGAACATCGAGTAACCGGCGGCTTGAAAGACAGGATGAATGCCGTTGACGAGCTCCGCCGAAAACGGATTCGCGATATCGGGAAGCATGATGCCGATCACGTGCGAGCGTTGGCGCTTCAGCGAACGTGCGAGGATATTGGGACGGTAGTTGAGGGTCCGCGCGGCTTTGAGAACGCGGTCCTTGGCGTCTTCACTGACGTAGCCCGACGCGTTGATCGCACGAGAGGCGGTCATAGGCGCAACGCCGGCTGCGCGCGCGATGTCCACCAGCGTCGGCGGACGGATACGGGTTTTGCCAGGCCTGAGCATGTGATATCGTTACCAGATTTTGCGCCTCAGGTGGCGTCCTGTCAAGCGAACCGGAGTCTAGTTTGAATTGTCATAACCATTCCGCAAAAGCCCCAGGTCCTGGTGAGCTTGCAAGTCACTCTGGAGATCACTTTCCGAATAGCGGTACGGCACGCCGTGGGACTTCAACAAAGAATGAACCAAGATCCGAGAGGAATAGCCAAGAAGACGCCTGATCTGGGTTCCCGATAAAGCGCCGGTTCGATATCCCTCGGCGGCGATTGTTTCGATCGCGTGAAGCGAGAGGTTGCCCCAGTTGTTCTGTAGCGCCTCAACGATGTCTTCAGGCATTTCCAGAAGAACCTGCATGTTTCCTCGAAGACGATTCTACCAGTCCGATGCGCCCTCGTAGGCGGTGCCCGTTGTATCCTCTCACGTTGTATCCTCTCAGGTGATGCTCACTCGCCGCGTGTTCCTTACCGCTTCTGCCGCCGCGCTCGCGGACCGGTTGTTCGCCGCTCCGAGAGACGCAAAATCGCCGAACCCTGAACTGGAAAAACTGGCCGGCGTTGCGCTCCGCGAGGCGAAGAAACTGAAGGCCACTTACGCCGACATTCGCATCATCCGATTCAAGAATCAGAACACAGGTCTCCGCCTCTCGCAGGAGCGTGGAACCAACAAGACGCTGGCGGTTCCGAACGTTTCTGAAGATTCGAGCTTCGGCTTCGGCGTCCGCGTCATCGTGAACGGAGCCTGGGGTTTCGCATCCTCTCCGCTGGTAACCGTGGAAGAAATCGCGCGCATTACTGGCGAAGCCGTAATCGTCGCGAAAGCGAATTCGACCATCCAGCCGAAGCCGGTGATCCTGGCGCCGACCAAAACATACCGCGATCACTGGGCGACTCCGCATCAAAAGAATCCGTTCGACGTTCCGATTTCGGAAAAGCTGGCGCTGCTGCGCGACATCGCGGAAGTGATCAAGAAGCAGCCCAAAGTTTCGTTCTCGACCGCCAACCTTTCGTGCCGCAGCGAAGACAAGTACCTGGCGACCTCTGAAGGCTCGTCGATCCAGCAACTGGTTCTGCAGATCTACGCAAACATCTCCGGCACCGCCGTCGATATGTCGAAGGCGCTTTCGCGGACCCGCAACTACAATCCGACACAGGCGCAAGCAGGCTGGGAATACGTTCCCGAGATGAACCTCACCGAGAACGCCGCGCGCATTCGCGAAGAGGTGCTGGAGCATCTCGCCGCGCCGCCCGTGAAGCCCGGCAAGAAGGATCTGGTACTGATGCCCAGCCACCTGATGCTGACGATTCACGAGAGCGTCGGCCATCCGACTGAGCTCGACCGCTCGCTCGGCTACGAGGCGAATTACGCGGGGACCAGCTACATCACGCCGGCAAAAATGGGCAAGAAGATCGCTTCCGAAGCCGTCACTTTCTACGGCGACCGCACCTACGAGCGCGGACTCGCCACCGCCGGCTACGACGACGACGGCGTTAAAACCACGCGCTGGCCGATCATCGAGAACGGAATTTTCAAGCATTTCCAGACGACGCGCGATCAGGCACATTTGGTGGGCGAGAAAGAATCGCGCGGTTGCAGCTACGCCGATTCCTGGGCGACGGTGCCGTTCCAGCGCATGCCGAACGTGTGGCTGAAGGCGGGTCCGCAGGGGACGTCGCTCGAGGATCTGATCTCGGGCATCGACGACGGAGTCCTGATCGAAGGCCGCGGCAGTTACTCGATCGATCAACAGCGCTACAACTTCCAGTTTGGCGGCGACGCTTTCTGGGAGATCAAGGGCGGCAAGAAACAGGGAATGATTTCGCGAGTTTCCTACCAGGCGCGCACGCCGGATTTCTGGAGCGCGTGCGATCTGATTGCCGGGCAAAGCTACTGGCAGCAGTACGGCACCACCGGCGACGCGAAGGGCGAGCCCACGCAAATCAATTCGATTTCGCACGGCTGCAGCCCTGCCCGCTTCCGCGGGATCGACGTGATTCTCACTGACTGATCGGACCGATTCAGAACGCAAGCCAGGTACCCACATTTCATGCTTACCCGCGACGAAGCCAAGAAAGTCTCCGACCAGGTCCTGAAGTATTCGACCTTTCCCGAGTGCCACGTCACTATCAATTCGACGGAGCAGTGTTACACGCGATTTGCGAATAACGGGATCACGCTGGCGTCGTTCTCGATCCGGCACACGGTGTCGATCGCTTCGACCCGTGACACCAAAACCGGATCTTACACGACCAACGACATCGATCCCGATGGGTTGCGCGCGGCGGTAAAGCGCAGCGAAGAGCTGGCCGATATTTCGCCGCCCAATTCCGAACACCTTGGGCCGATCGGGTCACAGGAGTATCCGACTGTTTCCGATTTCGATGAAGCGACCTCGAAGGCGCGCTCGCCGGAAATGATTCCGAGCATCAAGACCATCATCGACTCCGCGAAAGCCAAGGATCTGATCGCCGCGGGCCTGTTCGACCGCGTGTTTACGGTGCGGGCGATCGCGAACAAGGCCGGGCTGTTTGGATTTCACCGCGCGACGGATTCGCAATTGTCGACGACGATTCGCGCGGGCGATGGCGGCAGTTCCGGCTGGGCCGGTCAGCCGGCGACGAAGCTGGAGGGCATTGACGCCAAGTTGCTTGCCGACACCGCGATCGAGAAATGCCTGCGATGGCGTTCGCCGCGCCGCCTTGAACCCGGCAAGTACACCGTCATCCTCGAACCAACAGCGGCGGGCGACCTGATCACTTTGATGCAGCCCGCGTTCAGCGCGCGGTCCGCCGAAGAAGGCCGCGGAACGCTTTCAAAGCGCGGTGGCGGAACCATGCTTGGCGAAAAGCTGTTCCCCGATTTCATCACTCTATATAGCGATCCGTTCGACGAACGCCTGCCGTCTTCACCTTGGAACGGCGACTTGCTGCCGTCGAAGAAAGTCACCTGGGTCGATAAAGGCGTGGTCAAGAATCTGAATTACGACCGCTATTGGGCCAATAAAACCGGCAAGCAGCCGACACAGGCTCCGGGCGGTGGTGGTGGCGGACGCGGCGGTGGGGGTGGCGGCTTTGGTGGCCGCGGCGGCGACTTCTTCATGGATGGCGGCGACGCGACGACCGAAGATCTGATCAAGACCGTCGAGCGCGGACTGCTGGTCACGCACTTCTGGTACATCCGTTTCGTCAACCAGCAGACGCTGCAGCACACCGGACTCACGCGCGACGGCTTGTTCCTGATTGAGGACGGCAAGATCGCGGCACCGGTGATGAACTTCCGCTTTAACGAAAGCCCCATGCGGCTGTTGAAGAACGCGGTTCGGCTCGGACGTCCGCGGCGGATCCGCGGACTGGAGGGCGCCACCATGATCGCGCCCACCATCGTGGCAACGGATTTTCCGTTCACGTCGATTTCTGAAGCCGTATAGCTTCGACCGCTGGAGCGAATCGCAAAGGCCGCTTTCGCCGAATCGTTCTAGTGCTAGCATTTGTGGGATGAAGACCGTTCTGGCACTGGTCCTTTTTGCGTTCACCGCTCTGGCGGCCGACTCTTCCACGCCGCAAAAGATTGATGTGCTGCTGACCCGTTACAAGGAACTCGGCATCTTCAACGGTTCCGCGCTAGTGGCCGAGCAGACCCAGATTGTGATGAAGAAGGGCTACGGAATGGCCAATTTCGAGTGGAACATTCCAAATGCGCCGGACACTAAGTTCCGGTTAGGTTCGATCAGCAAGCAGTTTACGTCGGCGTTGATTCTGCAACTTGTCGAGCAAGGCAAGGTGGACCTGCGCGCTCCGATTACGCAATACCTGCCGGATTATCCGGCGAAGACGGGCGACAAGGTGACGGTCCATCAATTGTTGAACCACACTTCGGGCATCATCGGCTACACCGAGCTTCCATCTTTCGGAGCGAAGGCGCGCGAACCGTATACGCCCGCGAAATTCGTCGAGACGTTCTCCAAGCTCGATCTGCTTTTCGCCCCCGGAACCAAGTTCAGCTACAGCAATTCCGGCTATTTCCTATTGGGCTACATCGCCGAGAAAGTGACCGGCAAATCGTACGAGACGCTGCTGCGCGAACGTATTTTCAACGTGGCCGGCATGGCGGATTCCGGGTACGACAATACGCGCCCGCTGCTTCTGAAGCGCGCGGCGGGCTACGATGCGACCTTCGACGGCTACGTCAATACCGGCTATCTCGACATGTCCCAGCCCTACGCAGCCGGCTCGCTGTATTCCACCGTCGAGGACCTCTACAAATGGGATCAGGCTCTTTACGGAGACAAAATCCTGAGCGCCGCGAGCAAAGAGAAAACTTTCACGCCGGGCATTTCCGACTACGGGTACGGCTGGACGATCCACAAGAAAGATGGCGTAACGACGATTGAACACGGCGGTGGAATCAACGGCTTTAATACTTTGATCACGCGCAATCCGGAGACGAAGCGCCTGATCGTGCTGTTGAACAACGCCGGGGGCGCTCCTTTGAGTGCGATGGCCGAGGGGATCCGGGCGATTCTGAATGGCAAGGAAGCCACGATGCCAAAAACGCCGGCGTCGAAAGCATTGGTGAAGACATACGAAACGTCCGGCTATGCGGCGATGCTGCAACAGGCCAAGGACATGAAAGCCGGGTCGCAGTACGACGCGGGCGACGGCGAACTTTCGCAGGTAGCGGGTCGGCTGCTCTCCACTGGAAAACTCGCGGACGGCCTGGCCTTGGCCAAAGTGGTCTCTGAAGGCAATCCGAAAAATGTCGGCGCCGTCATGTTGTTGGCGCAGGCGTATCGCGCCAACGGACTGAAGTTCGAGGCCATCCAGGCGTATTCGAAAGCAATTGAAATGAGCGAGAATCCGCGAGCGCTCGCGCTGCTGACGGATTCGATCCGCCAGCTGTCGAACCTCGAAGGCGCGAAACCGTAATTGCGGTTAAGGCAGCGTCGCGGCCCAGGTCTGCGCGAGCTCCGCATAGCGCCCGCTCCAATCCGTGAACGCCTCTCCGGATTCAATCGCGAGCCGGAGAGGTTCCGGAATTGCCGACGCCGGAATTCGCGTGAGTACCGCCGTCATCGCCGCGCGCGAAAGATCGCGCTGGCGCTCGCATTCTTCCGGCGAATGTCCGCTCCACATCGCGCCCTTATCGTTATAGGAAGCGATGGACGACAGAATCTCAACGATCTGAAGGGCGTGCGGTCTCAATTCTTAGATGCCGCCGCACGATTTCTTGAATTCGATCTCGCCCGCTACAGCGCCCCAGCCATAATGCCCTTCCTTGACGTCGAGGACCTTTTGGAGCAGCGCGCAGCCCTCGGCTTTCTTGCCTTCGAGGATCTTGAAATTCGCGACCCCGTAGCCGGAGCCCGCGAAGTACACGCCTTTCAGTCCATCGAGCACCTGCTCTTCGGTTAGCGTTCCTTTGTAGAAACGCAGCGTGCGGTAGTAAGCTTCGTTGCCCGCTTCGAGTTTCAGGCCCTCGGGAACCTGCGCGAGCAGCGCTTTCGCACCGGCCTGATCCCCACTTCGACGCGCCGAGCGATACGCCCAATCCGTCATGCCCATCCGGCCGCCGGGATCCTTCTCCGGATCGGGACCGCAAGTGCGCAGCGTGTCTTTTCCGGTAGCCGGCGTTTTGGTCGAGAGGCAGCGCTTGTAAATCTTCGACGCGCCCTTGAAGTCGCCCATCAGGTAATGCGCCAACGCGCGATGGTAGGCGACCTCGGAAACATTCGGAGCCAGCTTTTCCGCCTGATCCAAGTCCGCCAGGCCTTCTTTGAAGTGACGGGTGTTCAGATAGCGATGACCGCGGTCAAGGTACGCGCGCGGATCCTTTGGGGCGGCCGCGATCGCCTTGCCGTAAACTTCGATCGCACCCGGATAGTCCGCCTTGTCCACCAACGCCTTGGCCTCTTTCAGGATCGCGTCAAGGTCCTGCGCATATAAAGGAGAGAACAGCAGCAGCGTGCAGAGAAATCGCATGGATACATACTAGACGCTTTCTGATGGGCGCGGGCAATTCGCAGCAGCACTTCACATTTTGTTTTTTTAATAGAATTTGTACCGGGCTGAGATGCTGATTTCGGCCGCTTTTCAGGCCAAACCGATTGGTACGCGAGTCCTCCGCCTGTGGGACTCCGCACTAGGACTTCGGAACGTCTGGTTGTTACCGCGCCGCTTGCGCCCGTCGCCTAAGTTGTGGAAATCCAGCCTCTGTCCGGTAGCTCGGGGTCAAACTGTGGACTTTTTAGCGTTTCCACCCGCCGAAGTACCGCGGGTATAGTCCCAAAGGTTCTATCTGGCAGGACTAGTAGATGACCTCTCGTCGAGAGCACGCGAAGCTTCCTTCGCAACCTCGTCGTTCGGCCGCTGCATCAGTACTTATTGAATAGGACCTGGTACGCCAACCGACGTCCTATTTTCAGCTCTTCATTCGATTTGTACTCTGATCTCGCACCCCTTCCAGAACGAGAAGGGAAGCGACGAAGAAAGGTTCCAATCCAATGAAAATCTCCACACTCTTTATCTCGGCAATGACAGTTCTACTGGCGGGCGCCGCCACGGCCGGTCCGATTCATATTGACTTCACGACGAACAATCTCAGCAGCACGTTCTCGAGCGCGGGCATCACGGTGACGCCGACCGCTTTCGCCAATACAGGTGTGGGCGGCGTCCTCGCCGCAGCCACGTTGGGCCGCTACTCGCTGGGTCTCGGAGTCTGCAACACGCAGGAAGTAAACTGCGGCTCGCCGGACCATCAGGTGGACAACTCTCGGCAGCTCGACTTTGTTCTGTTCACGTTCAGCGGTCCGGTCAACTCGATTTCCTTCACCGTCACCCCGGCCGGAAACTACGACACCGACGTCACCTGGTATTCGCGGACGCTGGCCAGCGTCATCAACATTACCGGCAGCTCGTTGAGCAACCTGACTAGCAACCTCGGTTACACGCAGGGCGGCGACGACAAAGCAGGTAGCGGCGCCGCGCACACCTTCACTGTCACCGGCAGCGGAATCACTTCGGTCCTGCTGGGGGCGAAGGTCAGCGGAAACACCGACGGCCTGGATTACTTCAAGATCACGTCGATGGACGGCTCCATCCCGAGCGGCGTCACGCCGAGCGGCGTTCCGGAGCCTTCGACGATGGCACTGCTTGGCGGCGCGCTCTGCTCGCTCGGCCTGTTCCGCCGCTTCCAGTCTTCCCGTTCGTAAGATCGACCGAGGCGGACCGCCGTCGCTTGGTTCGCTTCGGACCCATTGCCGTATCCGCCGATTATGAGGATCCTTCTGATTCTGTAATCGGCGGTTTTTTATTTAGGGAATCAGCGAATCAGGATGCGCCGCATCCACTCGTGGATGCGACCATATGGCGGACGCAGGGAGCGTCCAAGGCCTGGCATCCGGCGCGCAAACACCGGTTTGCGGCGCGAAAACGTGTCGAACCCCTCGCGTCCATGATATTGACCCATGCCGCTAGCGCCCACGCCGCCGAACGGCAAGCTGTCCACGCAGATGTGGACCAGCGTGTCGTTGATGCAGACTCCGCCGGAGACGGTGCGTTCGAGCACGCGGTCGATGGTCGCCTGTGCCTTCGAGAACAAGTACAACACCAGCGGTCGCGGATTCCGGTTGACGTATTCGATCGATTCGTCGATCGACGCCACCGTTTTGATCGGCAAAAGCGGTCCGAAGATTTCCTCGCGCATCACCGCGAGACTGTCTGGCGGATCGATCAACACCACCGGACCCATGCGGCGGCCCGGCGCATCGGCAAACAGCTTCTCGATGTGGACGCCGTCCGCTTCTTCGAGGTAGCCCATCAGCCGCGCGTGGTGGCGAGCATTGATGATCGCGGAATAATCCTTCGACTCCGCGCCTTTGGGATAAAACTTGTTGGCGGCAGCGCGTAAGGCGCGGACCAGTTCATCCACGCGCGCCCGCGAAACCAGAATGTAGTCAGGCGCGATGCAGGTCTGTCCGGCGTTCAACAGCTTGCCGTACATAATGTCTTCGGCAGCGCTGGTGAGGTTGGCATCGTCGGCGATCAGGGTGGGTGATTTTCCGCCCAGCTCGAGCGTGACCGGCGTCAGATTTTCGCTCGCCGCTTTCATGACGCGGCGGCCCACCGCCGTCGAGCCGGTGAACAGCAGATGATCGAACGCGATCCGCGTGAACGCCGCTCCGGTGTCGGCGTCGCCTGTGACCACAGCGACGTGATCCTCGGCGAATCGCTCGGCTAGCAGCTTCCGCAGCAATTCCGACGTCCGCGGCGTCAACTCGGAAGGCTTCAGCATCACGCGGTTTCCGGCCGCCAGCGCCGCCGCGAGCGGAGACATGGTCAGCAGCACCGGATAGTTCCAGGGAGATACGATTCCGACCACGCCCAGCGGCTGCGGATCGAGGAAGGCCTTGCCCGGCTGCATCGGCCAATCGAGCGCGCGATATTCCCGCTTCATCCACTCGCTGACATGCTTCCGCGCATGCTTCAGCGCGTTCACCGACGTAAAGATTTCGGCGAACAAGGTCTCGTGACGCGATCGCCCGCCGAAGTCCTGGTCGAGCGCGGCGATGAAATCGTCCTGATGATCGAGGAGCAGCGAGAGCGCCCAGCTCAGATGCTGCTTGCGTTCTCGTGCTGTCGGATGCGGCTTCGCGGCGAACGCGGCGCGCTGCGCGTCGAATACCGTTTGCAGGCGTTCGCCGTCGGACGCGCTAGCGCTTTTGAAAGATTGCGACGTACTGGCCATCGGGAATGTGATCCTTCACCGAGACGAGCCGGAACCCGTTCGCCTCGACCTCTTGTATCACACCCGCCTGGTCGAGGCGCAGATGTTCGAGCGCCCAGGCTCCGCGGCCCATCGCGCCTTCCTTGCGATGGAACTCGACGATCGCGATGCGCCCCTTGGGCTTGAGTGAGCGCGCCAGATTCGCCAGCATGTCTTGCGGATAATCGAAATGATGATACGCGTCGAGGATGACCGCGAAATCGACGGCGCCTGCCGGTAGCTTCGGATCCTTGATGTCGCCGTTCACGAACGTCACATTGGCGAGCTTGTCTTCCTGCGCCTTGGCTCGCGCCTTCTCGAGGAAGTCCGGAAAAATGTCTTCGCCGATCACCTTGCCGCCCGCACCGACGGCCCTGCTGAGGTGCGGCAGAAGATAGCCGACTCCAGTTCCGACGTCGGCGACGGTCATTCCGGGCTTCAAGCCGAAGCCGGCAACCAGTTCCGCGGGACGCTGTTGCGCGTCGCGGTGCGGATCGCCCAGCGTCTTCGCCATATTGGCTCGCTGCTCGGCGGTTTTATACCCGCTATTGGCTTTCTCGGCGACCTGCGGCAACGCCGCGGCCGCGAACACCATCATCAGAATCAAAGTCTTCATAAAGATTTCTCCATCGGCATCGCTAGCGGTGCTTCGAGCAAAAAGTCGGAGCCTTGCATTTCGGCTAGTGCGACGCGCAGTTTCGCCTCCGTCGTCGGCTCCACCGTGATCACGAACGGCAAGTCGCGCCAGTTCTCGGCCGGCAATTGCAGTACGGCGTCGATCGAGATTCCCTGGTTCGCCAGGGTCAAAGCGAGCTTCGCGATAATGCCTGGCCGGTCCTTAACGCGGAAGCGCAGGAAGTAAGCGGATTCAAGCTTCTGGATCGGCACGGGCTTGTATTCGGTTAGCTTCGAGAACGCGAAAGGCGAGACGCGCCGCGCTCCGGCTCCGGTTTTCAAATCGCGCGCCACGCGCATCAGATCGCTGACGACGGCGACGCCCGTCGGGGCGGGTCCGGCGCCGCGGCCGTAGTAGAAGGTGTCCTGCCCATGCGCGCCCTTGATCCAGATCGCGTTATACGCGCCCTTGACGCTGGCGAGAATTGTCGATTGCGGAATCAGCGACGGCCGCACGGAAAGCAGAACGCCATCCGCCGTTGCGCGGGCCGCGCAGACTAGCCGGATCGTGTGGTGCAGTTGGTGCGCATACGCAAAATCAATGGGACCGATTCGCCGGATCCCTTCGGTGAAAATGTCAGCCGGAAGGACCTTGGTGCCAAACGCCAAGGCCGCCAGGATCGTCAACTTTGAACGCGCATCGAAGCCATCGATGTCCGCCGTCGGATCCGCTTCCGCGTACCCCAGTTTCTGCGCCTCGGCGAGCACGGCGTCGAATGCGGAGCCGTTGCGCTCAATCTCCGTCAGGATGTAATTTGAAGTTCCATTGAGGATTCCGAACAAATTCGTAACGCGATCGCCGCTGATCCCTTCCCGCAGCACTCCGTGAATCGGAATGCCGCCGGCGACGCTCGCTTCCATCGCGAGCGGAACTCCGGCTGCTTCGGCGATCTGCCACAGCGCCGCGCCGGAAAGCCCCATCAGTTCTTTGTTCGCGGTGATCACCGCTTTGCCGTGCGCAATCGCCGTCTCGACGATCTCGCGCGCGACGGTTGTGCCGCCGATCAATTCGACGACGATGTCCACGTTGGGCGAAGTCGCGACGTCGCGCCAGTTGGTGGTGCGAAGCACGCCGTCGAACGCGGCAGGCAGCTTCTTCGTATCGACAGTGCGCGCGCTGAGAGCCGTCACAGCCAGCGGAAAACCGAGCTTTTGTTCGATGGCGGCCTTATTCTCGGCTAGGATTCCGAGCGTACCCAACCCGACGTTGCCGAGTCCGATCACTCCAATGCGGATTGGATTCATTAAGGGTCATTGTCACATGTGGGCCGACAGAGGGAGGATGACGGATGTCGGAAGGCTCGGCGGCGGCGGTTTATTTTACGGCCAGAATGAGATCGTAATTGATCACTACCGCTTCGTTGCTGACCCAAATGCCGTTCACTGTGAACTTCCGCAGTTCCTGATCGAACAGCGGATCGCGCTTCGCCTCCAGCATCTTCTTCGCCTCGCTCACCAGCGGGTACTTGAAATCGCGAGCCATCGTGGCTTTGATTGCGGCGCACACGCGACGGATGTAAATGCCATCGCGGTTCGAGGAAACGGCAATGTCCTTGAGTGCAATGTAGCCGTCGCGAAAAACCGGCACGCCTAGAATCGTCATCTCGAACGAATCTCCGAGGCCCACGCAGCCGCCAAAGAATCCCATCGACGACTTGCCGCTGAACTTCGCGCGGATCTGCAGCTTTCCGTCCACGCCGGCTAATTGAGGATTCTCGAGAAACGCGAAACTACACTTGGTTTTGGCGTCGCCGCGGACGTACTTTCGCCCCTCCTGCGTGAATTCCTGCGCCGAGACGATCCGCTTGATCGCGCCGAACAGAATGTGAATTTCAGCGGGCTGCGCGAGCGTCGCCACCGCGAGCAAGAGAAAAACGGCTCGCATGAATTACAGCGCGACCTTGTCGACGCTGTGGATCTCCGACATATCGATGCTGATCATGCCGTCGTCCAGGCCGCGGAACATATCGCGGAACTTCGCGCCCCAAATCAGTTCGTCATGTTTATAGGACATGCGCGAATGGACGCTCTGCGCGAACAGCTCGTCGATCCCGGTCAGCATAATCACGAATTCGGCGTCGGATTCGACCAGATCGTCGTGCGTCAATCCATACATCGGACTGCGTTCGTCGATCGGATGCACCACCACCCAATGTAGCGGGAAGAACATCACCTTCTTGCGTTCGAGGTTGAGCTCGTAAAACCGGCGCACGCGACGCCCGTTCTCATTCACCCAGCGGGAGAAGCTGACGACGGCTTCGACGTTGATAATCTGGCTGCTCAGCTTGTTCGCGATGCGGAACATGAAGGCCGATCCGCCTTGAAATGGAGCGATAATCGCCGACTGGCTGTACACAATCTTGGCGACGGGCCGGGAGAAGCGCGCGAACAGCATGCCGGTGATCAAAGCAAATCCGAGCAGGCCGGAGATCGCCTCGATCGCCACCAGAATATTCGCCGGAACGCCCCGCGGACTCAGATGCCCGTACCCGATGGTCGCCAGCGTCTGCACGCTAAAGAAGAACGCTTCCCAGAAACGGTCCGCGTTGGTCACCGCTTCGCTGCCCCGCAAAGCGCTCGGCCCGCACAAATAATACCCGACGGCAAAGGCAATGTTGACGGTCAGATACGCGCCGATCACAGCCAGCTGAAACTTCGGCCACGACATCAGAATGAAGGCGTGATACGCGGTCATCGATTCGAAGTAGCGAAGGCCTAACCGCCGGACGTTGAAGGTTCCGTCGCGATTGATGTAGCGCTGGCGCGAAGTCTCGACGACGTGGCTGCCCAGGCCGAGATCGTTTTCGGCTGGCTCTGCTTTCGGCGCGACAGGCGGATTCGAAACCGCAGCCGCCCCGAGGGGTGTTGGCGTGGAACTCATGCAAGAAAAGCTTCAGTATCATTTTAATGGATGCGGCTCGCAGGCTCCGGGTCTTACGCGCCGAGGCTGGTTTTTACGAATATGAAATTGATTTTCAAGCACTCGCTTTCCGCCGTCGTACTGCTCGGCTGCGCGATTGCGGCCTCGGGCCAGGATCCGACGCACGGGAATCCGCGTCAGACGCAGGACGAAAAAGATTTGCACGCGAAGCAGCAGAAGGCGCTGGTCAAAGAGGATTATCAGAAGAACCTCGAAGATTCGCGTGCGATGGTCCGGCTTTCGGAATCTTTGCGCGATGAAATCGAGAAGAACGAGCAGTACATTGTCTCGATGTCGGTGGTGAAAAAAGCGGAAGAGATCGAGAAGCTCTCGAAGCGCATCCGCTCGCGGATGAAGCGCTATTAGCAATCCAGGCTGGTCATGCTAATCTGAAGCGTTTACCCCATGCCCGTTACCCGCGAAAAATCGCAACTCATGAGCGCCTCCGAAGTGGACCGGACGCTGGTTCGTCTGGCTCACGAGATTCTCGAGCGAACGCAGAATCTCGAGAACCTTGCCTTCATCGGAATCCGCCGCCGCGGCGTCCCGCTGGCTCAGCGCCTGGCTTCGAAAATCGACGGCCTTGAAAAGCGGACCGTTCCCGTCGGCATCCTCGACATCAACCTCTATCGCGACGATCTGTCCACCGTGGCGCAGACTCCGGTGCTGAACGCCACCGAAATTGGCTTCTCGGTGACTGGCAAAGACGTCATCCTGATGGACGACGTGCTGTATACCGGACGCACTATTCGCGCCGCGCTCGACGCGTTGTTCGATCATGGCCGTCCGGCGCGCGTGCAACTTCTTGTGCTGATCGATCGCGGCTGGCGCGAGCTGCCCATCGAGGCCAGCTACATCGGCCGCATGGTGCAAACCACCGACAAAGAGATTATCGAAGTGAAGTTTACTGAAATCGACGGCGCGGACAAGGTCCTGCTCGTTGAGCTCGCCGAATAGTGGGAATGATGCGCGGACTGCTCGGCATTGAAGAACTCACCCGTTCTGAAATCGAGATCCTGCTCGAACGCGCCCGCTATTTTCAGCCTGAAAATCTTCGCTTCCGCAAACTCGACATCCTGCGCGGGCGCATGGTCGTCAACCTATTTTTCGAGTCGTCTACGCGCACGCGGACCAGCTTCGAGATCGCCGCCAAGCGCCTCGGAGCCGACGCCATTTCGATCACCGCTTCCGGCTCGAGCGTCTCTAAAGGCGAGAGCCTGGTCGATACGCTGAATACGCTGGCCGCCATGCATCCGGACGCGATCATCATGCGTCATGCGGCTTCGGGCGCTCCGCATTTTCTCTCGCGTTATCTGCCGACGCCGATCATCAACGCCGGAGACGGAACCCACGAGCATCCGACGCAGGCGCTTCTCGACGCGCGCACGATTCTCGATCAGCGGCCCAGCCTCGAAGGCCTGCGCGTCGCCAACATCGGCGACATCGCCCATTCGCGCGTGGCTCGCTCGAACCTCTATCTGCTGTCGAAATTCGGCGCGAAAATCGTGCTCTGCGGACCCGCTTCCCTGCTCCCGGTGCAACTCGCGGAACTCGCGCCGAACGTCTCGCTGACCACCAACATGCGCGAAGCCATCACCGGCGCGGACGTCATTATGATGCTGCGCGTGCAACTGGAACGGCAGCACGAAGCCGCGTTTCCGGCGAGCGAATATTTCCAGTTCTACGGACTCCGCAACGAACATTTGAAACTGGCGAAACCCGATTCGCTGGTCATGCATCCCGGCCCCATCAATCGCGGCCGCGAAATCTCGTCCGAGGTCGCGGATTCGAAGAGCTCGGTGATCTTGAATCAGGTGGAAAACGGAATCGCCGTCCGAATGGCGGTTCTCGAACAAGTACTGGGGGAGTCGAAACGGGAGAACGCCGCATGAGCGCCCTACTGATTCGCGGCGGACGCGTTATCGACCCCGCCTCGAAGCACGATGCCGTAGCGGATGTTCTGATCGACGATGGCAAGGTCGTCGGCATCGGAGCCGGCCTCACACACTCGGGCGCGAAAACCATCGACGCAGCCGGCCTAATCGTCGCGCCCGGCTTTGTGGACATGCACGTCCATCTGCGCGAACCCGGTTTCGAGCATGCCGAGACCATCGAATCCGGCTCGCGCGCGGCGGCCGCCGGCGGCTTCACGACGATCTGCCCGATGCCGAATACGTCGCCGGTGAACGACAACGCGACGGTCACTAGCTACATCGTCGACCGCGCGCGCCGCGTGGCCTGCGTGAACGTATTTCCCATCGGCGCGATCTCGAAGGGCAGTGCGGGCGAGGAGCTCGCCGCCATCGGCGCGATGAAGAATGCCGGAGCCGTCGCGATTTCGGACGACGGGCGGCCCGTGATGAACGCGCGCGTGATGCGCCGCGCGATGGAGTTTGCGCGCAGCTACGGCATTCCGGTCATCAACCATTGCGAGGATCTGCACCTCAGCGCCGGCGGCGACATGCACGAAGGTTTGCCTAGCGTGCGCCTTGGTCTGCGGGGAATTCCCAGCGCATCCGAAGACGTCATGGTCGCGCGCGACATCATCCTCGCCGAACTCACCGGAGCGCGTTATCACGTGGCGCACATTTCCGCCCTGCGCAGTATCGCCATGGTCCGCTTCGCCAAGGCGCGCGGCTTGCCGGTGAGTTGCGAGGCGACTCCGCATCATTTTGCGCTCACCGATACGGACCTCAAACCGTACGACAGCAATTACAAAATGAAGCCGCCGCTGCGGGCCGGCGAAGACGCCCGCGCTGTGCTTGAAGGCTTAATCGACGGAACCATCGACGCGATTGCGACGGATCACGCGCCGCATGCAGGCAGCGAAAAGATGCAGGAATTCGAGCGCTGCCCGTTCGGGATCCTGGGGCTTGAAACCGCCATCGGGTTGGCGCTCGAATATCTCTATCACCCGGGCCGCGTCAGCCTGTCGCAAATGATCGCGATGTTTACGACCGCGCCGGCAGGCATCCTGAATCTGCCGCACGGCAAGCTCGCGCCCGACGCGCCCGGCGATGTCACCATTTTCTCGACCGACCAACCCTGGACCTACGACGTCAACAAGTCGGCGTCGAAGAGCCGCAATTCGCCGTTCCACGGACGCGAGTTCAAAGGCGGTCCGGTGATGACGATCGTTGGCGGAGAAGTCGTCTGGGACTTGGGCGCGGCGTCCTAGCCTGTCGCCCTCAAAGATCCGCGATGCGATCATGACGGGATGCCCAAGGTCCTCGTCGAACGCCGCGATTCCATCTACATCGTTACCATCAATCGCCCCGAAGTCCGCAACGCCGTGGATCGCGAAACGGCTCTCGCTCTCGCGTACGCATTCCGCGAATTCGATGCCGACCCGTCGCTTTCCGTCGCCATCCTAACCGGATCCGGTGGCGCCTTTTGCGCCGGAGCCGACCTTAAGGCCGTTTCGCTCGGCGACGGCAACGAGGTCCGCGAAACCGGCGACGGACCCATGGGGCCAACCCGC
Source organism: Bryobacterales bacterium (assembly GCA_038210135.1). GTDB lineage: Bacteria > Acidobacteriota > Terriglobia > Bryobacterales > Bryobacteraceae > JBBQWZ01. The sequence continues at coordinate 76,597 of JBBQWZ010000003.1, forward strand.
ATGCTCCTGTCGAAACCGGTGATCGCCGCCGTTGAAGGACACGCCGTCGCCGGCGGACTTGAACTTGCCTGCTGGTGCGACCTTCGCGTCGCCGCCTCCGACGCCATTTTCGGTGTCTATTGCCGCCGGTTCGGAGTTCCCTTAGTCGATTTAGGGACTGTTCGGCTGCCGCGCCTGATCGGGCATAGCCGCGCCCTGGATATGATCCTCACCGGCCGGGCCGTCGGCGCTCACGAAGCTCTCGAAATCGGCCTCGCGAACCGCGTCGTCGAAACCGGCCAAGCGCTCGCAGCGTCCATCGCTCTAGCGGACCAAATTGCTGCTTTTCCAAGTACTTGTATGCGCAGTGATCGGCTAGCGAGCTATGAACAATGGAGCCTGTCCTGGTCTGACGCCACTCTCAATGAGGTTCGCCGCGGCATGCAGGTTCTCGAATCGGGCGAGACGCGCGAAGGAGCCACGCGATTCGCCAATGGCACCGGCCGACACGGGGCGTTTTCGTAGAACTGCTGAAAAAATCGACAAACTCGAAAGATTTTTTGAGAGAAAACCGTGCGCGGCCACACATAACCTAGTAGGCCTAACGAATCGAGGGGATAGGATGTTTCCGACCCACCAGTCCGGGATCGATACAAACCTACAATGTCCACCCCTGTGCAGCGGGCGTATACTAATGATTTAAGGGGCCAATGTCATGAATAAATACTTGAAGTTCGGCATTCCTGTGGTCGCGATCGTCGGAGCCTTAGGCTGGCTGGCGATGAGCGGCATTAGCGAGACGAAAAGCTATTACAAAACCATCGTCGAATTGAACCAGATGGGCGACCGCGCCAAAGATCAGAAAATCCGGGTGGGCGGCGACGTCACCGAGGGTTCGATCCAGCGCGACGGCCGGAACGTCTCGTTCCAAATGAAGCAGGACGCCGTCATGCTGAAGGTCGTCTACTCGGGAATCGATCCGCTGCCCGATACCTTCCGCGATGGCGCGCAGGCGCTCGCCGAGGGCCGGCTCGGCACCGATGGCGTCTTCCACGCCACGAAGATTCAGGCCAAGTGCGCGTCGAAATACGAGGCCAAACCCCAAATGGGAACCAAGCCTCTGAACGAGAAACGCGCAGCGCTGTAAAGGCGAACTTTACCAACATCTTTACCAGCATTGGTTTCGCGAGGGCGGACAAAGTCGAACATCTATGGAAAACCTGGGCGCATTGTGTCTGATTCTGGCGTTTTGTTTCGCCTTGTACTCGATCGCAGCAGCACTGATCGGGAAATGGAAGCAGCGTCCATTGCTCGCGCTCAGCGCGGAGCGGGCCGTCTACTCTATCTGGCTGTTGGTCACCATCGCGTCGGGCATCCTGGTGTACTCGCTGATCACGGGCGACTACCGGATGACCTACGTGGCGGCGCACTCCAACAAGTCGATGCCGGTCGCCTACAAGTTCGCCGCCTGGTGGGGCGGACAGGAAGGCTCGCTGCTGTTCTGGGCGTTTCTGCTTTCGAGCTACTCGGCCGTCGTCGTTTTCACCAATCGCAACAAATTTCGCGACATGATGCCGTACGTCATCAGCGTGCTGATGGCGACCATGACGTTCTTCCTCATCCTGGTCACATTCGTCGCGCATCCCTTTGAAGTCGCCGCCGTCGGCAAGGGCGTCACGGACCTCGGTGACGGGCAAGGGCTGAACCCGCTGCTCCAATACTGGACCATGGTGATCCACCCGCCGATGCTGTATTTGGGGTATGTCGGCTTCGTGGTTCCGTTCGCGTTCGCCGTCGGATCGCTGATCACCAAGCAGCCCGGCGAAGCCTGGATCCATACGACGCGCCGCTGGACCATCATCACCTGGGCCTTCCAAACCACCGGAATTTTGCTCGGCGCGGGCTGGGCTTATGCCGTCCTTGGATGGGGCGGATACTGGGGCTGGGATCCGGTCGAAAACGCTTCCCTGCTGCCCTGGATCACTGCCACCGCCTTCCTGCATTCCGTCATGATGCAGGAGAAAAAAGGCATGATGAAAGTCTGGAATGCCGTCCTGGTTTCCGGCACCTTCTTCCTTTGCATCTTCGGAACTTTCCTCACGCGCTCCGGTATCGTGAGCTCGGTTCATGCCTTCTCCGCCGGCCCGATCGGGACCTATTTCGTCGTCTTCATGGCGCTCGGCATCGCCGGGACCGTCTTTCTGATCCTCGACCGCTTGCAGTATTTGAAGTCCGATCAGCAGCTCGAAAGCGTGATCTCGCGCGAGTCGAGTTTCCTGTTCAATAACCTGATTTTGCTCGCCAGCTGTTTTGCGGTTCTGTGGGGCACGCTGTTCCCGGTAATCTCGGAAGCCGTCACCGGCGAAAAGATCAGCGTCGATGCACCCTTCTTCAACCGCGTGAACATTCCGATCGGCTTGTTCCTGCTGTTCCTTACTGGCGTCGGACCGCTGATTGCCTGGCGGCGCAGTTCGCTCGAAAGTCTGAAGAAATCTTTCCTCTGGCCAACCGTCGGAGCCCTAACCTTGCTGGTCGCGCTCGCCGCATTGGGTATGCGCCATCCGTACGCGATGATCTCGTTCAGCCTGTGCTTGTTCGTCACCCTGACCGTAGCCGGCGAATTCTACAAAGGCGCGCGGCAGATTTCATCGAAACAGAACATCGGATTTATTCCGGCGGTCATCGATCTGACCTATCGCAACACCCGACGCTACGGCGGCTACATGGTCCATATGGGCGTGGTGGTGATGTTCATCGGCTTCAGCGGCGCGGCTTTCAATCTGGATTCCACGCAGGAAGTCACTCCCGGTTCGACCATGAAAATCGGCCGCTACGATCTCAAAGTCGCTGAGATCGAGAAGGGCGCCAACGACAATTATCAGTGGGGCCGTCTAATCGTCGAAGTGTCGAGCGGCGGCTCCGTGATCGGCACTCTTTCTCCGGAACGCCGCCTCTATACAGCGATGCGTCAGCCGCAGCCGACTTCCGAAGTCGCCATCCGGCGGCGTCCCAACGAAGATCTGTATTTGAATTTTGCCGGCATGTCGGCGGACAACTCGAAGGCCGTCATTCAGGCTTATGTGTTCCCGCTGGTGTCGTGGGTCTGGGCCGGATACTGGGTGCTGCTGTTCGGCACGGTCATCTGCCTGATCCCGAGCAAACATCGCCTGGTGTACGCGAAGACCGAAGTGGTCGGCGTAACGCGGCAGGCGGCACAGGTGAAGCATTGAGTCGATTCAAGCAGCTCCGATGGCGATCGCTTGGCTTCAGGAAGTCGCACGTTTTGGCTTTTCTGATGGCGGCGGCGGCCTTGGCGCAAACCTCTTCGGAACTGATTTCGCCCGATGTGCGGCGGGTCGGCAGCAGGCTCGCCTGCCTGTGCGGCTCGTGCAAGAACACGGTCGGCGACTGTCCGATGTTGCAGTGCCATTATTCGAGTCCCGCCCGCGAAAAGATCGCCAAGCTCCAGAACATGGGCGCGTCCGACGACAACATCGTGGGCGAGTTCGTGCGCGATACCGGGCGGCAGGCGCTTTCCAGTCCGCCGACCGAAGGCTTCCATTTGCTCGCGTGGCTGACGCCGTTCGCGGCGATCCTGATGGGCCTGGGCGGAGTTTTTATTTACATGCGACGGGTACGCCCGAATCAAAAACCTGTCGCAGAGATCGATCCCGCGGTGCTCGATCACTACCGCGACCGGATCGAGAAGGACATGGCGAAATTAGACTGATGCTCTTCGCCGCCGCGATTTTTCTCATTCTCATTCCCGTACTTTTGACATTAGGCTTACGCCAGAAGGATCGACCCGAGACACCGCCGGTGTCCCCCACAGCGCACCTCGAACAGAGAAAAGCGCAGATCTACGAAAACCTGCGCGACCTGCAGTTCGAATATCGCGTTGGAAAGCTTTCGGATTCGGATTATCATCAAACCAAAGTCGGACTGCAGCAACAGCTGGCGACCGTGCTCGCCGCCATTGAGGCGGTAGGGCTCGGTCCGGTTGGCGTTCCAGCCGCAGCCAAAAAAGCCGCGCCCTTCAAACAAGCGGCCGCGGCGGCGGCAGCCCCCCATTCCTCGCCGCTTCAAGCGACCGTCTTCGCGTGCCCGCACTGCGCCGCGAAATTCGACAAACCCATGAAGTTCTGCGGCGAATGCGGAAAGGCCATCGCATGAGAACCTTGGCTCTGCTGGCTCTTTTCGCGCTGACGCTCTGCGCCGCCGTCGACGGAACCGTCATGAACCTGACCACGCAGAAGCCGCAAGCGGGCGTTACGGTGAACCTGATCCAGCCCGGCACCGGCGGCATGAAAGCCATCGGAACCGCCACCTCCGCCGCCGATGGTAAGTTCCGTATCGAACCGGATCCGGGCGAAGGCCCCGCCCTTCTTCAAGGGCTGTTCCAGGGCGTCACCTACACTCTCATCCTCGGACCCGGCCAGCCGCGCACCGGCACCGTCCTTAACGTCAATAGTCTTTCGAAACGCCAGGAAATCGTCAAGCTCACGCAGCACATGGTCGTCCTCGAGCCCTCCGCCGAGAACCTCCGCGTCAGCGAGACGTTCCTGCTCACCAACAATTCGAACGAGACTCTCTTGGATCCGCTCGCCGGATCGTTCCGCCTCGTTCTTCCAGATGGTGCCAGCCAGGCCCATGTCATCGTCCAGAGCGCGATGGTGCCCGTCGAACGGCCTGCGCAGGAAACGCGACAAAAAGGCATTTACAAAGTGGATTACCCGGTGAAGCCGGGCGAAACGCGCTTTGATGTCACCTACACCATGCCGGCCGCGACCAAGTTCGCCGGCCGCACCGTGTACAAGGAAGGCCCCACGCGTCTGGTCACACCAATGGCAGTCACGCTGACCGGCGAGGGCCTGAAGTCGCTCGGCCAAGAACCGACCACTCAAGCCAACATCTACGACGCCAAAGGAACCGAATACAGCGTCGATATCATTGGCCTCGGCTCACTCCGCCCGCCTGCCGCCGCCGGCGCCGCGGAAACCGGCGGCGAAGACGCCGCATCCGGCGGACCTGAGATCAAACAAATCAGGCCGAAATTGTACGAGCGCCTCTATTGGGTCCTCGGCCTCACACTCGCCATCCTTGGACTCGGCTTCGTCTGGATCTACCGTCTCGACGCCGGCCAGGAGACGCCCCACTCGTGAGCGCCGGCGCCGCTTCCAGTTCGGCTTCAGGCTCAGGTAATGACGCGCTGCTGATCGATGGAGTCTGGAAGTTCTACGGCGAATACCCCGCCCTGCGCGACGTCGGCTTTCGTATCGCCCACGGATCCTGCGTCGCTTTACTGGGCCGCAACGGAGCCGGCAAAACAACGCTGCTCAAAATCCTCGCCGGGCTCTCGACGCCTTCAAAAGGCCGCGTCCTCGTCGATGGAGCGGACGTCCGCGCGCAAGCCACGCGCGCCAAAATCGGCGTCCTCGGCCACGGCATCGGCGTCTATGACGAGCTGTCCGCCTTCGAGAACCTGCGCCTGTTCGCCGACCTCTACGGCGTGCCGAATCCCAAGAAAGTCGCCATGGAATGGCTGGAGCGCACTGGGCTCGAACGCGTCAAAGACGGCCTTGTCCGCGAATTCTCCCGCGGCATGCGCCAGCGTCTCGCCGTCGCCCGCACCTTTCTGCATTCGCCTTCGGTGATGCTGTTCGACGAGCCCTTCACCGCCCTCGATGACCGCGCCATCGCCGTGCTCCAGAGCTTGCTCAAGGACGCCAACGCCGCCGGCCGTACCATCGTCATGTCGACGCACCAGATCCGCGAGGCGATGGAACTTGCGACGCACGTCGCCTTGATCGGACGCGGCGAACTCATTTATTCGGGCGGCCGCACCCAGCAAATGCTCGACGATCCGGGCTGGCTCTACCGCACCTACGGAGAATCCTCGTGAAGGAATTCGCCCGCCAGGTTTGGGCCATCACCGGCAAGGATCTCCGCAGTGAAATGCGAACCAAGGAAGCGATCAACGCTTCGCTCGCCTTCGCCGTGGTCATCCTGCTGCTGTTCAGTTTCGCCTTCGACCAGAGCTCCGACGAAATGAAGACCATGGCCGGCGGACTCCTGTGGATGGTGTTCGCCTTTGCCGGAACCTTGGTTCTGAATCGCAGCTTCGTGCGCGAAGTGCCCAACGATTGCCTCGACGCGATCCTGGCTTCGCCGATCTCCGGAGCGGCCCTGTTCCTAGGCAAAGCCATCGGCAACTTCGTCCTGCTGATGATCATCGAGATGGCCTGCCTGCCGATCTTTTCCGTTTTCTACGACGTCCGCCTCACCGCCCAGCCGGGCTGGCTCGCCGCTGTCATGTTGCTGGCGACCTGGGCTCTCGTCGTCATCGGAACCATGTTCAGCGCGCTCACCGTCAACATGCGCTTGCGCGAATTGATGCTGCCGACGCTGGTGTATCCGATGATGATCCCCGCGCTGACCGCGGCCATTCAACTCACCACCGTCCTCATCTCTGGCGAACCGATCGGCGAAAACATGATCTGGTTCCGGCTCTTGGCGGCGTTCGATATCATTTTTACGGCGCTGGCGGTGACCTTCGTGGACACCGTTTTGCAAGGTTAGGAGACTCTATGCGCGACAAAATCTTCTACGGACTCTCGGCGGCCACAGCGCTGCTGCTGATCCGCAATCTATACATGATCTTCATGGTGCTGCCGGACGAATTGAACCAGGGCGCGGCCTACCGCATCTTTTACTTCCACGTGCCCTCCGCCATGCTGGGCATGAGCGGAATCGGCATCGCGCTGATTTTCAGCGTCCTCTACCTCATCACCAAGGACTTCCGCTGGGATTCGATCGCCGCCGGAATCACCGAAGTCTCGATGGTGTTCTGCACCATGTTCCTCGTCACCGGATCCCTTTGGGGCCGCATCGCATGGGGCGTCTGGTGGGCCTGGGATCCGCGCCTCACCTCAGCCCTGGTGCTGTGGCTGATCGGCTCCGGCTACCTGATGCTGCGCCGCGCCATCGACGAGCCGACCACGCGCGCGCGCCTTTCCGCCGTCCTTAGCATTTTCGGCAGCGTGAATTCCTACATCGTCTGGAAATCGATCGAGTGGTACCGCACCCAGCATCCACAGCCCGTACTTTCCATCCGCAATGGCGGCGGAATGGCCCCCGGGATGGAAGCCACCATGTACTGGAACCTGCTCGCCCTCGTCATGCTGGGCGTGCTGCTGGTGATGATTCACATGCGGCAGGAAACCATGTCGCGAGACGTCGAAGCGTTGCGCCGCTACGCCCACGCGCTCTAAGGAGATCAAAATGGATCAAACAAATTATTCGTTCATGTTTTATGGCTTCGCGGCGGCGTGGATCATCGTCGTCGGATACCTCGTGCTGCTGGGCCTGCGCGAGCGCAAGCTGAAACAACAGCTCGAACAGGTGAAGGCCCTCATCGCGACCGACTCGCCGAGCCGCAGCCGCATCAGCTAAGCTAAAGCATGTTCGGCGTTCCACTCGTCATGTTGGGCACGCCCGTGCTCACTCTGATCGCGGTCTTCGCGTTCAAGTGGCTCCTCGGCGTCATGGAGCGGCGCGGGATGTTCCCCGAGATCAGCACCGGTAGCGGCGGCCAGTCGATCGGCAACGCCCTGCTCACAGTCCAGGCCATCGTCGAACCGCAAAAACGCCACGTCATCGCCATGAAAGACCGCGAAGCCATCCGCAAAGAAGAAGCCGAATCCAGCGCCCCGCCAACCCCGTAAAGCCAGCCACCGGCAAGCGTCCTTAAGCCCTAACAAGGCTGTTCCGACGGAGCGCGGCGGAAGTCGACGCCTACTTCAACCGCCCCCTACCCAATCTCGTAATCGAACGAGTACAAATGCTTCCCGCCAGTAATCTCAATCCCCATCTTGCCCGACAGGCCCGCCAACTCCTCTGTCCCCGAATCCGGCACCACGTGGACCGCCAACGTCCCGGTCCCACGATTCATCGTGCCGCTGTGCTGCAGCGCGAAGGACCCCTTGCGACCTTCGAGCGTACCCGTCACCCGCTCCATCGCGACGTACCCCGCGGATCCCTTATCCGCCCGAATCGCCAACATCTCACCAACGCTCGCCGCTTCCAGCGCCCCGTGAAACTGCTTCACAAGCGACATCCGCCCCACCGCCGCATCCGCGGCTCCCTGGGGCGTCAGCTTCACATCGAATTCCCCACGCACGCTGTTCGTCATCTTCCCTTTCTGCTGCCCCGAGGCCGACCCAACAATCCCCAACCCGCCAACAATCGCACCACGTCTAGTCACCAGCCCATTCTCCCGCACTCCTACTTCAGAACCGCGACGGTAAGGGAGCGGACCTCTGACCTCTCCCCTCGTTACTCGTAACTCCCGCGACTAGTCCACCAACGCCTGATAGGCCATCTGCCGGAACCGCTCCGCATAGGGCAGCCCGCCATTCGGCAGAATCTGGATCATATAAACCCCGAACGTCTGCTCCTTCGGGTCCAGCCAGAACCGCGTCCCGGCCGCGCCGCCCCAGTAATATTCGCCCTCGCTCCCGATGCCGCCCGTATGTCCGCCACCCGGATTCACCGCGAACGTCAGACCGAATCCAAACCCTTTCGGCAGCGTCGATCCCACCACCGGCATCCCATTCAAATGATCCGCGCGCATCAGGTCCACCGTCTTGCGACCCAGAATTCGCACGCTATCCAGCTCGCCGCCGTTGATCATCATCTGGCAGAAACGCGCGTAATCCCGCGCCGTTGACGTCAGCCCTTCGCCGCCCATGAACGCCGCCGGCTTCTTCTTAAAGCTATCCTGCGGACCGCCCTCGAGCCGTATCAACGACGCATCCTGTTTCGGCGCGTACAACGTCGCCAGCCGATCCCACTTGTCTTCGGACACGAAGAACGCCGTGTCCTTCATATGGAGCGGCTCGAAAATCCGCTTTGAGAAATATTGCTCGAGCGTCATGCCCGAAACCACTTCGACCAGCCGCCCCAACACGTCGATCGAATAGCTGTAGTCGAATGCCGTCCCCGGCTCCCGCAACAGGGGAACCGCCGCGAACGCCTTGATTACCGCCGCCAGATCCTGCCCCTGCGTCGCCCTCCGCGCCTCCGTCAATCCAAACTTGCCATCCGCCCCGCGCGGACCCGCATAATTCAACCCGGACGTGTGCCGCAGCAAATCGCGAATCGTGATCTGCTGCTTCGCCTCCGTCACCCCGCCGCCCTCCGCCGCGATCTTCATGTGCGCGAATTCCGGCAGATACCGGGACACCGGATCGTTCAACCCAAACCGCCCGTCCTCATACAGCGTCATCACCGCGACGCCCGTCACCGCCTTCGTCATCGAGTAAATGCGGAAAATCGCATCTTTCCGCATCGGCTTCTTCGCCTCGCGGTCCATATATCCGTAGCTCTCGAAGTAAGCGATCTTGCCCTTGCGCCCGATCAACCCCACGGCGCCCGCAATCTTGCCCTCGTCCACCCACTTCTGCATCGCAGGCGCGATCTTATTAAGCCGCTCCGCCGAAAACCCAACATGGTCCGGCTTCGCTTGCGGCAACTCGGCGGCAAAGATAGAAAGGCAAGCCGCGCCCGCAAACGCGAGCCCCACGATCGTTAAGTAATTTGCAATTCGCTTCATGACGACGAAGCATAGCAATCCACAGCGCCGACGACAACGCCTTATTAATTTCCCGCCACAATCGTCGGCGTGGCGAAGCGCGTGCAAACACCTCCGTTAGCGCTTGGAAGGTAAATGGGAATTCCGAACGATATGTACAAGTTGAAGCCCAGCAACGAATTCACTTATGACGCCCAGGCGCAGCGATCGGCAAAACTTGCGTGCGTTAGAAATTTCAACCAGGCAAGCAAGCAACGCCGTCCGGTAGGATCGTAATCACGCAGAACAAGAAAAGAGAATCGAAAATGAAATACAAAATACTTTCCGCCATGTGTTTGATCGGCGCCGGCAGCGGCGCACTCTTGGGGCAGGAATTCACCCGCATTCAGCACGCGGGAAATTGGGATCCGCGCGCCATCGACGGCAATTGCGAAGTTCGCGTCTGGGTGGATAACACCGCGGAAGTCGGAATTCGAGGGGAGCGCGTATTCGTCCGCACCCTCCAGGGAGCGCCGGCCCGCGACGTCGGAACCACCTGCAACGCACCGCTACCTCGCTCCGGATTCGCCAACATGCGCGTTCGCGCCCTCGGAAATCGTGGCGAAACGACCTTGCTTGAGCAACCCAACGAACAGAACGGCTACACCGCCGTCATGCGCATTGAAGACCGCGCCCCCGGCGGAGCCGAATACCGTTTCCGCATCGACTGGCGCGCCGAAAACGCCGTGTACTTCCAGGATCGCGACTACGATCGCGATTGGGATCACGCCCGTTGGGATCGACGCCCGATCGAAGGTGGACGTCCGATCGTAGGTGTACGTCCGATCGACGGGGAAGGTTCCGGCCCGATGCGTACGGAACGCTCTTGGCGCACTGAACGGACCGTCCGCCGCACCATGCAAGCCAGCGCCGACGGCTGGGGACGCATTCATGCTGATCAGCGCGAAGGTCAGCGCATCAGCCGCCTCTCCGTTCGCACCGAACGTGACGACGATGCCTTCGTAACGCTCGACACCGATCGTGGCCCTATTCAGTTCGTCGGACGCGTGCAGTCGCAGGACGATCGCTCCCTAGGAATCTCTCTCCGCGAAGCCATGGGACGTCCGGCCGACGGCTACATCTCGATCCACATGGATCCGAGCGGCAATATCCAAACCGGAAGCTTAGAAGGAAACTGGGGAACCCAGCACTTCGTAGCCTCCTTCAACCGCCGCTACGGCCGCTAAGCCAAAGCAGGTAGCTTCAAAGCAAGAGGGGGGCCAGTTCGGCCCTCCTCTTTCTTTTTTCACCGATCAGCCGACCACAGTATGAAATGGCTCCGTTTCGTACTGCTAACGAGCTAGGCAGCTTCGACGGGACGTCATCACGAATCCCGGCAAAGCGGCAACACGAGCCGTCACAGCGCACACGAAACGGCACCAAGTACCGCGCAGTAACCGCCACGTATTACAAGACTTCCGGAGGGCTTCATGGAGAGTGCTTCACAAGAACGTCAGGAGGGGTCAGTAACGCAGTTACCAGAGGAACCGTGGGAACGCAGGCGGGTCCGTGGCAGAAACAGCAAGGCGCTAATTCTCGCCGCCGCCTGAACTCGCAGCAGCTGCCGCCGAAGCTTTATTCGACTTGATGTAATCCCGCAAAACGCGATCGACATAGGTCCGCGTCTCCGCATACGGCGGAACGCCTTTGTATTTGTCCACCGCTCCCGGACCCGCATTGTAAGCCGCTAATGCCTTGGCGACATCGCCGTCATACCGCTGTAGCAACTCCCGCAAATACCTCGCGCCGGCATCCACGTTCTGCTCCGGATTGCGCGGATCCGCATTCAGTTGCGAAGCCGTTCCGGGCATCAACTGCATAATTCCGATCGCGCCCGCTCTTGAAACCGCGTTCTGCTTATACGCGGATTCCGCCTTCGCCACGCTATGCACGATCGCCTTCGGGAGCCCAGCTCGCACCGCCGCCTGATCCACTAATTCTCGCGGCGTCAACTGCCGCAGCACAACCGGAGCCGCCACTACAACCGGAGCGGCGACTACAACCGCAGGCGGATCCACCTCGAACTCAAAGCCTTCCACCTGGTCCGCCGCAACTTCCATCACACCTTCGAGCGTCCGCAGCCGCACATTGTCCCCGACTCGCTCGTGCGCCGTCACTTTCACGCGAAAACCCGTGGTCAGCACCGCATATTCAGCGGCATACAACGGAAATGCAGCGCACACGAATATCGCTAGAAGTACGGACAAGCGCATCTATACCTATTGACGCACGAAAGCATCGCTGCGTGCACAAGGATCTGGCGAACGGTATAAGTCCTTCATAAATAAAAGCGCGACCGACACAGGACCGCGAACGAAGCGCGCGTCTCTCTAACTCAATCCAGCCCGAAAGCCAGCAGAACGTTGCCGCCCCGCCCGCCGAATGCGCCGTAGCCCGAATTCAGATACAGCATCCCGCCCGCCACCGTCGGAGCAGCCGCCTGAATGGACCCGCCCTTCGCCGCGATCCCATTCACCGTCTTGAATTCCTTGTTCGTGTCGAACTCCCACAGAATCGCGCCGTCCTTCGTCGAAAACGCCCGGATGCCGCCGTCGTTCGCGGCCGAGAAAACCGCACCTGGAATCACCGTGATCGCGGCCGACTGCGCCGCGTTGCAACCTCGACCCGCCGCGCACAGCAACGGCGGCGGAGGAGCCAGCCATACCCGCTGACCCGTCATCAGGTTCACCGCATGCAGCCCGCCCGGCTTCGGCCGCGTGATGTCGGACAGCGGAAAATACGCGTTCTCGCCGTCCACCGCCGAGCCCCATTCCATGCCGCCCAACGCTCCGCCCGCGCCCACGCGGTACTCCCACAACACCGCGCCGTTGTTATCCGGATCGAGCGCGTACCCCACGCCCGATTTCTGCCCGATCACGATCGCGTCCTTGCCGTTCGGCAACTTCGCCAGCACCGCAGAATTTCCGAAATCGTAATCCGGGCCGTTCGCCTCCGGGCAATTCGGATTCGTCGATCCCGGCCGGCAGCCAATCAGAAACGTATCTTTCGGAGTCGCCTGGTGCGACCACTGAATCTTGCCTGTCGCCATGTCGAAGGCCAGCACCGCGTCGCTGGTAGGCTGATCCGGATCGCTGTAGGTGTTACCCGTTGACGCATACACAACGCCGCGCTTCGCATCGATCGTCGGAGCCGACCAGATCGCCGCGCCCGATGGCCCGTATAGCGTCGCGCCGCCGGATGACTTGCCGCGCGGCTTCGGCTCCGCGGCAATTGTGTAGGTCTTCCAGATCACCGCGCCCGTTTTCGCGTCCACAGAGGAAAGACTCCCCCGAAACGTGCAGCACGCGTACTCCGGCCGCGCGCCTTGCGTCTCCTCATACGAAGAAACCCCAACGTACAGCCGCCCGTTGTGCAGCGTCGGAGCGCCGGTGATTCGCGCCAGCGGATGTTCCTCGATCTTGCGCACCCACAGCTTCTCGCCGGTAGACGCATCCACCGCATACACGTTCGCGTTGGTATCCGCGAAGTACGCAACGAAATTCTTCGACGTCCCCGCACCGATCGATACGGCGGTCCGCACGCCGCCCTGCGCCGAAAATGTCCAATAAACGCAGCCTGTTTTCGCGTCGAGCGAATACACCGTTCCGTTCTGGCTGCCAACGAATACCCGCCCGCTTGCGATGGAAGGCTGCGCCCACGCCGAATTCGCATCGGGAAAACCAATCGCCCACTTCAACTTCAGTTTCGGAATCTGCTCCACCGTCAATCCCGCTTGCTCCGTGGGTTGAAAATGCGTGTTCGCGGAATCCGGACCCCACCCGCTCCACAGCGGACCGTTCGCCGGATTCGCAAAGGCGGGCCGCGTTTCGCAACGTCCCACGTTGCCGCCTGTCACGTCGCCGCCCAGTTTTTTCCCCGTGATGAACTCCGCCAGCGCGCGCCGCTCCCCGCCGCCCAGGCGCGAACCTTGCACGCGCATCGAGCCGTTGACCAACGCGTCGATCACCGATTCCGGCGACTTCGCTTTCATGTCGGCGACAGCGGGCGCACGCGAATTCTCTTCACCCGTATGGCAGACCGAGCACTTTTGTTTGAAAAGCGCCGCGCCATCGGGAACCGTAGGTTGCGCGTACAGAGCGCCAACCAGAACCAGCAGCCAATTCATCATTCGCACGTGGACGCATTATATCGACCCCACAACAGAACGCGAAGACGCTATCCAGCAGTGCGTTCAAGAACACGGCGTCAGACAGGCCCAAGTAAGTGCCCGTGACAGCCATTCTGTCGGCTCACGGAGCCGCCCAGAATCCGAGCCGCGACTACGCTGCTACGGAGGCCAACGTCAGGAGCGGACACGCGCTTTGATTTTGGAGCGACTGCCTCACAAACTCCGCCGTGAGGATGCCTCATCTTCTACCGGAAGTGCATTTTCCGCAAGCGGCAGGTTAAACTAGGTTCGATTCGGATTTGACCTTTCCAAAGCTGGGAGTTTGGTAATAATGAAACGCCTAATCATCACAATCGCTGTATTAACCGCCTCATCCATTTGCTGGGCGGATTTGACGCCCGAGCAAAAAGTCGCCGATTTCAATCAATTGGCGGCACTTTACGCGAAGAACTACGGGCCCTACGAATGGAAACGAGACGTCATGGGATTCGACGCGCTCGCTTTGAAACCATGGCTGGATAAGATTAGCGCCACAAAAACAGACGTCGATTTTTGGGATCTGTGTGTCAAGTACGTCGCCTCATTGCAGGATTCTCACGATGAATACACGATCCCCAGCACCTACGACGCCTGGTTGCACTTTGACGCGGACCTGTATGACGGCAAAGTTCTGATCGACGGAATCGACCGCGCCTATCTTTCGCGCGTCGATTATCCCTTCACCACCGGCGACGAGTTGATCTCGCTCGACGGACGGCCAGTCGCCGAATTGATCAAGGAGTTCGGACCGTATTCGGTGAACGGCTCCGGCAATCCGCTTTCGCGCGACCGTCTGGCGGTCGGGACGATCACCGAACGCTACCAGCCTTGGAATCCGCGTGCCGCCTCCATCCCCGAGAAGTCGACGATCGTCGTGAAGCGGGCCGATGGCACCATCGAGAGTTACACCATCGCATGGGATGTCGTTGGAACGCCGGTGACGACGGCTGGTATCGTGCCGTCACCTCGTTCGGCGAACCGGCTAGGCGCCAATCTGGATCGAGACCGTCCGCGCAAATCCGCAACTGCCGAGCGCCCCTACGTCGCTCACGGCGGCGAAAGCGATGCGACGCAGACGCGTACCGAAGCTTGGGGCCTTGCGCAAGCGGACGCGCTCACGGCCGACGCTCCCGAAGCGGTGCCCGACTATATGGAGCCTCTGGCGGCGCTGGGACGCATGGACGCATTAAAAGGAGAAGGACGAGCCGGCGGGTTGAGCCCGTTTGGACGGCTGACGCCCGTCTTCAATCCTCCCGCCAGTTTCCGCCTGCGGCTCGGTTCGCGCAGCACCGACTTGTTTCTCTCGGGGACGTTCACCGTGGGAGCCAACACCATCGGTTTCATTCGCATCCCGACGTTCTCGCCGTCGAGCACGACGTTGGCGCTGCAGCAATTCGCGACGGAGATGGCCTTCTTCCAACAGAACACCAGCGCACTCTTGATCGACGTGATGGCGAACGGCGGTGGATCCATCTGCTATTCGCAGTCAATCGCATCGTTGATTCAGACCAACGATTTCTACGCCTCTAATCTCTATCTTCGCGCGACCGCGGGATGGCTCAGCTCGTTTGCAAGCGCCTTGCGGAACGCCAAGAGTCAGGGGGCGCCGGGTTGGGTGATCGCCCTCTACGGCGCCTACGTCAACGACCTGCAGAACGCCCTCAAGGGAAATCGCGCGTTGACGGGAGCGCTTCCGATCTGTGGGACTTCCGCGACCGCGTCCCCCACCGCCGGCGGTTACACCAAACCGGTCTTCGTGGTGACCGACAATTACACGCTTTCGGCCGCGGAGCTATTTTCCGCCTTCTTGCAGGATTCCGGAAGAGCTACCTTCATCGGCATGCGGACCGACGGCGGCGGAGGCAATGTGGTCTCGATTGGAAACGCCACGGTGTATTCGGAAGGCGCCACGCGCATGACGCAGAGCTATGTGGTCCGCGGACGCACCGTGCAGACCCCGGGCTTCCCCGCCGCCAACACGCTCGAGAATACCGGAGTGTATCCGGATATCCTGCTCGACTATATGACTGCCGACAACCTAGCCACCGGAGGCACGGACTTCTTCGCCAAGGTGTCGAAAGCGATCGGCGACGCGCTCTCCAAACCGTAACTTGGTCGACGCAAAAACAAACGCCGCCGGCGCATCGCATGCACCGGCGGCGTTTGACCATTTTCAGAATCGTTTTCGAGCTATGCTCGCTTAGTCGGCCTTTTCGACCTTCGTGATCGTCAGCGTATCGCCCTTCACCGTGCCCGAGACCTTCACCTTGTTCATGATGTAGTCGAGCGCCTTGACGTTGCCCGCGACCTTGAAGACCTTGCCGTCGCCTTCGGTGACGAACACGGCGGCGGCTCCGCCCTTCAGGCACCGCTCCGCGCATTCGCGGCGTTCTTTGTCGGAACTGGCATTGCCGGCGCCGCAGGAATCGTCGCTGAACCAACCCTTATAGTCGGCGCCAAACATCGATGCGGAAAGAGCGAGCAGAAGAAAGGTAGCTTTCATGGCCTCAGTGTACCAGCAGATTAGAGTAATTTTGCGAACTGCTCGACCGTTAACCCCGCATCCCGAATGATCGCGGCCACTACCGAGATCAGTTCATCTCAGCAACCGAAGCAAGATATTCGCGGATTGCGTCCTTGATATTTTCCAACGCCTCTTCTTCACTCACACCCTGCGAGTGGCAGCCCTGCAAAGCCGGGCAGGAAACGCTAAAGCCCTCGTCGGACTGGATCAATACCACCTCGTACGTCATTGCGCCAAGGCAACCTTCCAAGTCCCCGTATCCACATCCTGACCGCCCGCCGTCGTTTTGTACGATCCTTCAAGCGACTTGCCTTTCAGCGTGCCCGCCGCCGCCGACGTCAGCTTGTTGCCGTCCAGGTCGAAGTCATAAGACATCTCGATCTTCGAGCCGGTCACCTTCAGCGTCGTGATCTTTCCCGGCACTTCCGTACTGTTGATTGTGAAGCCGACCGTGCCGGTGAAGCCGCCCTTGCCATCGTCCGTCAGCGTCATATGGAAATCGCCGCCACCATTGGCGCCCGTCCAAGAGCCTTTGTAATTCCCCGCGGCCAGCGCGTCGGCGGCCGGCATCAGGTTGACGAGAAGCAGCAGCGCGAACGCGCAGCGGAGCAGAATCGAAACGTGTCTGTTCATCAGCTATAAGGATACGCCCGTCCGCGCCGGACGGCAGCCGTTACTTCTTCTCAAACAAAATCTTGACCTCCAAATCACCCTGGGGCGTCGCGATATGTACCAGGCTCTGAAACGTCTTGCCGTCCGCGGACGGCGTAATCGTCTCTTCGATTTTCATGCCGGCCACATCAACCTGAGACTTGATTCGCAGCTTTCCCGCATCCCAGGTCGCCGTACTCTTCACTTCCGCGCTCTGCGACTCGAACGTGATCTGCTTGCCGTCGGTCGTGTATTTACGCTCGGTCCGATCGAGACCGATCGCCGTTCCCTGCACGTCCTCGAACGTGATCGCCGGCTCGGCGTGCGTAATCGTACGCGTGAACGACGTCGGCGGAGGCAGCACTCCGAAGTCGCTCTTCTCAAGATTGGCTTTCCATTCGCCCGATAAATTCGGCTTGTCCGCGGCACCAGCCGCGCCCACGCTCATCACCACCAACGCCAGTCCAGCCATCATCCTATTCATTTCCCAAATCCCCCACAAGGCAGTTGCCTGCTGAAAACTACGTCACTCTGAATCCGGATGTTCCCCCCAAAAATCCAAACCCCGAAATTCGCATTCCAACCACATAACCGAACCAGTCAACGAAGCGAAAATGACGTTTTGCGAGGGATCGTCAATAATGGAAGGAGTGACTCCCCCTCGCCAACAAGCTCTTGCCGACGCATTATCCTCGCGCATCGTCATCCTCGACGGAGCGATGGGCACCATGCTGCAACAGCGCAACCCGACCATCGAAGACTGGGGCGGACCCGCTTTCGAGAACTGCTCCGAGAACCTCCTGTTCACGCGTCCTGATTGGATCAAGGACGTCCATCGCGCCTACTACGCCGTCGGCGCCGACATGGTCGAAACCAATTCCTTCGGCGGACACACGGTCACGCTCGCCGAGTTCGGCATCGAGGACAAGTGGTACGAAGTCAACCACACCGCCGCCCGCCTTGCCCGCGAAGCCGCCGCCGAATTCGATCAGCCCGGACGCCTTCGCTTTGTCGCCGGTTCCATGGGCCCGACCACCAAAGCCATCTCCGTCACCGGCGGAATCACCTTTCCGCAACTGCTCGAAGGTTATTACAAACAGGCCAAGGGTCTGTGGGAAGGCGGTGCCGACATCCTGCTCGTCGAGACCTGCCAGGACACCCGCAACATCAAGAGCGCCGTGCTCGCCATCGAGCAGTTGTCTAAGGAAATCGGCTACGACATTCCCGTCATCGTCTCCGGCACCATCGAACCCATGGGCAGCATGCTCGGCGGCCAGACCGTGGACGCGCTGGTTACTTCCCTGCTCCACAAGCGCCTTTGGGCGATGGGGCTCAACTGCGCCACCGGTCCCGAATTCATGACGGACCACATCCGCACGATCCACGAGATGTCGCCCTTCCGCGTCTCCTGCTTCCCTAACGCCGGATTGCCGAATCACGAATCGAAATACGAACTCGGCCCCGACGCCCTCGCCGCGCAACTCGACAAATTCGTCGATCACGGCTGGCTGAACATCGTCGGAGGCTGCTGCGGGACGACTCCCGAGCATATCCAGGCCATCGCGCAGATGGCCGAAGGCCGCAAGCCACGCATCGCTCCAGAACAGAAGCACCGCGCCTTGTTCTCCGGCCTCGAAGTCGTCGAAGCCGACGACTCCAGCCGTCCACTGATCGTCGGCGAACGCACCAACGTTATCGGCTCGCGCCTGTTCAAGAATCTCGTCGCGGATGAAAAGTGGGAAGAGGCCAGCGAAATCGCCCGCCGCCAGATCCGCAACGGAGCCCACATCGTGGACGTCTGCCTACAGTCCACCGACCGCGACGAGTTCAACGACATCCCGCCCTTCTACGACAAGCTGATCCGCAAGATCAAAGCGCCCATCATGATTGACACCACCGACCCGAAATCGGTGGAGCTCTCGCTCACCTACTGTCAGGGCAAGGCCATCATCAATTCCGTCAACCTCGAAGACGGCGAAGAGAAATTCGAGAAGCTCTGCCCCATCGCGAACGCCTACGGTGCCGCCCTCGTCGTCGGCACCATCGACGAAGATCCGGTGCAAGCCCAGGCCTTCACCCGTGAACGCAAGCTCGCCGTCGCCCAGCGTTCCGTCGAACTGCTGACCACCAAATACGGCGTCGCCCCCGAAGACATCATCATCGATCCGCTGGTCTTCCCCTGCGCCACCGGCGACGAGAATTACATCGGCGGAGCCGTCGAAACCATCGAAGCGATCCGCATGATTAAGGAAGCGATTCCGTACGTCAAGACCATCCTCGGCGTCTCGAACATCAGCTTCGGCCTACCTGCCGCCGCGCGCGAAATCGTCAACTCCGTCTTCCTCTATTACGCCACCAAAGCCGGACTCGACCTCGCCATTGTCAACGCCGAAAAGCTGGAGCGATTCGCTTCGATCTCCATCGAGGAACGCCGACTCGCCGAGCATCTTCTATTCTCGACGCCGCCTTCCGAAATCCCCGCCGGGCATAGAGACGAAGAACGCCTTCGCACCGCGCCCGAAGACTGGCGTCAGCAATCGAAGGAACAGAAAGCCGCGGTCAACCAGTTCCACATCGCCGCCATCACTGAGCACTTTCGCGGAGCCTCCACCAAAGTCCGCGCCAAACCCGAGGACCTGCCCATCGACGAACGCCTCTCGCGCTACATCATCGAAGGCACCAAGGACGGCCTGATCCCGGATCTTGAATTGAAGCGCGCCGCGGGAGCCGCGCCTCTCGACATCATCAACGGACCGCTGATGGCCGGCATGGCCGAGGTCGGACGCCTGTTCAACAACAACGAGCTGATCGTCGCCGAAGTCCTGCAATCCGCCGAAGCGATGAAGGCCGCCGTCAACCACCTCGAGCAGTTTATGGAGAAGGCCGACACCGCCGCGCGCGGCAAGATCGTGCTCGCTACCGTCAAGGGCGACGTCCACGACATCGGCAAGAATCTGGTCGAAATTATCCTCTCGAACAACGGCTACACCGTCGTCAACCTCGGCATCAAAGTGCCGCCGGAAGCCCTGATCCAGGCCTTCCGCGAGCACAAGCCAGACGCAATCGGCCTCTCCGGCCTGCTCGTTAAGAGCGCGCAGCAGATGGTGATCACCGGTGCCGATTTCAAGGACGCCGGCATCGACGTCCCGCTGCTGGTCGGCGGAGCCGCTCTTAGCGAACGCTACACCACCGGCAAGATCGGGCCGTCCTATGGCGCGCCTACGTTCTACGCGAAAGACGCCATGACCGGCCTCCGCCTGCTGAACGAAATCATGGACCCGGAAATGCGCGAAGAGGTCCTGCGCTCGCACATCTTCCGCGAAGATCTCGGCTTCGGCGCAGCGCCAGTCGAGGCGCCGGGCCTGGTCACCTCCAAGCGGTCGCCCAAGGTCCGCACCGATATAGCGATCCCCGATGCGCCCTCGCTCGACCGCAAGATTCGCGACGTCCCCCAGTTGCCCGAGCTCTGGAGCTACATCAATTCCTTTATGCTGTACGGCCGCCACCTCGGCTTCAAGGGTAATTTCGAAAAGGCGCTCAACGAGCGCGACGAGAAGGCGCTTGAGCTGTTCCACCAGATCGAGGACGTCAAGCAGGAGGCCGCGAAGTGGATGAAGGTCCGGGCCGTCTGGCAATTCTTTGAAGCCGAGCGCGATCAGAATTCGATCCACCTGTTCGCTCCCGGCGGCGCGTCGCCCATCCACACCTTCGCCTTCGGGCGGCAGGCCAAAACCGACGGGCTTTGTCTCAGCGATTACGTGCTCGATCCCATCGACGGCAAGCGCGATCACTTAGTCCTATTCGCCGTGACCGCTGGAGAAGGCGTCCGCGCGCATTCCGAGGAGTTCAAGCAAAAGGGCGAATTCCTGCGCGCCCACGCCGTACAGGCCTTGGCGATCGAAACCGCCGAGGGCTGCGCCGAGTGGCTCCATCGCCGCATCCGCGAAGATTGGGGCTTCCCCGATTCGCCGACCATGACCATGCAGGAGCGATTCACCTCCCGCTATCGCGGCAAGCGCTACAGCTTCGGCTACCCCGCCTGCCCAAACCTCGACGACCAGGCCGGCCTCTGGCAGTTGATCCATCCCGAAGATATCGGTATCGAGCTGACCGAGGGAATGATGATGGACCCCGAAGCCAGCGTCAGCGCCATGGTTTTCCACCACCCCGACTGCGCCTACTTCACGGCCGCCGCGAGCGAAGAAGTCGAGGAACCAGTTTCCAAGTAGTCCGACTGGCCACCGGCTTGAACCCCGACCGTCAGGGAGGGGACCTGCATCGCAGCGACGAATCCGAGACACGACCACCGTGCTCGGAAGGAGAGCGCTAAAGTGGTCAACGCCCTTCTACCGCTCCCGGCCGGACCCCGTTCGTGGCGTCTCGGTCCGCTCGGCGGCCACCTCCAGCACGTCATCCAGATCCGAATCCTGGACCGGCCGGGCGAGCGCCAAATAGTCGGTCCCGTTTCGATGCAGATCCGGATCGAAGCCGTCGGTGAGCAACACGATCGCCGGCGTATGCACTCGCGTGCGCTCGAACATTTCCAGCCAGTTCGGATTCCCCGGACGGGCCGCAAAGAACACGCAATCGAACTTGAGCCTCTGCACCAGGTCCACCGCTTCCTGCTGTGAAGTCACTGGAACAGCCCGATGACCGCGCGTCGTCAGCAGGGACACCATCAACTTTTGCGCCGTGAGGTCCGAATCCACAACCAGCGTGGTCAGCGGGCGGACACGCTTGGCGTGTTCCGGCGCAACGCCGGTTGTGCGGGCGCTCTCGATCGGCAATTCCACCTCGAATTTCGATATGGCGCCGCGCATGCGGAAATAAATTTCGCCGCCGTGCGTCTGCAGAATCCCTTTGCAAACCGCCAGGCCGGTCGCCGCCGAGGAACTCGCGCCCGAAGCGGGATCGGCCAGTGGATCGGTTCCGTTCGGCGTCGAGGGAAAACCGATCTCCACCAGCACGCGGCGCGCGATCAGGCTGCTGACGATGGAAATTGCTTTCTCCCCGGGCTGCGGGCCGTACTCGGTACACTGCTGCGCGTGGATCAGCAGGTTCAGGAAAACTTGCTCCAGTTGGCCCTGCGAGCCATGGACGAAAATCAAGTCCGGCGAAAGGCGATTGTGGACGTGGATGCCCTGCTTCTGCCACTCCGCGGCGCGGAACTCGATCAAGCTCAGCAGCAGATGGTTCATCTCAACCGGCGTCGATTTTGAATCCTCGGGCCGCGCAAACGAAACCAGTCTCGAAACGATTTCGGAAGCGTGCCGCGCTTCGGCGGCGAGCGCGCGCATGTCGCGGCTGGCTCCGCCGGTCTGCTCGGCGGCGAGCGAACTCGCCAGTTGAAGAATCGTTTCGAGCGGATTCCGCAATTCGGAAGCGACGCCCGAAATCAGCTGTCCGGTGGCCGCCAGCTTCTCGCTGCGGAACAATTGCTCGCGGATGTTCTGCTGCTCCTGCAGCTTCAGCGCGGCGGCGACCTGGTTCGCGATATGCTGCGCGGAGGCTTGTTCCTCCTGGGTGAAAAAATGCGGCCGGTCCTGCAGCGTCAGTTCCAGAACTCCCAGCAATTCCTGATGCGCGAACATCGGCACGAACATCGCGGCGCGCGGCACGTCCGACCGCGCCGAAGCTTTGAGGAACGGGCTGCGCCGCGTATCGGGAATCGACAACAGGCGGCGATTACGGAACGCGGCCGACACGCCAGTCGGCATGCCCGGCGGGGGCGTTTCGAGCGCGAAGGCCATCGGCTCGGGATGGACGGAACTGACTACGCGCTCGAGCGATCGCGTGCGCGTGTTAAAGAGCTACATCCGCGCGGCGGACACAGCCGTGACCTGCGGAAGCACGCCGGCAAGGCGTTTGGCCAGGTCGGCCGGAGTCTGGGCGGCGATGATGTCCTCGCTCAACGTGTGCAAAACCCGCATCGCGCGGCGCTGGATCGCCATGCGGCGCTCGCGGATCCACCAGATGATCAGCATGATGGAAGTCGCCGCCAACGCGGAAAGCAGCAATAAGGGCGGCAGGAAGGTCCGCTTCTCAACCACCGCAATCGCGCTTTCGTCGAACAGGATGACGTGATATCCGCCGTCGAAGGGCGGGTCGCGGTCGAACTGTACCAGCGTACCGGTTACCCGGATTTTGTCCCCGGGTCCGAGGAAGCTCAATCCCCCCGTCGCACGGTGCGCTCGCGGCAGCAGGATGCGGATGATGGTGCCGCGATCGCCCAGCGTCGCCAGGTCGCCCTGGTCCGAGGAGCTGATTGAACTCACGAAACTCTCGACGGTGACCAGGACGCCGAGCGTCCGGAACGAGCGCAGTTCATCCACCGGCAAGCGGATCGGGAGCGGCGGCGCGACCGCGCCGGATTTGGCGAGCGAGGCCACATTCAGCACTGGCATTCCGAACCGGACGTCGATCCCGCCGGTAACGTCCAGGCTATCGCCGGGCATCAGCGAAGCGAGCTGCTCGATCGAGCCGTTCAGGATCAGACCGTGGTGCTGCGCATCCTGAATAGGGACAAGGAAGCGATCCTCGACGTGATACATCCGGGCGGAGACGACGCCCGACACTGAGACCTGCTGGTTGAGGTGGGTGGGGGCGAAATTCGGCCCGGAACGCGAGCCTGCCTGCTCGAGCGTGAGATGCGTTTGCGACTTGGCGGCAAACGGGATTCCAACCAGCAGCAGCAGGGCAATCAGGAGCGGGACTGCGATTTTAGCCATGCGTCAAGCTGGGAATCATGAAAGTCGCGAACATGAAGATCCACACCTGCTAAATGATCGGCAGTCGTGGTGATTCCAACCACCCTCATTCCAGCGGCCCGCGCTGCGGCGACACCGGAAGGCGAATCCTCGAACACAATGCAGCGGGATGGCTCGAATCCAAGCCGTTGCGCCGCCGTCAGGTAGATTTCCGGATGCGGCTTCGGATGTTCTACCTGCATTCCGTCTACAATAACGCGAAAAAAGGGCCGGAGGGCGGCCTTGTCCAGAACGAAATCGACATTGGCCGGTTCGGCATTGGTTCCGAGGGCCTTCGGAATGCTGTCATTCCGGCTCAAAAAAGAAGCAATTCCCGGTACCAGATGGGCGTCGAATACCGGGGTCATCATTTCCCGGAAAAGAGCCTCTTTGGCGGCACCGTGGTGAAAAACCTCGTCGGCGGGCAGCCGGTCCCCGAAATAGGCCCGGACAATCTGATCGTTCCTCTTGCCGTGCATGCGGTCTTCGAGCGACGACGGCTCAATGCCGTAGCGGCGCAGGTACTCCTCCCATGCGGCGGTGTGCATGGGCATCGAATGGATAATGACGCCGTCCAGATCAAATAAAAACGCATTCATCGGGTAATTCTTTTCCGAAGCAATCAGGAAGAATAACAGATCCGTTCGTTGGCATGGGCGTCGCAGAACTACTACTCGCCGCGTGGCTGCCCCAAACAAAATGCCCCTACTATGTCATACTAAAGATTCCTATCTAGTCGTACGATTAATTACCAGTCATCTTCCACTTTTTGGCACGCGGCATGCATGTTACCTAGGCAGGAAGCGTGATGATGCCACGGATGCAAGCAGATACGGAGAGAAACCAGAAAATCTTTCCGAATCGCGGGCAGCAGAAGTTACCGGGATCGAAAAAGCGCTTTCCCGCGGGTAGCTTCAACGCACCGCTATCCCGTAGTTGCTCTCGCGGGCGAACTCCGGCGGCTTGGCAGGTTCAAACTTGGACGCGAGGGCTTTGCCGGGCCGCCGGATTGTAGTAAGCGATGGTAATTGTAAGAGAGAAGAAAGGGTAGGAGACTAAAATGGCTCGTTATTTAGTAACTGTTTCGGCGTTGGCGGTTGTGGGGTTGATGACGACCGGCTGCGCCACTAAAAAGTATGTGGCACAACGTATCGCTCCGGTGGAGACCAAGGCAGCGCAGCTTGAGCAGAAGAATGGCGAGCAGGATCTGACCCTGAAGGCGCATGGCGATGCGATCGACGGCGTCGAGAAGAATTTGTCGCGCACCAAGGAACAGCTTGCGGACGTGGACACCCGCGCCCGTCAGGCCGGTACCGATGCGCAGGCAGCCGGAACCAAAGCCGGCGAAGCGATGACGCAGGCCGAACGCGCCCGCATGCTGGCTGAAAAAAGCCTGGCACAGGGCGATGAGATCCGCAAAACGATCGACGGTGTGAACACTTACAAGCTGTCCACTTCGCAGAGCGTGCTGTTCGAACGCGATCGCGCGACCCTGACCACCGAAGCCAAGCAGTTGCTCGATGAACTGGGCAAGAACGTGTCCACGGGTAACCGGTATGTGATCGAAGTCCAGGGCTACACGGACAAAACGGGTTCGCAGATGTACAACATTCAGCTGAGCCAGAAGCGTGCGGAAGAAGTCGCCCGCTACCTGACCGGCAAAGACAACATCCCGCTGCGCTCGATCCATATGCTTGGCTCCGGCGTGGCCGCGGACGAGCAGAAGACTACCGAAGCGCGCAAGTTGAGCCGCCGGGTCGAAGTGAAGGTTTGGGTGCCGGAAGTCGATTCCGCAAGCAAGTCCATGACCGCTGCGGGAACCAATTAGTTATCGATCGACAACCGCCGACGGTTCGAACCGAACCGAAATTCAAGGCCGCGTTTCCTAAGGGAACGCGGCCCTTTTTACTGGAACTGACCCGCCAACTCGCGCGCCAAAACATCGGCCCGATTTGCCAGACTCAGCGCCGCCAGCAGATCCTGATCGCGGGCCTGGAGAGCTTGCCTTTCAAATGCACGGATGCGGTTCACAATCTCGGTCTGCGATTCGGGCAGCGTCCGGCTTGCTGCCTGGTTCAGGACTCTGCGGACGCGGTCGAGCGCATCGTCGAGGGTCTTGTTGTACTCGGCCCTCTGTTCCGCGCTGAAAATCTGGCCTAGCCTCGGCGCCGTCGGTGGAGGCTGCTCGGTCTGTTGGGGCGGCGTCTCGATGACCTGTTTGGGCACCGCGGGCGGCATCCGTCTGCGAGCCGGACGCGGTTTCGCCGGACCCGGAGGCGTGACGATCTTGTCCGGCGGTATGTTCGGTGGGGCCGGATTCGGAGTGCTGTCCAGTCTAGGCGGAGGCGGGGGGAGCGATGGCTCCGGTGGAATTATGGGCTTCGGGAACGGAGCAACAGGGACCGGGTCGGGCTTCTTTTTCGTGAACCAACGGGTACACGAGCTCGCTTCCAATGCGAGCGCTAGAACGAACAAGAAGTGGACTCGCTTACGCATGGGCCTCATCGGCCGGACCAGGCGCTTCCACCCGGGGAAAGCGCAGGTGGAAAGTCGACCCGTTCCCTAGTGAATCAGCAATTTCGATAGTACCATTGTGCAATTGCACGGCCCGAAACGTCATCGCGAGTCCGATGCCGGAGCCTTTTTCCTTGGTTGTGAAAAACAGCTGAAAGACCTTCTTGCGGATCTCTTCAGGAATTCCCGGGCCTTGATCGGCCACAGTCAGGTCGATGGTTTCGTCGCCGGCGACCAGCGAAATGGCAAGTTTGGCTCCGGATTTCGGGGCCGCTCCGGCCATCGCGTCAAGGCCGTTTACGACGACGTTAAGAATCGCCTGCCGCAGCAGGTCCGCATCACCGCGGATCCAGCAGGGCTCCTTGGGGGCCTCGAAGGTGAGTTCGATATTCTGCGTCACCGCCTGGGGCTGCACTAATTGAGCGACGTCGCCCGTCAGGGCGGCGACATCCAGGCTCTGGAACTGTACGGTGACTGGACGCGCGAAATCGAGGAAGGTTTTCACCACCCGATCCAGCCGGTTCACCTCGCGGGCGATGATGTTGATCTCGTTGTCCAGCTCCGGCGAACTGGATTCGCGAAGCCTTTCGCGCAACAACTCGACACGCAGGGCGATCGCGTTCAGCGGATTCTTAATTTCGTGCGCTACGCCGCTGGTCAGATGACCGAGCGCCGCCAGCCGCGACGGACCGTCCAGGCGCGTGGCGAGTTCTCGACGCGCTTCGGCGTCACGCAGACCGAGCACAGTCAGCTTGTTCTCGACCAGCGCGAATTCCCCGTGCCGCGCGCGCTCGGATTCCGCCTCTTCAAACTCGCCCTTATTGATCCGGTCCAGAGTCTGGCTGATCCGCGTCAGTGGCTGCATCGCGAGACTGGCGGCGACCAGTCCGAGAAACACCGACAGCGTCAGCGCGCCAGCCGAGAGCCATGCCAGGGCGCCGATGCGCGGTTCGAGTTCGTTCCGCAGAAACACCGAAGCGACGACCGCCTGAATCGTGAACACCGGATTCTGCTGCTCCGCGATACCGAGCGGCACCGTGATCTCGTAATCCTGCCGCGCCGTGAAGACATCGAACAGCCGCTTCAACGACCATTCGTTGCGCCATAACGCGAAGCGCTTCAGCCGCGGTAGATCGGTGCCGCGGCGGCTGGGATTCGACGACACCAGGATCTTGCCATCTTCGCCCGCGATCTGAATTTCGACCAGCTCCTTGGTGTTGGTCAAGATCCGCTGCAGCATATCGGAGATCGTCGGGCTGATGGTGACGGTCTCCGTCCAGACGCGCTTGGTATCCGCCACGGTTTCCATCCGGTGGACCTTCGACGCGGTCTCCAACGCATCGAGCAGCGAGGCCTTGGCCTGCTGGACGGCCAGGTCGGCGCGCTCAAGCGATTGCGACGACCAGGCGTCGACCATGGTTCCGAGGTACAACGCCGAAATCGCGACGACCACGGTGACGGCTAGGGCCACCACCAACAGGACGAGCCGGGTTTTCAGGGACATGGCGGCATCCAAAAAGCGCGATCGCTGTCGCTAGACTCCGGCGCCTTTTGCTCCGTATTCTTTCAGTTTATTAAACAGGGTCTTCTGGCTGATGCCGAGGATTTCGGCCGCGCGGGTGCGATTCTGCTTGGTGTGATCGAGCGTCCGCTCAATTAGGGCGCGTTCGGCATCCTCGATGGTGGTGCCGATGCGGACCGCCACCGTATCCGGATCTCCGCCCGGCGCGATCGCGATGTGAAGCGACGGGCTGTTGGTAAGCTTGGCGCCGAATTGGGAGGAGAGATGCGACAGCTTCATGGTTCCCTGTCCAGCCAGGATCACGGCGCGCTCTAAAACGTTTCGCAGCTCGCGGACGTTGCCCGGCCAGTCGTAGGCTTGCAGCCGCTCCATGATCTCCGGCGCGACTTCGGCGACCTTGCAGTCGTGTTTGCGATTGAGATCTGCGACCAGCGTTGCCACCAGCGCCGGAATGTCGTCCTTGCGGTCGCGCAGCGGAGGTAGCGGAATCGGAAACACGTTCAGCCGATAGTAGAGGTCTTCGCGGAATTTGCCTTCGCGAATGTGGTTCTCAAGTTCGGCATTGGTGGACGCGACGACGCGCACGTCGAGTTGCGTTTCCACCTTGCCGCCCAGTCGCCTGACGCGGCCGTCCTCGAGGACGCGAAGCAATTTTGCTTGCGTGCCGATCGCCATTTCGCCGATCTCGTCGAGTAGAATCGTGCCGCCCTGGGCCAATTCGAAGCAGCCCGCGCGGCGTTCCACGGCCCCGGTGAAGGCACCTTTCTCGTGGCCGAAGAGCTCACTTTCCATCAATGTATCCGGCAAAGCGGCGCAGTTTACGGCAACGAACGGGGCCTCGCGCCGCGGACTCAACGAATGGATGGCGCGCGCGGTGAGTTCTTTTCCGGTGCCGCTTTCTCCCGTAATCAACACGGCGGCCTTGCTGGGCGCGACCTGCTGTACGAGCGAAAACACTTCCTGCATGCTCGCCGAGCCGCCGGTCAATTGGCCGAGCACGCCCTGATAGCTGAGCTGGCGCTCGAGGATTTCGGTGCGCTCGGCGAGTTGGCCGTGAGCGACTCCGCGCTGGATCAGGAGGCGCAACGCCGCGGCCTGCACCGGCTTTTCGAGAAACCAATACGCACCGAGTTCGTGCACAGTCGCGAGCGCCGTATCCAAGCTGCCGAACGCCGTCTGCACGATCACAGGAATGGTCTTGCCATCCTGCTTGAGGCGGCGGAGAAATTCGTTGCCGTCCATGCGCGGCATCATGAGATCGCTGATGATCATGTGCGGGCAGAAGGTCTCTACTTTTTCGAGCGCCTCGATGCCGTCGGCGGCGGTCTCCACCTGATGCCCCCACAACGCGACCATACTGGCCAACGCGGACCGCTGGCTTTCCTCGTCGTCAACGACCAAAACTCGAGAGAGGGAACGGGTTTGCTCCATGCCCTTCCATTCTCCCGCACCGTGCAAGGGGCACGCCGCGACCGTGTTTCCGATCAAACATGGTATTCTCGAACCGCTATGGCGGCACCTACCGATCCCACTGTCGATGTCGTACTGCGGCCCTCGATCAAGCTGTTGCAGGTCGCGTATGCGTTCGACCTGATCCTTGCATTGGCGATCGCGACGTATTGGAAGAAAGCGGATCCGCCGCCGCAGGTCGCGATCTGGTGGCCGCTGATCGTACCTGGATTCCTCTTCCTGTGGACACTCGAACGTCACATCGCGCGCCGGACCACTCGGCTGAGCATCGCCGGTGACCGTCTGCGCTACGAGTCCGGTATCTTTTCGAAAACCGCGCGCACGATGGAGATCCACAAGGTGCAGGATGTGCGGGTGGATCAGACCATCGGCCAAAGGATGTTGAGCGTCGGCAATCTCTCGATCGAAACCGCCGGAGACGCCAGCCGCATCACGATGGAAAACATCGACGCGCCGCAGCAAGCCGCCGAAAAGATCCTCGACCTGGCGCGGCACAACAAATAACAGCATTGTTTACTGAATTTCCGGCGAACCCTCCCTTGCACCCCGAGTACAATGAAGGTTCCCACCATGGAAATTGTCAAAATCATTGGAAGAGAAATTCTAGACTCACGCGGCAACCCGACTGTGGAAGCCGATGTCCTGCTGGCGGACGGAAGCATGGGGCGCGCCGCCGTCCCCTCTGGCGCATCGACCGGTGAGCACGAGGCCGTCGAGCTTCGAGACAACGACAAGGGCCGCTACCTCGGCAAAGGAACGTTGACCGCCGTCGCGAATATCACTGACGAGATCGCGCCCACACTGCTGGGCATGAATTCATCCGATCAAGCCTCGATCGATCGTCTCATGATGGCCATTGATGGCACTCCGAACAAAGCCCGCTTGGGTGCAAACGCCATCCTCGCCGTATCGATGGCCACCGCGCGCGCCGCCGCACAGTCGCACGGGCAGCCGCTCTACCGCTACCTCGGCGGAGTCGCCGCCTGCGTCCTTCCCGTTCCGATGATGAACATCCTGAATGGCGGAGCGCATGCCGACAATTCGGTGGATCCGCAGGAATTCATGGTCATCCCGCACGGCGCGGAAACGTTTTCGGAAGCGTTGCGCATGGGCGCCGAGATCTTCCACACGTTGAAAGGCGTACTGAAGAAAAAAGGCTACTCGACCAGCGTCGGCGACGAAGGCGGCTTCGCTCCGAATCTCAAGTCGAACGAAGAGGCTCTCGAAGTGGTGATGGACGCGATCACCAAAGCAGGCTTCCAGCCGGGTGAGCAGGTTTCGATCGCGCTCGATCCGGCGGCCAGCGAATTCTACGACAAAGACAAGAAGAAATACGTCTTCAAGAAGTCCGACAAGAGCGAGCGCACCAGCGACGAGATGGTCGATTTCTGGGCCAATTGGGTGCGCCAGTATCCGATTATCTCGATCGAAGACGGCATGGCCGAAGACGATTGGGACGGCTGGAAGCGCATGACCGACGTGCTCGGCAAGAAGATTCAGCTGGTCGGTGACGATCTTTTTGTGACGAATTCGAAGCGCCTCGCCATGGGCATTGAACGCGAGACGGCGAATTCGATTCTGGTGAAGGTGAACCAGATCGGCACGCTGACCGAGACGCTCGACGCGATGAAGATGGCGTCCGACGCTGGCTATACCGCCGTGGTTTCGCATCGCTCGGGGGAGACCGAAGACGCGTTTATCGCGGACCTCGCCGTCGCCACCAATGCCGGCCAGATCAAGACCGGATCCGCCAGCCGCACGGATCGCATCGCGAAGTACAACCAGCTGCTTCGCATCGAAGAAGAGCTCGGCGCGAGCGCGCGTTATCCCGGCAAAAAAGCCTTCCGCCAATAAGGATTCTTCAACATGACGGTTCACGTGAAGGCCGCCAAGCGGCCTCTCATTCTCACCATCCTCGACGGTTGGGGACACTCGACGCGCGTGGACGGCAACGCCATCGCGCTCGCCCGCAAGCCGGTGTACGACTCGCTGATGGCGGAGTTTCCGCACACGCTGGTCGAGACGTCGGGTCCGTTTGTGGGCCTACCCGAAGGCCAGATGGGCAACAGCGAAGTAGGCCACATGAACATGGGCGCGGGGCGCGTGATCCTTATGGATGTCACCCGCATCGACAACCTGATCGCGACCGGCGACTTCTTTAGCGACCCGGTTTTGCTCGACGCGATGAAAAGATCGCGCGGCAAACGTCTGCATCTGATGGGCCTGTGCAGCGATGGTGGAGTCCACGCGCAGCTTACGCATTTGTACGCGCTGTTGAAGCTGGCGCGCATGCACGATGTCAGTGAAGTGTTCGTCCATTGCTTTATGGATGGGCGCGATACGGCGCCCGAGAGCGGCGCGCACTACGTCGAATTGCTGCAGAAGGAAATGAAGACGCTAGGCGTCGGGCGCATTGCGACCGTGTCGGGGCGGTATTGGGCCATGGATCGCGACAAGCGCTGGGAACGCATCGAGAAGGCGTTCAGCGCGATGCGCGAGGGCGCGGGAGAGAAGGCGACCGATCCCGTGGGCGCCATCAAACGCAGCTACGAGAAGGGCATCACCGACGAATTCATCGAGCCGATCACGATCGTTGATGGGCGTAATGAACCGGTGGGTTCGATTCGCGAGGGCGACGTTTGTCTCGTGTATAACTACCGCGCCGATCGCGGACGGCAGATCACCAAGGTGCTCTCGGAGAGTCCGTTGAAGCTCCATGTCGTGACCATGACGCAGTATGACAAAACCATTCCGGTGCCGTTCGTGCTGCCGCCGGAGCATCCCAACAACATTCTCGCTGACGTCATGGGCAAGATGAACTGGAAGAATCTCCGCGTCGCTGAAACGGAGAAATACGCGCACGTGACGTACTTCTTCAACGGCGGCAACGAGAAGCCGTACGCGGGCGAAGAGCGCGAGATGGTGGCGTCGCCCAAGGTGGCGACGTACGATCTGAAACCGGAGATGTCCGCCGCCGGAGTCGCCGACGTCGTGATCAAGGCGATTTCGAATCCGGGCAACTTCGATGTGGTCGTGATGAATTTCGCGAACGCCGACATGGTGGGGCATTCGGGCAAACTGGTTCCGACCATCGCGGCATGTGAAACCGTGGACGCGCAATTGGGACGAGTGTACGCGGCGATGAAGCAGTACGGCGGCAGCTGGATCATTACGGCCGATCACGGCAACGCGGAGATGATGATTGATCCCGTGACCGGCGGTCCGCATACCTATCACACGACGAATCCGGTTCCATTTCTGGTGGTCACCGAAGACAAGCGTCCGCTACGGCAGGGTGGAGCGTTACAGGATCTGGCTCCCACGATTCTGGGGATGCTGCACGTGGATCAGCCGAAGGAAATGCGCGGCCGGGATCTACATATTTTGTAGGTAGCCCGCACGAAGGGCAGCCAGCGGAAGACGATGGCGCCCGTAACGGTCCCCTCACTCACGTTCGGGCCTCAAGCCCAGAGGGCCGTCAGCTCACGAATACGGGCGTGGCCGGCGGTCTGTCAGCTACAATCGTCCCTTACAACCATGTTTGTTCCTCTGACACCTCTTCGCTGCCTGCACCGTGCCGTGGATGTATTTCCCCACAAAACCGGGATCGTTTGCGGCGACAAGACCTTCACCTACGCGCAATTTGGCGAGCGCGCGGAACGGCTGGCGACGGCGCTGACCAAGGCCGGGATCCAAAAGGGCGACCGCGTCGCGTACCTGAGTTTCAACAACCATCAATTGATGGAAGGCTATTACGGCGTCGTGCAGGCGGGCGCGATCGTGATGCCTTTGAACGTGCGGCTTTCGGCTCCGGAACTGATAAACATCATCAACCACTCCGGCGCACGGATGTTGATTTTCGAGAACGATTTTCTGGCGACCATCGAAAAGATCAAGCCCGAACTGAAGCCGGTTGAGACGTACGTCACAATCGACGAGCCGACTCCGCTGGCCGACCTCACCTACGACGAGCTGATCGCGAGCGGTCATCCGGAACGCGCCGATGTCTTCAAGATCGATGAGATGTCGATCGCGGAACTGTTCTACACATCCGGCTCGACGGGAACGCCGAAGGGCGTCACGCACTCGCACCGGACCCTATACCTGCACGCGCTGGCGCTAGCTTCGATGATGAAGGATGCGGAGTCGATGGTGGATCTGCACACGATTCCGATGTTCCACGCCAATGGCTGGGGCCGTCCGCAATCGTCCACGATGCTCGGGATTCCGCAGGTAATGGTCCGGCGTTTCGAACCAAACTTTGTGTTCAAGCTGATCGAGGACCACAAGGCGACGGACATGTGCCTGGTGCCGACAATGGCGAACGCGCTGATCAATTGCCCGGATATCGGGAAATACGATTTGAAGAGCATGCGGCGCGTGATGATCGGCGGCGCGGCGGCTTCGCCCGAATTGGTCGAGCGCATCGAAACCGCATTCCCCGGGGCCGAGGCGATGGCGGGTTATGGGCTCACCGAGACCGCGCCGTTATTGACTTCCGCGCGCGACAAGTGGCCGGTGTACTCTTCGCCGGAGGAACGCCGCCGGCGTAAGGCAATGGCCGGATGGCCGGCTCCGAACGTGACCGTGCGCGTGGTCGATTACGATATGCGCGACGTGCCGAAGGACAGCGTTTCGATCGGCGAAGTGGTCGCCATGGGCGATCACGTGATGGAAGGTTACTTCAAGGAACCGGCCGCGACCGAGGCGGTGATGACGCCGAATTTCGATGGCGGCCCGGCCGTCTGGTTTCACTCGGGCGACATGGCCGTGTGGGACGAAGAAGGCTACATTCACATCGTCGATCGCAAGAAAGAGATCATCATTTCGGGCGGTGAGAATATCAGTTCGCTCGAAGTGGAGCAGCATATCTTTGCGCATCCGAGCGTGTTTGAATGCGCCGTCGTGGCCGCTCCCGATCCGAAGTGGGGCGAGGTTCCGGCGGCGCTGGTGGTCCTGAAACCTGGCCATTCACTCACCGAAACCGAGCTCTTGAAGTTCCTCGAAGAGCGCCTGGGCAAGTTCAAGCTGCCGCGCATTGTGAAGTTCACCGAAGAGGCGCTGCCAAAAACCGGCACCGGCAAGATCCGCAAGATGGTCATCAAAGAACAGTTCTGGGCCGGTAAAGAAAAGCGGGTTCAGGGCTAGCTTGCCAACGTACGCCGTCCGACTCCGCTGTGCGCCGTCGGATGACGATTTGCTATCGGCGCAGCTCTGGGAGCTCGGCACCACGGGAATCCTCGACGAGCCCGGAGGATTGCTCGCCTTCTTCGACGCGCCGCCGGACCTCACTGCCCTTTTGCCATTCAGCCCGGAAATCGAAACGCTCGAGGAGATCGACTGGGAGCGGCGGACCCGCGATTCGTTTCCCCCACTGTGCATCGGCGAGCGGTTCTACCTGGTCCCGCCGTGGTCCGAAGACACGCTGCCCGCCGGCCGGATCCGATTGGTCGTAACCCCGGGAATGGCCTGCGGAACGGGTTGGCATCCATGCACGCAGCTGTGTCTCGAAGCGCTCGAACGGCACCTGAAACCTGGAGATCGCGTGCTCGACGTCGGAGTGGGATCCGGCATTCTTTCGCAGGCGGCGCTGGCGTTGGGCGCGTCGAAAGTAGTCGGCTGCGATGTGGACGAGGACTCGGTCCGGATCGCGCACGAGTCACAGCCAGACGTCTTCGTCGGATCCGTGGATGCGGTTCGCGATGGCGGGTTCGACGTAGCGATTGCCAATATCAGCGCCGAAATCTGCGAGGATCTGCTGCCCGACTTGCGCCGAGTCGCGCGTACTGTCATCTTGTCCGGTTTCGAGCAGTGGCCGGACGCTCCCACGGCGGTCCAGCATTTGTCGAAGAGCGGTTGGCAGTGTCTGGTGCTTTCAGGCGGCTAGCTGACGTGTCTTAGTTTGGTGACGCGGCCGACTTCCACCCACTCGACAACAAAGATGTTGCCGTCGGAATCGAAGCACGCTCCGTGAGGGCAAATGAATTTGCCGGCGGGAAACTGGTCGCGCGGCTTCTTGCGCAAATCGCCGTACGGCGCATCGAGGTCGCCCAAATGCTCAATCACCTTATTCGATTTGTCGAGCAGCGTCACGCGCGACGAAAGATCCGGGATCAGAAGGATGCCCTTTCGCTCATGGAAATGACAGGGCGCCTTCACGCCCTCGACGAATTTCACGTGCTCGCCCGCTAGATTGAAATACTGTAGCCGCTTGTTGGCCCGGTCGGCGACCACCAGCAGCGGCTCCGGCCCGCGCGCGTCCAGAGCGATTCCGTGAGGACAGTCGACCTTCCCGGCCTCCTTGCCCTTACCGGCAAAGGTGCGCAAAAACTTGCCCTGCGGGCTGTAGACGTTGATGAAGCTGGATCCGTATCCGTCACCGACGTAGATTTCGCCGTTCGGAGCAACCGCCAAATTAGTCGGCGACCATTTCGGTTTTGCCGCGTAAGCCGGCGACTCGGTCGGATATCCGATGGTGAAAACTTCCTCGCCTTTGAGCGTCGTCTTGGTCACCAGACCCTTCGCTGTATCGCAAAGATACAGAAACTCGTCGCGTCCTTCCTTGCGAATGTGCAGACCATGGGCGCCGCCCTTGAATTGCTTCCCCCAGCTTCCAACGAACTTCCCTTTTCGATCGAATACGACAATCGTATCCGCGGATTCGGACGTCGAATGCACCGTGTGATGGACGTAAATCCGGCCATGCGAATCCTCGCAGACGCCGTGCGTATTTCCGTACTGAATGTTCGAGGGCAGTTCGCCCCAATCGTGAATCACCTCGTAGCGGAACGCGCCGCTGCCGACGGTGGGGAGGCGGGAGTCGCTCTTGCTCGCGGCGCCAAGGATCAGAGGAGCGCCCAGTCCAGTACCAAGAAACTGCCGTCGATTCATGCGGTCAGTGTACCGCACAGGACGGCCGGTTTCCGTCGGGCAAGGCGACGCATTGTCGACCTTGCCCATAGAGCTCGAAAATTCGGCTCATTGACAGATTCTTCTGTACAGAATACTTTGATAGTGTTAGTATCGAATGAAATTTCCGTAACGGTCGTATTGGGTCCTGCGTCTACTAGTATGACGAACCAGGGACATCCCCAGAAAAGTCCCGAGAGTTCGGCACGTTGAGATCTTCGGATCCCGACGCGCCGGCCGGTGAGTATCTTCCTCCGAGTACTCACCGGCTTTTGTTTTTTGATGGCCCGACGCGCAATTCCTAATGAATCGTTCGCGTTTTTCTATTCAGGTAATCCATCAGTAGATATTGCCCAAGTGTGTGCGGCGTCGTGAAATACGCCTTCCCCTTGCACATCTCGGTGACCTTCTGGACGAACTGCACCAAGCCGTAATCGCTGGCCAGCATGAACGTATTAATGAGGATGCCTTTGCGCTTGCAACGGTTGACTTCCTCGAGCGTCCGGCTGATCACCAGCGGATCGAGGCCGAACGCGTTGCGGTAAATTTGCCCGTCGTCGAGCGTGAGAGCCGACGGCTTCCCGTCGGTGATCATCACGATCTGCTTCATATCCTTCTTTTCCTGTTCGAGAAGGCGTTGGGCCAGAATCAAGCCGGCTCTCGTATTCGTGTAGTAGGGCCCCACCTGAACGCGCGCGAGCTCCGACACGCGAACCTCCTCCGCGGAATCATGGAACAAAACGCAGCGTAGCGAGTCGCCCGGATATTGCGTCCGAATCAGGTGCGCGAGCGCCAAGGCGACTTTCTTAGCAGGAGTGAAGCGGTCCTCGCCGTACAGAATCATGCTGTGACTGCAATCAAGAAGCACGATGGTAGCGCACGAACTCTGATACTCCGATTGATGGACGTAGAGATCGTCATACTCGAGCTCGATCGGCACCTTGACGCCATTGCGGCGAAAGGCGGAGAAGAGCGTTTCGCTGACATCGAGGTTGAGCGTGTCGCCGAACTCATAGCGCTTGGACGCTCCGCTGGCCTCGACGCCGGTCGCGAGATCGCGCGTATCGTGGGCCCCGAAACTGGCCTTCCCGAGCGAGCCCAGCAGGTCCTTCAACGTTTTGAAGCCGAGGAAATCGAGCGATTTGTCGGTGATTTCAAATTGCGGCTTGCCCTGCCCTTTCCCCTCGCTGCCTTCCTGCCCGGTAATGTAGCCCTCGTCCATCAGCTTCTGGATCAGCTTTTCGAGCAGTTGTTCCATCTCGCCTTCGGACATGCCCTCCACTTTTTCGCGGATGCGCTCACGCTGTTCCGGGGAAAACGATTCGCCTTTTTCGAGAGCCTGTTGAATGGCCTGCTTCAGCGCTTCCATCGAATTCGGATTCCATTCGCTGAAATTCCAGAACTGGCTTTCGTAGCCACTCTCGAGGAAGAAATCGGAAAGCGCCTTCAGCAAATCCTCGGCGTCGAGCCCAAGATCGTCGCCGGTGAATTTAGAGTACTTGACGGATTTCATCAGGACACCTCGGCTAGCAAAACTCCTGCGAAGGCCCGCTTCAATTGAATTGTTTCCGGCCCTTGCCGCGGCGTCCGCCTCCGCCCTCTTCTTCGTCTTCGCCCACGTCGCGCTTGCGGTCGGGATCGTTACGGCGGCGCTGCTCGCCCGCCACGAAACCGGACTCCTCGTTCCGGCTGATCCGCTTGTGCGCATACAGGCCTTCGAGCACGAACTCGGCGGCCGAGGTCCGCAACGCGTCGGATTCGCTGACACCCAGTCCAAGCGCGCCGACCTTGTCCAGCAATCCCTGAATGCCGTTCAGCTGCGCGATGGCATCGTCCGAGGTCACCGATTCGTCGAGCTTCAACGAACCGCCCAGGTCAAACCACTGCACAACTTGGTTCATGTTGACGCCATCAAAGTAGTTCGTAAACACTTTGCCGACGGCCATGCGGATCAGCTCGCGCGCGACCGCGTCGCCGCCTTTCAGCTCGCCTTCGTATTCGAGTTCGATCTTGCCGGTCATCGACGGCAGCGCGGCGTATAGGTCGAGGACGCGCGGCACGGCAACCATCTCGCCATTCATCACGGCGCGGCGCTCGGCATTCGACAGCGCGTTCTCCATCACGGAAATCGGCAAGCGCTGGCTGACTCCGGATTTCTTGTCCACCTTCTTGTCGTCGCGAGCTAAGAATGCAATGTGCTCGATCGTCTCCGCGATAAATTTCGGTACCATCATCGCCACCGGGCTCTTGCGTTCGATCCACGCTTCCTGCATCGTGATCGCAATGCCTTCTTCGACGGTCGCCGGATAGTGCGTACGGATCTCGCTGCCGATGCGATCCTTCAGCGGCGTGATGATCTTGCCGCGCGCCGTGTAATCTTCCGGATTCGCAGTGAACACCAGCATGACGTCGAGCGGCAGCCGGACCGGGTAGCCCTTAATCTGGACGTCGCCTTCCTGCATGATGTTGAACAGGCCGACCTGGATTTTTCCGGCGAGATCCGGCAGCTCGTTAATGGCGAACAAGCCGCGATTCGCGCGCGGCAGTAGGCCGTAATGAATCGAAAGCTCGTCGGCGATATTCTGCCCGGCGCGCGCCGCCTTGATCGGATCGATGTCACCGATCATGTCGGCGATGGTGACATCCGGGGTCGCCAATTTTTCGACGTAGCGCTGCTCCTGCCCCAGCCACGCGATCGGGGTTTCATCGCCCATATCGGCGATCTTGTGTCGCGCGAATGCCGACAAGGGAGCGAACGGGTTGTCGCGAATCTCGCTGCCCGCCACGTACGGCATCCACTCGTCGAGCAGCGTCACGAGCATGCGGACCAGCCGCGTTTTCGCCTGTCCGCGAAGCCCCAGCAAAATGAAGTTGTGGCGCGACAGGATCGCGTTGATCACCTGCGGGACGACGGTATCTTCGTAGCCTACGATGCCGGGGAACAGTTCCTCGCCGGTCTTCAGTTTCAACAGCAGGTTGTCGCGAATCTCGTCTTTGACGCTGCGCGTCGCGCGCCCAGGATCCGCGAATTTGCTGGTCTTGAGGGCTCCTAACGTATGCGGGAGATCGGACAAATGAAAACTCATGTCTATTCGGATTGTACCGCCCGCTCTTTGGGCGCATGTTTTTGCAGACTGCCTCTCCGAGCATGCCGCACCCGGTTGCGCGACGCCCGCGTTTTGATATGCTCTAGACCTCTTTATGAGCCGTGAGCTTAAGCAGATGGATTTCGAGCGCTTTTGGCGCCGGCTCCAGCAGATCGGATTGAACGCATACGAGGCGCGATCCTATCTGGTGCTGGTGGGGCACCCGCGGTTCAAGGCGCTGGAACTGGCCGCCCGGGCGCAAGTGCCGCGACAGAAGATCTATGAGGTCCTGGACAGCCTGGTCGAGAAGGGTTTCGCGCAAGTCATCCAGGAGAAAACCAAACTCTTCTCGGCCGTCGAGCCGGACCTCGCGATCCCTGGTTACCTGTCGCGCCGCGAAGACACCATGCGGCAGGAACTGGCCGACCACTCGCGCCTTGCGAATGGCGTAATCGACGACCTGCGAACCGCGTATTCAGAAGGCCAGGACGGCCGCGGAACGCTCGATTTCCTGCGCATCGTTAGCGATCCGCAACAGATTGCCGCGCAGTATCAGCGGATGTTACGTGAAGTGGAGACGGAATACATCGAGTTCTCCCGTCCGCCGTATGCCGTCGATCCGCTCGATGAAACGCTGGTCCGGGCCGCGCGGGAACGCAACGTCAGCTGCCGCCTGTTACTCGAAAAAGCGGCGCTCGATGAGCATCATCAGTTGCAACTCGAAGAGTTTGTCGCGACGGGCGTCGAAGTCCGGCGGGCGGAGACGCTGCCGATGAAGCTCGCGCTGTTCGACAACACCAAAGGACTGGTTGCGCTGCTGGATCCGGTGGTCACCAAACCCACATGGACGGCAATTGTGTTCGAGCACTCGGGAATGGGTCAGGCGATGAAAGGGCTATTCGAAGAATACTGGCGGCGCAGCGGAATCGGCGCCGGAGTCTGACAACGGGCGGAGTCCGCTCCCTTACGGTCGCGGTTAGCTGCTTACTTAGCTAGCGGCGGCAATTCCCGCGGCAACTCGCCAGCACTCAAGGCCCGCGACGTCCATTGTATGGAGTGGATCCCGACCGCTTCTGCTCCAGCCACGTTCTCAGGGCGATCGTCGAGGAACAAGGCTTCGTTTGCCGCGATGCCCAAACCGGCCAGAGAATAGCGATAAATCCCAGCTTGCGGTTTCACGCTGCCGATTTCATACGAGTACGTCACGTGATCGAAGCGATCGAGAAACCCAGGCAGCGCGCGCAAGTGTTCGCCCAAGTCGGGCGGCAGATTGGACAGCAATCCGGTTTTGAATCCCGCCGCGCGAACCGCATCCACCCAATCCAGCATCACCGTATCGAAGTTCGACCAAAAACCGATGTCGTGTCGCAGGAATTCGCCGACCTGTTCGTCGGTATAAGACTTGCCCAGTTGCGCGGCGATCTTCTCCCAGTACGTCAGGGCGGTGAGATGTCCGGCGTCGTAGGGAATCCGGTGTCCCCAAAACGCCCGAAGAAATTCGTCGTGAGGCGCTCCAGCCGCGGTGGCCAAAGCTTCGGTTTGCGACGCCGGCGGAAAGTGACACAGCACTCCGCCGAAATCGAAGATGACCGCTTTAAGGTCAGGAAGAGAATCCGGCAAGCCTAACGAGCTCCGTCAGTAACCTGCGGTTCGCGCCGCGAGCGAATTTCGCGGACGGCATAGATACGGCGGCCCTGGCTTTCAAAGTAGGTGCGCATCAGGACCTCGCCCAGCATGCCAGTGCAGAATAGCAGCAAGCCGCTCATGAAGAGCAGAGCGCCCAGCACCATCAGAGGTCCGTGCATTTCGAGGATGTCTTTGGCGGGATCGAGAATCTTTTTGATCGCGATGAAGCACAGGATGCCGAACCCCGTGCCCCAACTCATCAGGCCCCATTTGCCGAAGAAATGCATTGGCCGGGTGAAGTACTTAATCAGGAATTGAATGGTCAGGATGTCGAAGAAGACCCTGAACGTGCGGCCGAGTCCGTAGTGAGAACCGCCGCTGACGCGCGGCGAATTCTTGATCGGCACCTCGGCGATGCGGGCTCCGTAAACGGCAGCGAGCGCGGGAATGAAGCGGTGTAATTCTCCGTAGAGATTCACATCCTTCAGGATTTCGGCGCGGTAGGCCTTGAACGTAGTCCCGAAATCGCGGAGATCGACGCCCGACACTTTCGCCATCATCCAATTCGCGATGCGCGACGGAATTTTGCGGGTCACGGCGTTGTCGAGACGGTCCTTGCGCCAGCCGCTGGCGATGTCGTAGCCTTCGTCGATTTTGGCGAGCAGCGCGGGTATGTCTTCCGGCTCGTGCTGTAGATCGCCGTCGAGCGAAATAATGATATGACCCTGGGCTTCGTCGAAGCCAGCCGAGAGAGCCGCGGTTTGTCCGAAATTGCGCCGCAAGCGGATGACTTTTAGGCGCGCATCGGTTTCGACGAGATTGGCGAGAAGGTCGAAGCTGCGGTCGGTCGAGGCGTCGTCCACGAAGATCATTTCGTAGGGGCGGCGGAGACCGTCGAGCACCGCGGTCAGGCGGTCGTAAAGCGGGAGAATCGCGGGTTCCTCATTGTGAATGGGAACCACGATGGAAAGCATTTGTGCCAAGTTCTAGCTTAACATTGGCCGCGGGTCTGGCCGAGGGCAATCGGTCGCCTAGAACTGCCGAACGTTCGCGAATTTCTCCTCGTACACGGCCTTGGCGCGGGCGAGCGCCGCCTCGACGTTGGGGCAGATATTATCTGCTCCGACATGCTCTGCGAACTCGGCGGCTTTCATGACCTGGGCAGGCTGCTCGCGGGCTCCGCAAAGGATCAAAACGCGGCCGGAAGCGTGCAGTTTCTCGGAAATTTCCTCGATTGCCGCAAGGCCCGTGCCATCAATCGCCGTCATGTTCCGAAGCCGCAACAAAACGATGGGCGGAAGCTGGTCGATCTGGTCGAGTAGCGACGAAATCTTGTCCGTAGAGCCGAACAAAAACGGTCCGTGGATACGGAATACGACCGCGTAATCGGGAATCTGCTTGTCCTGCAAGATGTGGGCCTGCCCACCCTTTAGATATTCCTTCGTGACGCGCGAAACCGTCGTGGTCTGCGCGACCTTTTGAATGAAGAGCAGCGAGGCGAGGACCATGCCGACTTCGACGGCGACGGTCAGGTCCGCCGTGACGGTTAAGAAAAAGGTTACGGCCCATACCGCGATGTCGGCTTTCGTCAGCTTCAGCAGCAGCGGAATCTCGCTCCACTCGCCCATGTTGTACGCGACCACTAAAAGAATTCCAGCCAATACAGCCAACGGAATGTGCGCCGCCAGCGGCGCCGCAAACAGCAGGACGCACAACAGCGTCAGCGAATGAATCATCCCCGCCACCGGCGTCTTGCCGCCGCTCCGAATGTTCGTCGCCGTACGCGCAATCGCGCCCGTGGCCGGCAAGCCGCCGAACATCGGTGAGATGATATTCGCGATTCCCTGCCCGACCAGTTCGGTATTCGGATTATGCTTTCCGCCGGTTAAGCGGTCCGCCACCACTGCCGACATCAGCGATTCGATGGCGCCGAGCATGGCGACGGTCAGCGCGGGCGAAATGAGTCCGGGAACCAATTCCGGTTTGAACGCGGGAAGGTGAAAATGCGGCAAACCGCCAGGAATTCCACCAAATCGCGTTCCGATCGTTTCGACGTTCAAGTTGAAGATCCACGCGATCGCGGTTCCGCCAAACAACGCCACGATCGAACCGGGAACGCGCGGCAACAAGCGATTGATCAGGAAAATCACCGCCACGCTTCCCGCGCCGAAAGCGACGGCGGCTGCCGAAACGGTTCCGGCGTGCTCCCCGAGCGCTTGTAAGCGCGCAATAAATTCACCCGGCAGCTTCTCGACCTGAATACCGAAGAAGTCTTTGAGTTGGGTGCTCGCGATCAGAAGTGCGATTCCGTTCGTGAAGCCGACCACAACGGGACGCGGGATGAACTTCACCGCGGAACCAATTCCGGTGACGCCGAGCAGAATCAGGATCGCGCCGGCGATCAGCGTACACATGTACAAGCCATCCACGCCATGCTTTTGCACGATGCCGTAGACGACGACCACAAACGCGCCGGTGGGTCCGCCGATGGCTACTTTGGAGCCGCCGAGCAGAGAGATGAGAAAACCAGTAATGATGGCGCAGTAAATTCCGGCCTGTGGAGGCAGGCCCGAGGAGATGGCGAACGCCATCGCGAGAGGAAGAGCGACGAGGCCTACCGTGATACCGGCGATGAGATCCGACACGAAAGTCTTCGTATCGTAATGGTGCAAAATCTCAAACGATTTCGGCCAGGCAAGCCCCGTCGATTTATTCACCTATTTGTGTTTGACCCTCTCGCAAGCGGTCACCGCGCCGGTGGGGTCCATCGCGGAATTGCCTTCTTCGATATGGGCGATCTTGCCGTCCATATCAATCAGGAAAGTGGCCCGATTGGCGATCCCCATCTGTTCGATCAACACGCCGTACGCCTTCGCGGTCGTCCGATCGTGATCGCTGAGCAACGGATAGGTTGCGTTGAGTTCCTTCGACCAATGCGTCAGCGTCGCAATAAAATCGGTGCTGATCGCTAAAACCTGAGCATCCATACCATCGAACTTTGCGATACCAGACTGGTACGCGGTAAGTTCCTTGGTTCAACCACCGGTGAACGCCGCGGGGAAAAACGCGAGGATCACCAGCTTCTTGCCCTTGTAGTCGCTCAAGCTGATTTCTTTGCCCGTGCTGGCACGCAACTTGAAATCCGGAGCCGTATCGCCGACCTTGAGAGTCGTCTTTGGCGGAGCCTGAGCAGACACTGCAAGCGCTGAGACAGCGAGCAAAAGCAGGAATCGTTTCATGAA
This sequence comes from Bryobacterales bacterium, assembly GCA_038210135.1. Taxonomy (GTDB): domain Bacteria; phylum Acidobacteriota; class Terriglobia; order Bryobacterales; family Bryobacteraceae; genus JBBQWZ01. The sequence goes on from JBBQWZ010000003.1 coordinate 120,665, forward strand.
TTCCAGTCTAGCTGAACCCGCCGCGCCTCGGAAAACAAGTCACATGTTAGACTGGCAAAATCTTATGCGAGCGCTCTTTGCCTTTTCAGCGTTACTCTTTCTAGCCGCTGACTGGCCGCGCTATCGCGGTCCGAACGGCAGCGGTGTCGGTGAAGTCAAAAATCTGCCCGTCGAGTTTTCACCGTCGAAAAATGTCGCCTGGAAGCTCGACACGCCGCAAGGCCATTCCTCGCCCGTATTGATCAACCGCCGCATCTATCTCACCGGCTTTGACGACGCCCGCCTGCTGACCTTTGCCGTCGATGCGGACACCGGCAAGAAGTTGTGGGAGCGCGAATTGCCCCGCGCCCGCAAAGCCGTTTACGGCAATCCGACCAACAACGCCGCCGCGCCAAGCGTGGCCGCCGACGGCAAATACGTGGTGTCGTTCTTCGAGGATTTTGGACTGGTTGGCTATTCGAGCGACGGCAAGGAACTCTGGCGCATGCCGCTCGGGCCATTCCAGAGTTTCTTCGGAATCGGCGCGTCTCCGATTCTTGTCCGGGACACGGTGGTGATGGTTTGCGATGGCGACGTCGCCACGTTCATCGTCGCGGTGGACGTCGCAACCGGCAAGCTGAAGTGGCGGCACAACCGCGCGACGTTCAACAGCTTCACGACGCCTCTTATTTATGACGCCGGAAAAGAAGGCGTCCAGGTGATCATCTTCGGCGGGCACCAGTTGCTGGCGTATTCGCTCTCGACCGGCGAACCGCTTTGGTGGCTGAATAAGATGCCGCTGCGTCCCAAGTCGAGTCCGTTTTTCGCCACCGCGAAAGATGGCACGCCTCTGATGATCCTCAGCGCGCAGACCCCGGGCGAGGATCCGAACCGCAAAGATTTCAACGGCAAGTTTTCGGAGATGGTCAAAGTCTTTGGCGCGGACGACAAGGGCCGCGTCAGCTTGCAGGCGGTCAAGGAGAAGAATCCGCGCGCTGTGCAAACGCCGACGCTGATGGACTCGAACGGCGACGGCTTCGTCACCGAGGACGAGTTCAACACCTATGAGGATTCGCAAGGCGCTCCGAACATCATCGGAGCCGTTCGCCTGGGGTCCGGCATGAAAGGCGACATCGAATCGCGCGTGGCGTGGAAGCGCGATCGCTTCGTTCCGAATACGCCGACGCCGGTCGCCTACCAGGGCATCCTCTATGTGCTGAAAGAAGGCGGCATTCTGAGCGCCTTCGACGTCGAGAGTGGCGAGCCTTTCAAACAGGGGCGCGTCAAGGGCGCGATCGAACCATACCTGGCGTCGCCGGTGGCTGGTGACGGAAAGATTTACACCGTAAGCGACGCCGGACATATGGCCGTGATCCGCGCCGGGCGCGAGTGGGAAATTCTCGCGGTCAACGATTTGGATGAGCCCACATCGGCAACCCCGGCGCTCGACAACGGACGCATCTTCGTGCGGACCAAACAACATTTGTACTGCTTCCGGCAGGAATAGCGCGAGTCTCCCTAGTTCTTCAGATATTTGTCGAACCACGCGATCACGCGATTCAGCAAGTCGATCCGGTGTTTCTCTTCGCGGATGCCGTGGCCTTCGCGCGGATAGAGAACCAGTTGGGCTTCGACGCCATACGATTTCAGTCCGCGATACAGCTGCTGCGATTGCCCGATCGGATCGGTGACGTCGACCTCACCCTGAAGAATCAGGGTCGGCGTCCTGGCGTTTTTGATAAACGTGATCGGCGAGCTCTTCTGGAAGTTCGCCAGGTTCTCGTAGGGCGTTCCGAAATACCAGCGATCGTAAGCGGCTCCGTTTTCGGTGCCGAACTCGGAAGCAAGGTCCGCCATGCCGGCGCCGGAGATCGCGCACTTGAATCGATTGGTTTGCGTGATCGCCCACTCCGACATGTAGCCGCCGTAGGACCAGCCGCCGATGCACAAACGATTCGGATCTGCAATCCCGCGCTTCACTAGTTCGTCCACGCCCGCCATAACGTCCTTGAAATCGCCGCCGCCCCAGTCGTTTCGATTCGCTTCGATGAACTTTTGCCCATACCCGACCGAGCCGCGAATATTCGGAACGAAGACGGCATAGCCGCGCGCCGAAAGAAGCTGCTGCCAGGGCTCGAAACCGTCGCGCCAGCGTCCAGCGGGTCCGCCGTGGATATAGACGATCGTCGGCAAATTGGTCTTGCCCTCGGGCCGGAACAACGCGGCGTCGATTTCGAGGCCGTCGAAGCTCTTATAAGGAAGCGATTCCATGCGAGTGAATCTGGCGTCGCGCCATTCGCCGTGGAGGTCGGAGATCTTTTTCGCGTTCTGGCCTTTGGTTATGACGTAAAGCTCCGGCAGAGAGCTGGCGGAATCGCCGGAGAACGCGAGAGCGGTTGCGCTGGTTGCGATCGACGTGGGATTGGTTTCAACCGGAATTGATTTCGTCGGATCGAGCTGAACCGGCATTGCGTACAACCCAATATCAACTGGCTTTCGCGGTTGCTCAACGTTCGTGGCCACGCGAATCAGCTCGGTCTTGAATCCGCGCTCCACGACCGCCACCAGTTCATTAGAGTTCGCCCACGCATAGGATTCGACCGGCCGGTCGATCGGACCGCCTGTCAGATTGCGGAACTCCGGCTTGGCGATGCTCGCAACCCACAAATCGTGCGGATTCGGTCCGTCCTTGGCGGTCGCCACCACCGCAACCTGCAAGCCATCCGGCGAAATCTGCATTCGACCAAACGGCTTGGGCGGCGTGGCGAATTTTGTAAACGTGCCGCCATTGGCCGACGCCATCCACAGCGCTTCGGTCCACTCGACTTCGCTCGGCGTCGGCGTGCCCGAGATCAGGATCCTCGCGCTATCCGCCATCCACGCGAACTCACCGATCTCGAAACCGGCCGTGCCGATCGCCTTGGCCTTCTGCGAGGCCACATCGAGAATCCACAGGCGAGCGCGGAGGTCGGCGCGGTCCACCACGTTGGCATCATCTTTATCGGCAATTTTTTTCTCCGCATCGGCGCTGGGCGGCTCGGGCGCGGTGAACGCGATCGACTTGCCGTCGGGCGACCACGCGAATCCGCTCACGTTGTGCTTACCCGCGAACAATGGCATCGCTTCGCCGCCATCCGCCGCCATGGCGAACAGTTTGGAGCCGCCGTCGCGAGCCGAAATAAATGCGAGCCGCTTTCCGTCCAGAGACCAGCGGGGCGACCTCTCGCCCGCCGCCGACGACGTGAATTGGCGCGACGTCCCCGAGGCCAAATCCGCCAGCCAGATGTGCGCCACGTTCACCGTGCCTTTGGGTGGTTCGGTGACCGCGAAAGCGATCCGGCTTCCATCCGGAGAAAAACGGACATCGTTGATCCGGCGAGTCTGGATGGCTTTTTCGGGCGTCAACACCTGCGCAGGCGACACGGCGACGGCTGTCAAAACGAACACCAACATTTTCAAGAGCATGAGATTGATGGAAACGAAACTAGCATAGGTTGCCTTCAAGGTTTCCGGCTGGCGGCCGATGAGCACCAAAGAGGGCAGTACGCTGAAAGTCCGCCGTCTGATTACACGCAATCGAACGATCGTGGCGATGCTGCTGTGTCTTGCCGTGAATGGCGGCTTCGCGCCTTCGGACAGATCGCGGCGGCCGCCGGATCGGACGATCCGGATTGGCGTGGACAACGCTGCGCCGTATCAAAGTTGGATCGAAGGTACGGGACCGATCGGTTTTTCGATCGATCTGCTGAACGAAGCGGCCCGCCGGCAGCACATTCGGCTTGAGTGGGTAAACCGCCCGCAGGGGCCGGGGCCATCGTTTGAAACCGCGTCCGTAGATCTATGGCCTCTCGTCTCGGTCGATTTCGGAAAAGTCCACGGACTGTACACATCGGAGCCCTTCCTTGAAAACCAGTACGCGCTGGCACGGCTGCGCGATACGTCCAAGGGCCGATTTCCCACGAAAAATTGGCGCGGCCGCAAGGTCGCCATGGCGAATCGGCCGGCGTCGGTAGGGTACGCGCAGCGCGCGGCGCCTGGCATGATCCCGGATTTGACTCCCGACCGCCAGACAGCACTTGAACACGTGTGTGAGCAGAGGGCGGCAGCTGTCTTTATGGAGCTCCGCATCTTAGAGGCCAATCTTCTGCACCTGCCTGCGGGCTGCCTGGGAAAGGACTTCCAAGTCGAACTTTTGCGGGACATTCACGTCCCAATGAGTATCGTTTCTTTCCCGGCTTTTCGACAGGAAACAGAGCTACTGCGCGGCGAAGTGGATCGAATGCTCCGCGACGGAACCTACGCCTCGATCGCCAGTCGCTGGTTCCTGTTCTCGATGGCGGAAGCCCATGAATTCAGCGATCGCGCCACCGCGGCCCGCTTCCGCATGATTCTCCAAACCGTGATCGCCGGCATGACGGCATTGATGGCCCTTCTCGCATGGATGTACCGGCGCGCGATACAAGCCACCCGCACCGCCGAAACCGCCAATCGCGCCAAGTCGCAGTTCCTGGCAAATGTCAGCCACGAGGTGCGGACTCCGATGACGGGAGTGCTGGGCATGGCGGACCTTTTGCTCGCCAGCCCCCTGACCCCCGAACAACGGGAGCACGCATCGACGATCATCGCCTCGGCGCGCCTTCAACTTTCCATTCTCAACGACATCCTGGATTCCGCGAAAATCGAATCCGGCATGCTGGTGATGGGCAATCAGGACTTCTCGCCCACCCAGTTGGTGACGGAAGTGACGGCGATGTATCGGGGCATGGCGCTCGAACAAGGGCTCGAACTCCGCTCGGTAATCGAAAATTTGCCGGATCGCGTGATCGGCGATGCCCGCCGCTTGAGCCAGGTGTTGGGCAATCTGGTCAACAACGCGATCAAATTTACGTCCTCGGGGACGGTCACGATTGAAGTCCGGGGCGACGCCGCGGGTCCAGCGGATGGAGATTCAACTCTACTCTTTCAAGTCCGCGACACCGGAATCGGCATCGCGCCCAAAGCGCAGCGAAGCATTTTCGAAAGTTTTACGCAGGTCGAATCCTCCGGTTCCCGCCGCTTCGGCGGCACCGGACTGGGCCTCACCATCTGCCGCCATCTTGTCGAGCAGATGGGCGGATCCATTCAAGTGGACAGCACGCCGGGATCCGGAAGCACGTTCTGGTTCCTTCTCCGGTTGCCGTTTTCCCCAGAAGCGCCGATCCCGATCTCTACGCTTCAGTCCGCACAGCAGCCACTCTCGCCCAATCTGCCGATTCTCGTCGCGGAGGACAACGCCGTGAATCAGCGGCTGGTCAGCGCGCAACTGGCACGGCTCGGTATTTCGGTGGAGCTGGCTCGCAACGGAATTGAAGCGGTGGCGAAGTGCGGAGATGCCCGCTTCGCGGCCGTCTTGATGGACTGTCAAATGCCGGAAATGGACGGTTGGGAAGCCACCCGCCGCATCCGCGCTCTCGCGGGTCCCCGCCTGCCAGTGATCGCGATGACCGCAAGCAGTTCCGCCGCGGACCGCAAGCTGGCGGCCGACGCCGGCATGGACGACTTCATCGCGAAGCCCTTCAACCAGGCGGAGCTGATCGCCGTTCTTGGACGCTGGGTGACGGCTGCCGCAAAAACCGAACCGGCCGCGGATTCTGCAGTTACTTCAACGCCGAAAGAGTAGCCGCGATCTGCCGGAACTGATCTTCGGGCGCGCCTTCCCGGATCGTGATATTTGCCGAACAGGTTCCGCCGGGATACGGAATGATCTCGTACCACGATGTCACCACCTTGCCTTGAAAGGTGCTCGGCTTCATGGCGTAAAACCGCCTCTGCGCCGTGTTTTCGGTGACTTTGTCCACTCCCGCAACCTTCATTCCGGCCTCGCTCAAAGGCTTCAACGTGTTACCCTCGCGACTGGTCAGAATCACTGCGATGCCGCGATCTTTCGCATTCGCAAACCCGGCCGCGGCATCCGTGAGTGAATAATCTCCTGGCACTGCGATCTGGCATTTGCCGTGTGAATCCTTTACCGATTTCCACCCCGCCGGAATGGACTGGGCCTGACCCGCCGCGACCACGAACAATAATAGAAATCCAAATATAAAACGCATGTTCTCGCAGTCTAGCCGCGGGCTTCCGCCCAGGTCAAATCGCGGGGTCCTGGCGCGACTGCGAATCGTCGGGGGACCGTATACCCTAGTGGAACCATGTATTGCCCATACTGCGCAGCAGCCGTCGATCCGAGCCAAAGCATTTGCCAGGTTTGCAGCCAGCCGATTGCGGGTGCACCACAGCAGCAGGCTCCTCCTCAAGGCTGGCAGCAGCCAGCCGCGGGTCAGCACGCGGGTCAGCACGCGGGTCAGCAAGGCTGGCCGCCGCAGAATCCACCGGATACGCCGCCGCAGCAGAACTGGCAGCAGCAGCAACAACCACAACAAGCCTGGCAACAGCAATCACAAAACGCTTGGCAGCAGCCGGGGGGCTATCAGGCTCCTCAACCCGGCTGGGGCATGCCGCCGCAATCCATCACTGCGACCGGAGCGCCATCCTCGGTCCGCCTCGCTGCCATGTTGATCCTGGCCGCGACCGGCATCGGCCTGCTATACACCCTGTACTTTTTCGCGCGCTACTTCTCGAGCTATCGCTCGAGTTTCGGATTTGGCTTCGCGCAAACATTTCTGTTCGCCATCGCCTGGACTCTGCTCGTGATGTTCATCTGGAAAGGGCAAAACTGGGCCCGGTTTGCCGCCGGAGCCTTCATCTGTTACTCGATCCTAATGACCATCCTGAGCTTTTCAAGATTCTTTTCGTACAGCCGCGCCCAGAATGTCAGCCTGATCATCAGCTTCGCGATTTCGATCGTCGCCGCGGGATTGCGCGGCTATGCCTGTTTTCTCTTGTTCCAGCCGGAAGCCAACGCCTTCTTCACAAAACGCTGATTCACAACTGCAGCTGCCGCGCTGCGAGATCGCGCATGATCTCCTCCGACCCGCCGCCGATCGCGTTGACGCGTACTTCGCGGTAAATCCGCTCTACCTTGTGGCCGCGGATATAGCCCGCGCCGCCGAAAATCTGCATCGCTTCCCGCGCACAGAATTCCATCGTCTGCGTCGCCTGCACCTTCAGCAGCGCCAGATCGGCGATCGGCGATTCGCCCTGAGCGACACGCCACGCCGTCATTTCGAGATAAGCCTGCGTGGCATTCACGGCGCGCGTCATCTCTACCAATTTGTGCCGGATCACCTGATGATCGGCCAGCCGCTTCCCAAACGTGTGCCGCTCGCGCGCATACGCGATGGCTTCTTCAAGCGCGACCCGAGCGTTCATGTTGGCACCCGCGGCCATGCCGAGCCGCTCCGAGTTGAAGTTGCGCATGATCGCCTGGAAGCCGCGGTTCTCTTCGCCGATCCGATTCGCCTCCGGCACGCGAACGTCATCGAAAAATAACTGCGCAGTGTCCGAAGCCCACCACCCCATCTTGTGCATCACAGTGCGCGAGAATCCCGGACGGTCCGCTTCGATCAACACCAGCGAAATTCCGCCGATGCCTTCGCCACCCGTCCGCACGGCAACCGAAAAGTAATCGCCGCGCATACCGGAAGTGATGAAAGCCTTCGACCCTTTGACGACGTAATCCGCGCCGTCCCTGCGCGCGGTCGTCTGCAAAGCCGCCACGTCCGAGCCACCCGAAGGCTCCGTGATCGCGAGGCAGGAAATCTTGTCACCAGAAAGAATTTGCTTCAGCACACGAGCCTTCAATTCCGCCGAGCCCACCGCCGCAATCGGCGGAGCGCCAATGGCATGGCTCATCAGGCTGGCGGCAACGCCTCCGCAAGCCGGCCGGTTCAATTCTTCGGTGCTGATAATGCTCAGGAACGGATCGCGGTCCGGAATGCCGCCGTACTCTTCCGGGAAACCCAGCCGCAAGAGTCCGATTTCCGAGGCTTTGCGATAGAGTTCGCGCGGAAACGTTTCGGCTTCGTCCCACTCGTTGACGAAAGGCGCAATTTCCTGGTCCACCCAGCGGCGCATCGTCCGCCGCCACATTTCATGTTCCTCGGTGTAGAACGGACTCGCCGCCCGGGCCGGAGCCGCCATTGTCGTCATCCAATCGCCTCCTCAGAATTGTGTCAGAGATCGCGGCCCGCGACAGCCCCGCTTCCATATCGGCGCAGCCCATTGGCCCTATGCCGCCTCATCGATTTGACATGTCACGCAACCCGCATCCATACCGCGGTCCTTCCTAGGAATCCGAATGAACTCTCGCTTTGCCTATCCTGATCCTGATCCCCTCCTCGGCCTGAGCGCCGACTTCCAATTCGACGACCTTCGCTGGCGGAATCTTGGGCCGAATCGCGCTGGCCGATCGCTGTCCGTCGCCGCGTCTGACGCCCGTCCACGCGAATACAATTTCGGCGCTGAACAAGCCGATCAGCGATCCGACCGCTCGCCTAACGCAATTCCCCGACCACTTCCGTCTCGATGTGAACCTGCCGGACGCGAGCCACCCGCACCGGGGTTCGCGCCAAGCCAAGTATGCCCGTCCGCGGCAGAAACACTTTAGCCTGCACCGACGAATGCGGAGGCACTTGCAGGAATCGATCCGCCGCCTGCAGGACCAGGTTCGTACGCTTGGCTTTCTCCAATTCCGGATTCCAGTAAATCGATTGCACCCTTGGCAGCACTAAGCCCGTCAACAAGGCCACCGATCCTTTCGCCCGCGCCGAGTTCAGCACGCCGCCGCTCGACAACCCCACCAGCACCGCTACGCCGAAATCCAAAAGCTGAAACACCTGTTGGTGTCCGCCCGCGATGGAATCGAAGGTGCCAAGCACCGACGGAAACGCTTCCGCAAATTGAGCCAACCGATGATCGGTGCCGAACGCCAAGACTTGCGCGGGCTCCCGCGAACCCACGGTTTCGTAGTCCACTTCGAACCATAAAGCGGACTTATCGAGTTGGATCTTCTTCTCGGTCGGGTTGTTCACAACCACGTCGATCGCAAGATAGCGGCTCGCGATGCGCCGTCCAAAATTGGCTCTCGTCGAGACCACGTCCTGGATCGAAAACGCCGCCGACACTTCGGTCACCAAAAGATCCGCCGCCTGACAGCGGCTCGTAACCACAAACGCCAGCGCGGCGAGGGCGAGTGGAACGCGGAAAGAAGTATTCTTCATTGCGTTCGAAGAATACAGCGCGTCCGCCGCGTGCCCCACGCTGCGGGAAGTATCCTGTTCAACCGGCACGAAATACAGTCGCGGTTCGTCCGTGACTAGTCAGCCTTCACCAGCAAAATCATCTGACCCGCATGATAAATGTTGTGTTGCGCCACGCCGTGTAACAGGAAGTACTTGTTGTACGGACATCCCGCCGCTTTCTCCCACAAGCGATCGTCATCCAGCGTTCGGACCTCCGCCACCAACTCGTCATGAGCCGCATCCGCCGCCAATAACGCCTCCGACCACTCGCCTGAAGGAACCGGAAAGTTCTCCTCATCTAGCGGCGTGTGCTCCTCGCCGCGCAGTCTCAACAACCCAACTCGCTCCCAAGCCGATGCGTGTGCCAGCAGCTCCCAAATCGAATGCGCCCCCGGAATCGGACGTTGCCGCGCTTTTTCCGCATCCACATCTTTCAAAACCTCATGAATGGACGGACCGTGCCATGCCTCTCCTCGCCACGATCGCTCCAACTGATCCGCAATCCGCCGAGCCTCGCGCCCTCCAGTCTTCGTTCCTTCCGCCATATTTTTCGTTCCTTGACTTGATTGATGAGTAACCTATCGCCCCGAAAGCTTCGTATTATCATACTTACCTCTATGCGCCGAACCACCTGTCTCCCGCTGGCCATTGCTGCGCTCGTTGCCGCTGCCGGATTTGCCTCCGCGCAAACGCAGAAAATCGACGAGGGCTACACCGCGAAAATCCGCGAATTCACGACCGATAAGGCTTTTTCGACGGAGCTTGTGGACCACCTTCCGGCCTCGGCTACCGTTCCGACGCCCGAAAAGATGCTTGGGTATATCGCGGGCGCGCCGAATCACCTCACCTATACCAAAGACATTTACCGCTACATGCGCGAAATCGAAAAGACCTCGAAGCGCGTGAAGGTGTTCTCGATTGGCCGTTCGGAAGAGGGCCGCGAAACCCTGCTGGTGGCCATTTCGGACGAAGCCAACCTCGCCAAGCTCGATCGCTACAAGCAGATCACGGCGAAGCTCGCCGATCCGCGGACCACGCCCGAAGCCGAGGCCAAGCGCCTGATCGCCGAAGGCCTGCCCATCTACTGGGCCACCGGTTCCATCCATTCGCCCGAAACCGGCTCGCCTGAAATGCTGATGGAATTGGCATACCGTCTCGCGGTCGAAGAGACACCGTTCATTCAGCACATCCGCAAAAATATGATCGTCATGCTGACGCCTGCGACCGAAGTCGATGGCCGCGATCGCATGGTGGACCTCTACAACTGGAAAAAGGAAAACCCCGGCAAACAGGCGCCCAGCCTTCTCTACTGGGGTAAGTACGTCGCCCACGACAACAATCGCGATTCCATGTCGATGGCGCTGCAGCTCTCAAAAATCGTGATGTCCACTTTCCTCGAATATCATCCGACCGTCCTGCATGACCTGCACGAGTCGGTGCCGTTTCTCTACACCTCGACAGGCATGGGCCCGTACAACGCGTGGCTCGATCCAATCGTCGTCAACGAGTGGCAGAAGATGGCCTATTACGAAATCGAAGAGATGACTAAGCGCGGCGTGATCGGAGTCTGGACCCACGGCTTCTACGACGGTTGGGCGCCGAACTACATGTTTTACTCTGCCAACGGTCACAATTCGATCGGCCGTTTCTACGAAACCTTCGGCAATGGCGGAGCCGATACGCAGGATCGCACCGTGCCTGGCAATCAAACCACCAGGACCTGGTTCCGTCCCAATCCGCCTCTGGCCCGCGTGAAGTGGTCGATGCGCAACAACAACAATATGCAGCAGAGCGCCATCCTGTTCGCAATGCACTACACCGCGACGAACAAGACCACGTTCCTCGAGAATTTCTACACCAAGGGTCAACGCTCCATCGCAAAGGCAGTCACCGAAGGCCCCGCGGCCTGGGTTCTGCCGTCCGACGAAACCCGTCCCGCCGAAGCGGCCGACTTGATGCGCCTCATGCAATTGCAGGGCGTCGAAGTCCACAGGACTACCGCGGCATCCGAGTTCACCACCAAAGGCGTGAAGACATCCGTACCCGCCGGCAGCTACGTCATCCGCATGGACCAGCCGTATTCCCGCATGGCCGACATGCTGCTCGACACGCAGTATTACAACGTTACCGATCCGGCTCCGTACGATGACACCGGCTGGACGCTCGGCGCGCTGCGCAACGTCAAGACCGTTCGAGTGATGGACACCGCCATTCTCAAGGCGCCGATGTCGATGATCACGGACAGCGTGAAGGCAACGGGCACCGTCACCGGTTCCGGCGGAACTTTGCTCGTGCAGAACAACACCGACAACACGCTTGCCACCTTCCGCTACCGCTTCAAGAACGTCAAAATGCTGGCCGCCGAAGAGGCCTTCGAAGCGGACGGCAGGAAGTTCAGCGCCGGCTCGTTCCTGATTTCAGAAGGCGACCGGGGCGCGATGGAAGCGTCCGCGAAGGAACTCGGTCTCATCGCCCACGCCGTGTCCGCCGCGCCAAAAGTGGCCACCCACGAAGTCGCTGCTCCGCGAATCGCGTTGATCCACACCTGGACCAACACGCAGGACGAGGGCTGGTATCGGGTCGCCTTCGACCAGCTGAAGATTCCGTTCGACTACATCTCCGACCACACTCTGAAGAACACGTCGAACCTGCGCAGCAAGTGGGACGTCCTCATTTTCGGACCCGTCCGCGGCACGTCGCAGCGCATTGTGAACGGAATCAGCGGCAAGGATCCGATTCCGTGGAAGCAGTCCGCCCTCACGCCCAACTTCGGAAACTCCCCCGACCAGACCGACGATATGCGCGGCGGCATGGGCCTCGAAGGCATGGTGAACGTGCAGAAGTTCATCGACGAAGGCGGCCTCATGGTCTTCATTCAAGGGACTGCGGCGATTCCGATTGATTTCGGTTTGATCGACGGCGTCAGCATTCAGGCCTCGCCCACGCTGCAGGCGCGCGGCACCATTCTGCTTTCGAACATCGCGGACAAGAAGAGCCCCATCGCCTACGGCTACGGGGACAAGCTCGCGGTGTACTTCAACCAGGCGCCGATCCTGAACACCAGTGTCTTGGGCGGCTTCGGTGGCTTTGGCGGTGGCGGCGGACGCGGCTTCGGCGGTCCGGACGTTGCCGGCCGGGCCACTGGACGAGGCACCGTGACCGATCCCGACGTCCCGCAAGGGCGCGCCTTCGTCGCTCCGCCGGAGCGCGCGCGTCCGACCGAAGACGGTCTCGATCCTGACATCGCGCAACAGCTTCGCGCCAACGGCATGATGCCGGATCCGGCGACGCGGCCCCGCGTCATCGTCCGCTTCGCCGAAGAACGCGACCTGCTTGTGTCCGGTATGCTCGCAGGCGGACGCGACCTCGCCGGCAAGCCCGCTGTTGTTGACGTCCCGCGCGGCAAAGGTCACGTGCTGCTGTTCGCCAACAATCCGATGTGGCGCAACGAAACCCAGGGCAGCTACTTCCTGCTCTTCAACGCCATGTTCCACTACAAGAGCCTCGACGTAGGCCGTGCAGCCGGACGCGGAGCCGGTGCCGTGCCGGGCGCGAATGACGACGATCAGGACCAGAATTAAGCGACAATCTTCGCTTCGCCCAATAACAATGGCCCGTCCCGCGCAAGCGAAGACGGGCCAATTTCTCTTTTGAAACTCTATTCGGTGGTCTCCGAAGAAGCGCCCGCCTCCGCCGACATCAGCTTCGAGATGAACCCCGACATGTGCGGATCGCTCGACGCCTCGAGATACCATTGCCCGATCGGCATCCTACTCCAGCGAATCGCCTCTTCGATGAGATAGACCGCCGGATTGTGTTTCTCTCGCGCCCGCATCTGGCTGAGTGCGCGGCCCAGAATTTCCGTGACGTCGCCGCCGATGAAAACTCCACCGCCTCCGCCACCGGAACCTGCCTCGCCCTGCTCTTCACTTCCCGTGCCAGCCGATTCCTCCTCGATTTCATGCGGGAATTTGCCGCCTTTTTTGCGAAAGAAGCGCGTCGCCAAATTCCGGCATTCGTCGAGCGTACTCCGAATATTACGGAAGTTCGGACGATCGGCCTCCGGCATCTCGGAATACTTCTCGTCGATGAACGCAATCAGCTGGTCCATCTCGCTCGCCGCCGCGTCCAGGTATCCGAAAAGCCGTTCGTAGTAGGCCAGGCTGGTTTTCGTCACCGAAACGTCGATGACGCGAAACTTCTCCTCGACCATCGCGCGGCGCTCGTCCGCGTTCTCGTCCTTGCCCGGCTTCGACTCGCGAAGCATTTCCGCCTGGCGGTAATCAGCCCAGGAATAATCTTTGTCCGCTCGCGCGTCCGTCACCAGAATCTGCCGGATCGCCAGCGGCAAGCGGCTATCCTGATCCAACCGTTCGAGCAGCGTCAGCCTCTGCAGGTACGGTCCATCCGGATCCTCAAGATCCGCCTGCGGATACAAAGTCTCCCAATATTGTTGCTGCGCTTCACGAACCAGCCGAAAGCCTTGCGCAATCGCCGGCCATCCCGCGCGATTCACCGCGGCTTCGACCAGCGCGACACACACCTGCAGGTCTTTGCCCTTCGGAAATACCGAGATTAACTGGCGCTCCATATCGCGCCATTCGCTTTTGCGCATCGCGACCAGTGCCGATTGATCCACCTCCATACCTGGCTCGGTGGCCTCGTTCACTCCGCCGAGGATCGACTTGCGGCGCTCTTCAATCTCGGCAATCATCACCGATTTGCCCAGCTCGACGCCCACCGGATTGTCTTCCGAGACGGGCGCCAGCAACTTGTCTACGTCAATGACTACAGGTTCAGCGGCTGTCGACATAAGATCCTTTGCGGCGCGTCCTCGAAAGGCGCGCCATCCTCAATATCATAGTGGTTCGCACACCCGCCACGGCTCGGCAGCGCTTAGGCCCGAAGGTCGTAACACAGCAATCGGGGTCCGGTCCCCTGCACCATGTCGCGGGTGTTTTGGGTGACATACAACAACCCGCGGCAGACCACCGGCAACGCCCAGGATTCGCGCGCTGCGAACAGCCACGTTCTCGCCACTTCCTTATAACCCCTCGGCGATAAGTCCATCCACAGCAAATGCCCGATTTCGCCAACACAAAGGAACTGCCCGTCGATGTGCAGCAAAGATCCGCGATACGTGCCCAATTGCTGCGTCTGGCGTTCACCCCGGACCGCGAACGTCTCGTTCCATTCCGGCGCCGTGCGCCAGGCGGCTTTCCCGGTCGCCGCATCGAGACATACCAGCGACGCGTCCGGCTCGTTGCGCCCATCGAAGCCGTACAAATAACCGCCCTGATGGATCGCCGTGTTGAAATGCAGTCCGGCCTCCTGCGTAGTCCACAGCGTCTTCGGCTTGAAATCCGGCTGGATTTCCAGGAGTGCGCTGCCGGTTCGATAGCTCGCCGAAACGAAGACCTTGTTATCGAATACAACCGGGCACGACGCATTCACAGATTCGCGGCTGCGGCTCCGCCACGGAAACGCGAAATGCACTTTACCGCTGGCCGCGTCGATCGCCAGCAAGCCGCCGCTCGGCGGATCCGATTCCCCGCCCGCGAACACAACCAGCGTTCGCTTTCCGTGAACAACCGCTGGAACCGGCGAAGCATAGCTCGGTCCCCAGTCTTTTCCAGCCCGCCATATTTCGACCCCGCTCGTCTTATCCAGCGCCACCACGCAAGGCCCGCCCGGAGCGCCCACATTCACGATCAGCATTCCGCCTTCGATCAGCGGCGTCGAAGCGGTGCCGAAGAAATCCTGCCGCACCTTGTAGGCTGTCCGCAAATCCTTCTTCCAGATCACGCCGCCAGACGCGAGCGAGAGACAGTGTAGAACGCCCTCCGCGCCCATCGTGTACACGCGGCCTGCGTCGATCGCGGGACTCGCTCGCGGACCATTGTTGTACCCGAAACGATCCTCAAACGCCGTTGCATACCGGAAGCGCCAGCGCGTCGCCGCGGTTTCCGGATGCATGCACTCGACGATTTCCTCGCCGCCAATCCGATGCAGAAACACCAGCGAATCGCCCAAAATCGCCGGCGATGCGTAGCCCGTGCCCTTCGGCATTTCCCACACCAGAGCCGGCGGAAACGCGCGCGTCAGTTTGGTCTCGGCCGAAACCGCGTTGTGCGCTCGTCCGAGGAACGACGGCCAGTCCTCGGTAATCGCGTCTTTGGATAACGCCTTCGGCTTCCCGTGGACGCGAGCCTCCGCATCGCCCCGCCGTGCAGCAATCGCAGTGAACAACAAAGTCCGGCGTGAAATCGATCCCACGCCTGTTACTGCCCGGGATGATATTCGCGTTCGGTGTGACCCTTGAGTTGCTCGCGATAAAAATACACATCGCGAAGATCGCCGGTGCTATATCGTTTCGCTTGATCGTTGAAGTGGCGATTGCCCACCTGGCCGCTTTCGCCGCCCGCCGTTACCGCCTTCGCCCGCACTCGATCTCCGAATTCGACCACCGCGACGAAGCTGTTGCCGCTGGTTCCGTACCACTTTTTCGTCCCCGGATACGCACGCGCCCCAAACGACGCCAACGATCCCCAAACCGCCGACGTAAATCCCACCGGAATGCTAGCACCCGCGTCGTTAAAGGGATGCACCATGTCCGCCGTCAGGCGCTGAAAGCGGTTGATGTCGCCCCACGCCGTTTTCCAGCTTCCAAAATCCGACGCCAACTTCGTCGAAGCCGCGGACAGCGCCTGCAGCAGCACTTCCGGAGCCGCCTTGCTACTCACGAAATCTTCAACCGAAAGCTTCGCTTGCTTCGCGTCGCTCGCAACGCGCCGTTGAATATCCTCGCCCCAAAACACAGCCAGCGAAGTCGGCACGGACGTCACGCCCCACCGGTAATCCCATTTCCGCAGCAGCGCGATTTGCTCAGCCAGATCCGCCTTCATCGGCCCCGCCGGAGCCGCGTCCCACGCCTTCACCAACGCCGGAATCGTCTTCTCAAACCATGGCAGATAGCTGTCATATGCTGCCGCCACCAACGACTCGAGCGTGAAGTTCTTCGTATTCTCGAGCACCCGAATCGCATGCAACCCGCGCGCCGATTCGCCGCCGCTCTCCACATACACCGGATAATCCGACCGCTTCGGACTGCTCATTCCCGCCGCCGACCAGGGCCAGTTGTTAGTGTTGTACAGCCACCCGCTTCGCGGATTCAGCAGCGTCGGACTCTCATCGATCGACAACAGCCCCTGCCAATCCGTCGCCGGATTGCTGCCATCCACCGGCTTCGTGAAATCGAACCGCGTGTCCCGCTTTGGAATGTAGTTGCCGTGGAAATAAGCGATGTCGCCGTCGGCGTCCGCGAAGATCGTATTGTTCGAAGAGTTCGCTTTCAGCTCCATCGTCTCGCGGTACGCCTTGTAGTTCTTCGCCTTCGTCCGTGAATACGATTGCATCAGTGCCTTCACCGGCTCCTGCATCAAGCGGACCGCGACCCATTTCCCGTTTTCCTCACGAATGATCGGCCCATGATGCGTCCGGTATACCGTGAATTTCTTCTCCGCCATGCCGCTGGCCGTCTTATAAGGCACCACGATTTCGCTCGCCGTCACCGGACGCTGTTCGCTCCCGAATTTATAAACGAAGCCGGTTCCCTTCTTCGTCACGGTTTCCAAATATTCGTCCACCGCATCGACGCCGCTCGATGTATGCATCCAACCCGCCCGCTCGTTGAATCCCTGATAGATGAAAAACTGCCCCCACGTCACCGCGCCATACGCATTCAGGCCTTCCTCGCTGACCATCTGCAATTCCGAGCGGAAGAAAAACGAGGTGTGCGGATTGATCAGCAACAGCGCGTGCTTGTTCGCTGTATTCGAAGGAGCAACCGCGACGCCGTTCGATCCGCGCGGCTCCGAGTCCTCGTTGAGCGGCAGCAGTCCGCTCCCTCGCGACCTCCGCGTCGACGCATGCGCAGCGGCCGCATTCTTCCCGTAAAACGCTTTCAGATCATCCAACCGGATCCGCTCGATATCGCCGCCAATGCTGCCCTCCGTGAAGGACAACGCCATCCAAGGTTCAAACCGCTTGATCACTAACGGCTTCACTTCCGGATGCTTGAGTAGGAAATAATTCAGGCCGTCTGCGAAGCCATCCATCAGCGCTTTCAGCCACGCCGGACTCGCCGCGTATTGCGCCTTCATCGCATCCGTACTGATGAACAACTTCATCCGCAGATCCTGATACACCTTTGACTCGCCCTCCGCTTCCGCAAGCCGACCCATCGAATTCAAGTAGTTCGTCTCCACTCGGTTGAAGTCGTCTTCCGCCTGCGCATACACCATTCCGAACACCGCGTCCGCGTCGGTCTTGCCGTAAACATGCGCGATTCCCCAGTCGTCGCGAACGATCGTGATCTTCTCCGCGCGTTGGGCCCAGCGCTTGGCTTCGTCACGATCGGCGGCGCACAAGCCGGTCGCCCCCAGAAGCAACAGCGCAAGAAGATTTCGCAGATGGAGTTTGGTCTTCATGAAGTCTCTCGGTCAAGTTTAGTGCATCAAATGGTGGTCTCCCGCGCTGAGCCTGCGCAAGTCCCGGCTTGAACCCCGACCGTCAGGAAGCGGACTCCGCCCTCAGCACCGAACCGCGACCGTCAGGAAGCGGACTCCGCCCTCAGCACCGAACCGCGACCGTAAGGAAGCGGACTCCACCCTCAGCACCGAACCGCGACCGTCAGGAAGCGGACTCCGCCCTCAGCACCGAACCGCGACCGTCAGGAAGCGGACTCCGCCCTCAGCACCGAACCCCGACCGTCAGGAAGCGGACTCCGCCCTCAGCACCGAACCCCGACCGTCAGGAAGCGGACTCCGCCTTCAGCACCGAACCGCGACCGTGAGGAAGCGGACCTCCTTCCCACCCACTCGTGAGGGCGCGCTTGCCAATAGCCCCGCATCGGATTGAACCCGGAGCATAAGCAACGGGACCTGTAATTCCAAACTGACTCGCAAGGTCGCGCGCTCTCACCTCAGCCCCGACCGTTAAGAAGTCGACTTCTGCGCGCACAGACCGCAAGCAGATCGCTACACTAACGAAGCGGATTCGATAATGAGTGATTCACCAGGTTGTTCGCGCCTCCTCGCCGAGGTCCTCGCCGGAGCCCGCTTCGAGGACCTGCCGTCGCAGGTCGTCAACCATACCCACCGCGCCGTCCTCGATTGGCTCGGTTCCGTCCTCGCCGGATCCCTCGAGCCGCCCGCGCGCATAGCGCAACAGATCGCCAAAACCCTCGGAGCCTCCAGCGAAGCCACCGTCTTCTCCTCCACCCGCGCCTCCGCCGCCGTCGCCGCACTTGCCAATGGAGTCTCCTCGCACATCCTCGAATTCGACGACATCCACAAGACCTCCACCGTCCATGCAGCCGCGCCGGTAATCCCCGCGGCCCTTGCCGTCGCCGAACGCGAACACGCGACCGGCCGCGATTTCCTGCTTGCCGTCGCGATCGGTTACGAAGCCGCCCTGCGCGTCGGCGACGCCGTCAACCCCAGCCATTATCGTTACTGGCATCCCACTGGAACCGCCGCCACTTTCGGAGCCGCCGCGGCCGCCGCATCGCTCCTCCGCCTCGACGCGAAACAAATGCTCGATGCTCTCGGCAGCGCCGGAACCCAAGCCGCCGGGCTCTGGGAGTTCAACGCCGACGCCACCATGAGCAAGCACCTGCACCCCGGCAAGGCCGCCTTCAACGGCGTTCTCTCAGCCGATCTCGCCAAGGCCGGATTCACCGGCGCCTCGCGCATTCTCGAAGGCGAGCGCGGCTTCTTCCGCGCCATGAGCGAGTCGTTCGACGAAACCCGCATCACCGAAGGCTTGGGCCAACATTGGAAGATTTCCGAGAACTGCTACAAGCTCCATTCCTGCTGCGCTCACACGCACACCGCTATCGATTCCGCCATCGCCCTGCGCCAGCAACAGCAATGGTCCGCCGGGCAGGCGTTCGATCACATCGCGCACATCGACATCCGCCTCTACGGACCCGGCTACGAGATCGTCAAGAATTCGAATCCTTCGACGCCTTATCAAGGAAAGTTCAGCGTCGCCTACTGTGTCGCAGTCGCGCTGCAAGAAGGACGCGTCGGCCTCGGGCAGTTCTCGACCGATCGCTTCGACGCCGACGGTCCGAACCATCCAGACATCCGCCGCCTCCTCTCGCGGACCACCGTGGTTGTTGATGACGACCTCACCGCCATGTATCCGCGCGCGTGGCCCGCGCGCCTGACCATCACGCGAATCGATGGAACGAAACTGCGGGTCGAAGCCGACTTCCCGCGCGGCAACCCCGAAAACAGCGTATCCACGGAAGAACTGGAAACCAAATTCGCCGCCCTCGTCGAACCCCGCTGCGGCCCCGAAGCCGTCCGAAACGCTCTCGACGCGCTTCACCGCATGGATGACTGCGACGATATGTCGAAGCTGTTCCGCCATCTCACGCCAGCCCATGAGTAACCATCTGCCCTTCCGCGGACTCCGCGTCCTCGCCCTCGAGCAAGCCGTCGCCGCACCCTTTTGCTCCCGGCAATTCGCGGACCTCGGTGCCGACGTCATCAAGATCGAGCGGCCCGGCGAAGGCGATCCAGCTCGGAGTTACGACGGCGTGCTCAACGGAATTTCCGCTTACTTCGCCTGGTTGAATCGCGGCAAACGAAGCATCGCCCTCGATCTGAAAACGCCGCGCGACCTCGACGTTTGCGCGCGTCTTATCGATCGCGCGGACGTGTTTCTGCACAATCTCGCGCCCGGCGGTGTCGATCGCATGGGCTTCGGCTGGGACGCTCTGCACGCGAAATCGCCGCGCTTGATTTGGTGCGGGATCTCGGGCTATGGCCCCGACGGACCCTACCGCGACAAGAAAGCCTACGACATGCTGGTGCAAGCGGAATCCGGCGTTGTCGGCTTGACCGGATCCGCCAACGCGCCCGCAAAAGTCGGGGTCTCCGTCGCCGATATCGCCTCCGGCCATTACGCCTATTCGTCGATCCTTGCCGCGCTATTCAAGCGGACCCAAACCGGCGAGGGCGACCGCATCGATATTTCGATGCTCGAATGCCTTTCCGAATGGATGATGCCGCCGCTCTACGTTTGGCTCGGCGCCGGCAAGACGCCCGAGCGCGTTGGCGTGCGCCATGCCATGATCGTGCCCTACGGAGCCTACGCCTGCGCGGACGGCGCTGTCATGTTCGCCATCCAGAGTGACCGCGAATGGCGGCGCTTCTGCGAACACGTTATGGCGGAACCCGCGCTCGCCGATCACGAGCGCTTCAAGCTCAACGCCCTCCGTCTCGAACATCGCGCGGAACTCGAGAGTCGCATCGAGGACCGCTTTCAGCAGCACTCGCGCGCAGAAGTCATGGGGTGGCTCGAGAAAGCCGACCTCGCAACCGGCTCCGTCAACGATGTCGCCGCCGTCGCCGCGCACCCGCAGCTCGATGCGCGTGCCCGCTGGACAATCGTTGACACGCCAACCGGTACGATTCCCGCGTTGCTGCCGCCGCACAATATCCTGCACGCCCCGCCAACCATGGGCGCGGTGCCGGCGCTCGGCCAGCACACCGCTGAAATCCTCAGCGAACTTGGCATGACAATGGAGAACGATGCCGCGCTTTGAACCTCACGCAGTCCCCGTCCGCGTGGAGCGATCGATGCTCTTCGTGCCGGCCTCGAATCCGTCGATGATCGCGAAAGCCGCCGCCAGCTCCGCCGACGCCATCTGCATCGACCTCGAAGATTCTGTCGCGGAGAACGAAAAACCCTCGGCCCGCGCTCACGTGATCGCCGCTCTGAACACTCTCGACTTCGGAACCAAGATCCGCAAGTTCCGCATGAACGCGATGGACAGCGCCCACGCCTATCGCGACCTCGTGGACGTCGTCGAAGCTGTTGGCGATCGCATCGATCTCGTCATACTTCCGAAAGCCAGCTCCGCCTTCGACGTCGAATTCGTGGACACTTTGCTCACGCAAATCGAAACTGGCAAAGGTTTCGCCAGACCTATCGGTATCGAAGCGCAAATTGAATCCGCCGCCGGTTTCGTCAACGTCAGTGAAATCGCAACCGCGTCCCCCAGGTTGGAAGGCCTGATTTTCGGGCCCGGCGATTACGCGGCTTCCATGCGAATGCCCGCTTCGGCGATCGGAGAAATGGATGAAAACGACGCCCTCTACCCCGGTCATCGCTGGCACGCCGTGATGCATTCGATCGTCGCGAACGCGCGCGCTAGCGGGCTTCGCGCCATGGACGGCCCGTATGCTGGGTTCAAGGATTCCGCTGGTTTCGAACGCTCCTGCCGCATCGCCCGCGCCATGGGCTTCGACGGCAAACAGTGCATCCATCCCAATCAACTCGCCATGAGCAACGAGATTTTTTCGCCCTCCACGACGGAACTCGAAAAAGCGCGGAGAATTATCGACGCCTGGGCCGAAGCGAAATCCGCTGGCCGAGGAGCCGCCAACATGGACGGAAAGATGATCGACGCCGCCAGCCTCCGTATGGCGCAGGCCACTCTAAAGCGAGCGCGCGCCTAATCCGGAGAATCCGAAATGCATCCAATGCCCAACGAAATGCCTCGCGGACGCTGCTTCGAAGACTTTCGTCCCGGCGAACTCATCCGCCACGCCCTTGGACGCACCATCACCGCCACCGACAATTCCTGGTTCACGCTGCTCACCTGCAATACGAATCCGATCCATTTCGATGCCCACTACGCAGCGCAAACAGAATTCGGAAAGCCTCTCGTAAACTCCACCTTCACCTTGGCTTTGGTCACCGGACTCTCCGTCGCCGACGTCTCGCAATACGCCGTGAACTTAGGCTGGGACGAAGTTCGCATGCCGGCGCCGGTTTTCGAAGGCGACACCATCTACGCGCAAACCGAAATCTTGAACATTCGCGATTCTAAATCCCGCCCCCACATGGGCCTCGTCGAAATCAAGACTACCGGCTTCAAGCAGGACGGAACCGTGGTCCTCGAATACCGCCGGACCATCCTCGTATACCGGCGCGGACACGAACCACGACTGCCCGCACCGTCTGTGAAGAGAGAACGCGACGATCAGAACCGCCAACGAAGTGAGCGGCCAAACGAAACAGAACCGCCAACGAAGTGAGACGAAGTCGAGAAATCCAGCAAAGAATCCGAGCCGCGGACCAAGCGGAACGCAATCGCCGGTTACACTGCGCGCACCAAGCCGCACGAAGTGCCGCGGTGTAAGCGCGTCACCACCTCACCGGCAAAACTCACGACCACGTGGGGTAGCACGATTATCTTGTGCGAGTCAAGACATCCATCACACTCCCGGAAGACCTCGTCCGCCGGATCGACCGCATCGACAACAACCGCTCCGCCTTTCTGGAGCGCGCTTCCCGCGAATATCTCGATCGGCTCGCCAAAGCAAAACGCGACGCGAAAGACGCTGCCATCCTGAACTCCCAAGCGGCTGCTCTCAACGCCGAAGCCTCCGACGTCCTCGATTACCAGGGCTTGGCAAACTGAACCAGGTAAAAACCAGGGAACTGGACCTCGCTATCAAAATCGCATTGAATCTCGAAGGCTAATTCCGAGTTCATACCGCGGGTTACACTGCGGACATGCGATCCCAGACGATCCTCCTGCTGGCCGCCGCACTCCCCCTGACCCCGCAGGAAGCGCCGACCATCAAGATCACCACCCGCATGGTGCAGGTCAACGTCATCGTGCGCGACAAAAAAGGCCCCGTCAGCGATCTCAAAAAGGAAGACTTCACGCTGCTCGAGCAAGGCAAGCCGCGCACCATCGCATCCTTCTCCGTCGCCGCCTCCGCCAACACGCCCGCCCCCACCGGAGCCGCCAAGCTTCCCCCCAACATCTTCTCGAACCAGATGGACCGCGACGCCACCTCGGCCAACAACGTCACCGTCGTCCTGCTCGACGGACTCAACACGCCCATCGCCGATCAAGCCTACGCGCGCAAAGCCGTCATTCAATTTCTCGAGTCCCTTCACCGCGAGGACCGCATCGCGCTCTACGTCCTCGGCGGCACTCTCCGAGTGCTTCACGATTTCACCAGCGACTACGATCAATTGCGCGCCGCCATCGCGCGCTCGAAGGGCGAGAATATCGGCCACCTCGACGCCTCCGAGCCGGATGTCAGCGACACCGGAACCGCTATCGACGACTTCCTGAACGGCGCCAATCAGAAGATCTCGGACTTCTACACTGTCGATCGCGTCCGCCGCACGACCGAAGCCCTCGAGGCCATCGCGCGCCACGTCAGCAGCGTGCCCGGCCGCAAGAATCTCGTCTGGGTTTCCGGCAGCTTTCCCTTCTCTATCGGCCTCGACGGTCCCATGGGCGGCACCAACGAGCAACGTACTTTCAGTGACGAAATTCAACGCGCCACCCGGCGCCTCAATCAGGCCAACCTCGCCGTCTATCCCGTGGATGCCCGCGGCTTGGTCGGCCTTCCGAAATCCATGACCGCCGCCGCCCCGAGTCGCAGTATCCGTGCCGGTGCCCCGCCTCCAAAGATCAACTTTCGTCCCACCGGCCTCGACACCATGGACGAAATCGCCTCCCGCACCGGCGGCAAGGCGTTCTACAACACCAACGACATTCGCGGAGCGATCGTGAAGGCCACCGAGGACGCCGAGCTTACCTATACGCTCGGCTTCTATCCGGCATCGGAGGAGCTCGATGGAAAATTCCACGAGCTGAAAGTGAAGGTCGCTCGTTCGGGCGTGGACGTCCGCTACCGCAAAGGCTATCTGGCCGTGGACTCGCCAGTGCCCACCGATAAACAGCAACTCGACGATTTGAAAGCGGCCGCCGTCGGTCCGCTCGACCTCACCGAAATCGCCGTGTCCACGAGAGTCGATGTCGTCAACGAGCCCAAACCGGGCACGCTGCAACTCACCATGCTGATCGATGCCCACGACCTGCAGCTCGAGAAGATCGGCGAGAAATGGACCGGCAAAGCCCAGCTCATGATCCTCCAGGTCGGCGCCGACCAGAAGATCGTCGGCAACTTAAGTGAGGCCTTCAAGATCAACCTCACCGACGATCAGTACAAGGCCATCCTGCAAAAAGGAATGCTGATCGCCAAGCGCGTCGAGCCCGCGAAGGACGTGAAGCAGGTCCGCGTTCTGATGCAAGACAAAACCACCGGCAAGATCGGCTCCCTCCGAATGCCGGTCGCGCAAATCCTAGCCGCCAAACCACCCGATCTGAAATAGAAGTGGCCTAGCCAAGTGGCATAGGCCTCCGGCCTGTGCCCGAAATCAAAACCACCCGCAACAACGCAAGCCGCCGTAGCAGCAAGCGCCAAATCCGAGCCGAGCCCAAAGTGCTCCGAAGGAGCACGACGGCAGCGGACAAGCTCCGAAGGAGCACGGCGGAAGCGGACAAGCTCCGAAGGAGCACGTCGGAAGCAGACAAGCTCCGAAGGAGCAAGTCGGGCGCGGACAAGGTCCGAAGGAGCAAGTCGGGCGACAAACCACTCCACGACAGCTTCCGAAATCCTCCCCGATGTTCTATGCTCTGGTAGTCCGGATCGCGGACCCCGGGAGCTCCCTTCATGAACCGTGTCGTATTCGCCCTCCTCACCGCGGCGCCGGCCATCGCCGGTATCTTCGCGCCGATCCCCACGCAAAACGGAATCCTCGCCGGCGTTCCCGGCAAGAATGACAAAGTCCGCGTCTACAAAGGAATCCCCTACGCTGCGCCGCCCGTCGGCGACCTTCGCTGGAAGGAGCCTCAACCCGCCGCCTCCTGGACCGGTATCAAACCCGCTAGTGAATTCGCCCCATCCTGCCCGCAGGCCCTCTATCCCGAAACCTCGCCCTATTACCAGTCGGCTTTCCCGCGCAGCGAAGACTGCCTCTATCTCAACGTCTGGACCGCGTCGCACTCCGCCAACGTCAAGCGTCCCGTCATGGTTTGGATCCACGGCGGAGGCTACACCCGCGGCTCCGGCGCGACCCCCACCTACGACGGCGAAATCCTTGCCGCCAAAGGCGCCGTCATCGTCACCGTCAACTATCGCCTCGGCGCCTTCGGCTTCTTCGCCCATCCGGAATTGACCCGCGAATCTCCCAATCATTCATCCGGCAACTACGGTCTGCTCGACATGGTCGCTGCGCTGCAATGGGTCGAGAAGAACATCGCCGCGTTCGGCGGAGACCCTAAGCGCGTGACCATCTTCGGCGAATCCGCCGGCTCAAGCGCCGTTAATTTCCTGATGGCGTCGCCCCTCGCGAAAGGTCTCTTCCACCGCGTCATCGGAGAAAGCGGCGCGAACTTCGGCCGCAAAATCACGCTCGCCGAAGTGGAACAAACCGGTGCCAAGCTAGGCGACCTCGCCTCGCTGCGCGCAAAGTCCACCGACGAAGTCATGAAGATGGCCGGAGCGCGTCCGTGCGTCGATGGCTACTTCCTCAAACAAGACGTGTCCGCCGTGTTCGCGCAAGCGAAGCAGAACGACGTGCCCGTCATCGCCGGCTACAACGCCGACGAGACCCGCGTGCTCGCTCCCCTGCCCGCCAACGCGACCGCCGCCACGGTCCGCGACCAGTTGAAATCGCGCTACGGCAAAGCCTTCGACGAGTTCGCCAAGGTCTATCCAGTGGCCACGGATACCCAAACCTTCGACGCCTATTACGACAGCACCAAGGACGCCGGCATGGGCCTGCAGATGCGGACCTGGGCGCGCGAGCAAACCAAGTCCGGCAAGGCTCCGGCGTATCTTTATTACTTCACGCGCATTCCTCCCGGGAAAACCAGCGCCACGCTGCGCTCGTATCACGCGGCCGAAATCGCCTACGTTTTCGGCAACCTGGCGCCAACGCGTTCGTGGGAAGACACCGACCGCAAACTCTCTGACGCCATGTCGAGCTATTGGGTGAACTTCGCCGCCACCGGCAATCCCAATGGCAAAGGCCTGCCGAAGTGGCCGGGCTACGACGCCGCGAGCGACGCTTCGCTCGTCTTCGGCAACGTCATCCAAGTGAAGAAACAGGTCAACAAGGCCGGCCTCGATTTCTTTGAAAAGCACACTGCCGCCGAAGTTCCAGCGGCTCCGCGATCGGGCGGACAGCGAGACCGGTAAGCGCATGCGCATCGTTCTCTCCTTGCTCCTGCTCGCCGGTTCCGCGTACGCCGAAGATCACATAACGGTCAAGGCCGACGTCGACCGCTGGATGAAAGAGCTTTCGAATTGGGGCCGCTGGGGCAAAGACGACCAGCTCGGAGCGCTCAATCTCATCACGCCCGCCAAACGCAAAGAGGCCTTGAATCTGGTGAAAGACGGTTATCCGGTTTCACTCGCGCATGACATCGAAACCGAAAAGGCCGCCGACAATGCCAATCCGTTCACCCATACGATGATCCTCGCCGGCAGCTTCGCGCTCGACTCCATTGCCGTCAACTATCACGGCTACGCGCACACTCACATGGATGCGCTTTGCCACATGTTCTACGAAGGCAAAATGTACAACGGCTTCCCGCAAACCGAGGTGACCAAGGCGGGCGCGGGCAAGCTGGCCATCTTGAACGCGAAGCAAGGCGTGATGACGCGCGGCATCCTGATGGACATCGCGCGCCTCAAGGGCGTCGAGTACCTGGAGCCAGGAACGCCCATTTATCCCGAAGATCTATCGGCGTGGGAAAAGCAAGCTGGCGTGAAGGTGTCGCCCGGCGATGTCGTCTTCATTCGCACCGGACGCTGGGCACGCCGCGCCGAAAAGGGTCCGTGGGACGCGGGCCGGAATGCCGCCGGCATGCATGCGTCCTGCGCAAAGTGGCTCCGCGATCGCGACGTCGCCATGGTCGGATCGGATGTAGCAAGCGACGTCACTCCGTCGCAGGTTCCGGGCGTGACGCTGCCGATTCATCAATTGCTGCTGGTCGCAATGGGAGTCCATATCTTCGACAATTGCGATCTCGAAGCCGTGTCGAAAGCCGCCGCCGACCGCAAGCGCTGGGCCTTCCTCCTGACTGCGGCTCCCATGGCCGTAAGGGGAGGAACCGGCTCCCCTTTGAATCCCATCGCAACCTTCTAAGAGCGTCCGCTTAAGAGAGACCGCCTAACCGAGCCCGCCGATCCACCCCGTCGCCAACAAGTGGCTTCGTTTCGTAAACCCGAATCCGAGAAGCGGACGCCAACAAGTCGCTTCGTTTCGCAAATCCAAGGCGCGATCGGTAATGCCGTCGCTCACTAAATCCCCACCTGGCTTGAACCCGGAGCGTAAGCGACGGGACTTCCGGTTCTAATACTCTAGGATTCCGCGCGATCTCACACAAATTCGTAAGATCGCGCTCCCTCAATCCAATCAACCGCCCACGGCGGTGCGGCCGGTGACCCCAAGATCGACAGGCGCTGTTTATAGTGATATCACCACCCAGCGGCATCAAGCCGCGACTGTAAGGAACCGTACTTGTTCCCTCTATCCCCGAGGGGATTTAACTCATCCGCCTGCGCGCCCACACCCAATCCCGAACGAAACCCACAAAGCGCTGCGCCTAAACACCAGGATTTAAGGCAACTAAACGACGCACTTCCCTCGTTTCAACCACTTAGCACTTGGCACAAGACCTGCCATAGCTTACCCCGAAGAAGGAGGAGTTAATCAACATGCTCCGTCGCCTGGCAATTGTCTGCGCGCTATTTGCGACCACGATCCTGAGCGCCCAGCCCGCAGTTAAGAAAGTCTCTCCCTCACAAACCTCGCCGGCCTCCGGCAAGGAAATGTTCGCCTCCTACTGCTCCGCCTGTCATGGCAAGGATGCGATCGGAAACGGACCGGCTGCCTCCGCGCTCAAAGTGACGCCAGCCGATCTCACCAGCCTGACGGCCCGGAATAGTGGTAAATTTCCCGAGCTGAAAGTGTATTCCGCCATCAAGGGCGATAACGAAATGCCCGCTCACGGTTCGAAAGATATGCCGGTTTGGGGCAGTGTGTTCGCAGCCATGGCGCATGGAAACGAAGGCGAAATCCAGATGCGGATCTCCAACCTGGTCGCCTATGTGAAGTCCATTCAAAAAATGTAGCTGTTGCTACCAACCGAACCCTCGAAAGATCCACCGCGGCCACCCTCCGAGTCCGCGGTGGATCTATTTCTTAAAGAACACCAAGGCGCCAAACCGAGCCGCGAAACCGAGGCGCGTCAGGCCGCGCTCACTAACATCAGCACCGAACCGCGACCGTAAGGGAGCGGACTTCCTCCCACAAAGCTCGTAAGGCCACGCTCTCTAGCCCTCCGCCCACAAACTCTAAATGGAACCCCGAGCGTCAGCCACGGGACCGGCATTTCAGCGACCCGCCCTCCGCCCCATCCCACCTGAGAATAATCCGCCGCGCCGCCCACGTAGAAAGTGTGAAGCGAGTTCTGCTGATTCTGTGGACCACGGCCGGCCTGGCTGAAGCGGCCTCCCCTGCAAACGATGCCTTCGCCCGATCGCTGATTTGGGTTTCGAATCTTTCCCCGCGCGAGATGGCCGCCCAGGACCAGCCGGTCGCGCCCGCGGCATTGCCCCTGGTTCTTCAACTCCGCATTCTCGATGGCGAGGGCGTCGTTTACGGGCTCGGATCCCGCGCCACTCACGGCATCACAGTGCAGGTTACAGACGAAACCGGACACCCTGTCGCCGGAGCCGCGGTCAGTTTCGTTCTGCCCAATGACGGACCTTCCGGCACTTTCGAGAATGGCGCGAAAGCCGAAGTTGTCGTCACCAAATCCGACGGCCGCGCCGCCGTATGGGGCATGCGTTGGAACAAAACAGCCGGCCAGGTGGAAGTTCGCATCACCGCCCTCAAGGACCCGGCCCGCGCCGGCGCCGTCACGCACGTTGTCCTGAGTCCGAAGGTCGCAGCCGCACAGAAATCGCCCACCGAACACGCGTATCACAACGGAAAACGATGGACCACCATCCTGCTGGTCGCCGCCGGAGTCGCCGGTGCGGGGTTGGCCGCCGGCCTGGTTGCGGGAAACAACTCGACGCCGGCATTCGCCACCGTTTCAACCGCTCCGAAAATCGGAACGCCGTCCATCATTCTCGGCAAACCATAAGCCTCAATAGAAGGAGCCGCACTTGATCTCGCGCGCCACTCTCACCCACAAAGCGTTTCAAGCCTCGCTCGCCTGCCTGGCCTTCGCCATCCTGGCCGAAAACGCGGCCGCGCAACTCACCGCGCCCTCCGCCGGCTTCGTCCGTCAGCGCGACGGAACCGTCCGCCAACTGTCCGGCCTCGCCGGAAACTATGTGGCCGGCGTCCCCGTCCACCCGGAACCCGCTCTAGCCTTCGCCTTCGATTCCCAGGGAGGCATCATGCAAACCGCCAGCGGCATTTTCGCACTCGATGACCAGGGCCGCGAACTCGCCCGCTTCGATCCCCCTCCCGGACCCGCCGTCCTCAACGCGACGCTCGCCTACTTCGCCTCCAATCAATCCCTGTGGACGTATGCGAAGGACGCGCAGAGCCTGCCCCTGCCCCTGCTCCCCTTCGACGGAACGGTCCTCGCGATTGGCGGCTCCGCCAGCGCCGTCACCCTCGCCGTCCGCCGCAACGACGAAATCTGGCGTCTACGAATCGCCGCTGACGGCTCCGTCTATTCGCAGGAAGCACTGCAAGTTGGCATAGGCCTCCGGCCTGTGCAAACCAACCTCTCCGCGATCTTGCTTCTACCCAACGGAATCCTGTACTCCACCGACGCCGACATCTTCTATATCGACGACTCGACCCATCTCACCAAGCATTGGACCCTGAGCGAACGCGTCGAAAGCATCGCCAGTATGTCCCCCGCATCGTTCCAAATCACAACGGCAACATCGATGTACGCGCTGCGCCTCGACCGCGACGTCATGTCGCTACTACCAGAATCGAGTCCGGAGCCAATATGAAACGCCTGGCGCTCCTGTTCGCCGTCACGACCGCCGCCTTTGGCGAACTCCAGCTCTCCACCTTCGACGGTACTCGCGAAACACCCGCGTCCGCGCTGTTCGACGCCGGATCCGTGGCCGTCGGCGACAGCCTCGAACTCCGCTTTCACGTGCGGAACCTCGGCACCGCGTCCGCCAACCTGACGTCGCTCTCCGCTTCCGGAACCGGCTTCACCATTACCTCGCGTCCGACGCTGCCCTACGCGCTCCTGCCCGGCGCCTTCATGGAATTTCGCGTCGGCTTCACCTCGACAAGCGCCGGTTCGTCCAGCGCCGTCGTCACCGCGAACAGCGTCAGCGTGATCCTCAGAGCAACATCGACCCTCGCCGCTGACGTCGCACAAAACATCTCCGGCAATCGCGTCATCGTGCCCAGCGGAGCCTCCATCGATCTCGGCCGCATCCAACGCGGCCAAGCCGTCGCGCAGTCGATGTTCCTACACAATCCCGGCACAACGCCACTAAAAGTGACGAAAGCCGCCGTCAGCGGCGAATCCTTCAGCGGCACCGCCGGACCCGTTACGCTAGCCCCCGGCGATTGGCTCGAATTCTTCATCGCCTTCGCGCCCACCCGAACCGGCGACCTCGCCGGCCTCCTCACCGTGGACCAACGCACCTACGTCCTTCGCGGACTCGGCTTCGATCCCCCATTACCGAAACCCACCGTCTCCCTCGACACCACGCAAATCCGGAACGGCGAGCAGCACCAGGTTACGCTCCGCCTCGACGCACCTTCACCCGTCGCCGGAGCCGGACTCTTGCAGATCTTCTTCGACAGCGGAATCGCCGCCGCCCCATCCGATCCCGCCGTGCAATTCGTCAAAACCGCGTCCCGTTCCGCGAACTTCAGCATCGCCGCCGGTGACACCCAGGCGCGCTTCGGCGCCGATGCTGCCGCCGTCTTCCAAACCGGCACCACCGCCGGAACGCTGCGCTTCCAAATCACCATCACCGGACAAGCCGTCTCGAACGACCTGTCCGTATCGCTCTCCCCCGCTCCGATTCTGATCGACACCGTATCCGCGACCCGCCGCATCGGCATTCTCGATCTCAGCCTCACCGGCTTCGACAACACCTATTCCGCCGGTGCCGCCAGCTTCACCTTCTTCGATTCCACCGGCCGCGCCGTCGATCCCGGAGCCATCCAAGCCGACTTCACCGCGAACTTCAAGACCTACTTCTCGACCTCCAGCGTCGGCAGCGCGTTTCAGATGCGCGTCTCCTTTCCCGTCTCCGGCGACGCCACCCAAGTGGCCGGTGTCGAAGCCGCCTTCACCAACGCAGCCGGCGTCACCCGTACGCAGCGAATTCCATTTCTCTAAACCCACCTGACCAGGCAAACCGGTACTGCCTGTTCAGGCATTACCAGTAAACCCAATGCAGCAAGCGAAGGGCTACAATAATACTTCGCCTGGAATGCGCGCTCATCTAAAGAGACAGCGCTATCACAGCGGCGTCAATCACGACGGAACGGAGAATCAGAAGAACCATGGCGGTTTCCGGTGCGGGCCTTGAGGGCATCATCGCGGCAGAATCCAGCATTTGCTTCATCGACGGCGATGCGGGGGTCCTGAGCTACAACGGATTCAACATTCATACGCTCGCCGACAAGGCGACCTTCGAGGAAGTCATCTTCCTGTTGTGGAACTTGCGGCTGCCCAAGGCGGCGGAGCTCGCGACACTCAAGCAGCAGCTCGTGGCCGCCCGCGAAATTCCCAAGGAAGTCGAAGCTTTTCTGAAATTCGTCGGATCCGCGCCGCCCATGCACGTGCTGCGCACCGCGGTTTCGATGCTCAGTCTGTACGACCCCGAAGCGAACGACATGTCGCCCGAAGCGAACGCCCGCAAGGCCGTCAAGCTGATGTCGCAGACCGCGACTATCACCACCACCTTCGACCGCCTTCGTAAGAACAAGCCCGTCGTCCCCGGCGATCCGTCGCTCGATTTCGCCGCCAATTTCCTGTACACCTTGAACGGCGTAAAGCCCGACAGCGTGATGGAACGCGTCTTCGACATCGCCCTGATCCTGCACGCCGACCACGAATTCAACGCCTCCACCTTCGCCGGCCGCGTCACCGCCGCCACGCTCTCTGACATCTACTCGTCCGCCACCTCCGCCATCGGTGCGCTCCGCGGACCGCTCCACGGCGGTGCGAACGAAGAAGTCATCAAGATGCTGCTCGACGCCGGTTCGCAGGAAAAAGCCATCACCCACGTCAAGGGCATGCTGGTGAACAAGGAAAAGGTTCCGGGCTTCGGCCACCGCGTCTACAAGACGCTCGACCCGCGCGCCATCCACCTTAAGAAACTCTCCGAGGACCTCGGCCGCAGCACCGGCCACATGGATTTGTACACCACCTCGAAGCTCATCGAAGAGAACATCAAGGAATCCAAGAAGCTTAACGCCAACGTAGACTTCTACTCCGCATCCACCTATTATTCGCTGGGCATTCCGATCGACCTGTTCACGCCGATCTTCGCCGTCAGCCGCATGGCCGGCTGGACCGCCCACATCCTCGAGCAATATCGCAACAACCGCCTGATCCGTCCGCGCGCCGATTACACCGGCCTGCCGGACGGCCAGCCGTGGGTCGATATCTCGTCGCGATAACTCGACCCCGAGGCTCCGCGCGTAAGCAGGGGGATTGAACCCCGCGCGTCAGCAAGGGGACTGAACCCCGCGCGTCAGCAAGGGGACTGAGACAAACATCCGAGGCCCCGGCGGCCAGACTGCCGGGGCATTCTTTTTATGAAAGCGCATTCCCCACAAACCTCCGCCACCGCTCCGAACCGCGACCGTAAGGGAGCGGACCTGCTTTCCGCCCCCGCACCGACCCGCGACCGTAAGGGAGCGGACCTGCTTTCCGCCTCCGCACCGAACCGCGACCGTAAGGCAGCGGACCTGCTTTCCGCCACCGCACCGAACCGCGACCGTAAGGGAGCGGACCTGCTTTCCGCCCCCGCACCGAACCGCGACCGTAAGGGAGCGGACTTGCCTTCCGCCACCGCACCGACCCGCGACCGTAAGGGAGCGGACCTCGATCCCCGGACAAGCATCTCGTGGAGATGGCGCGCACGAAGTGAGGCGAAACCAAACGCAGTAAGTGCCCCGCACCCAGAACAAAACCATGCACGATATTTCTAACTTCCGAACCAATCTCAACGCCATCGCCGCCCGCCTCGCCGACCGCGGCTTCACACTCGACGTCGCCAGCTTTCGCGAACTCGATACCCAGCGCCGCGCCGCCCTCACCGAAGCGGAGCAGCTAAAAGCTACGAAGAACGCCGAGAGCGCCGAGATCGGCAAGCTCAAGAAAGCCGGCGTCGACACCGCTGCGCAGCAGGAAAAGATCCGCGAAATCGGCGACCGCATTAAGGCCCTCGACGAGAAGGCCGGCGCCCTCGACGAGGAATTTCAGAACCTCCTCAAAGGCGTGCCCAACGTCCCGCACTCCTCCGTCCCCACCGGCAAGGACGCCGATGCCAATCTCGAAATCAAGAAGTGGGGAGAGCCCCGTAAATTCGACTTCGAGCCGAAACCGCATTGGGATCTCGGGCCCGAACTTGGCATTCTCGACTTCGAACGCGCCGCCAAAATCACCGGAGCCCGCTTCGCCGTCTACATGGGCCTCGGCGCGAAGCTGGAGCGCGCGCTCACCAACTTCATGCTCGACATGCATACCAAGAAGCACGGCTATACCGAAGTGCTTCCGCCGTTCCTGATCAATTCCGCCAGCCTCTACGGAACCGGCAACCTACCGAAATTCGCCGCCGATCTCTTCAAGATCGAGAACACCGATTTCTGGCTCGCACCCACCGCGGAAGTGCCCGTCACCAATCTGTTCCGCGACGAAACCCTCGACGCCGAACGCCTACCGATCAACTATTGCGCCTTCACCTCCTGCTTCCGCAGCGAAGCCGGAGCCTACGGCCGCGACGTCCGCGGCATCATCCGCCAGCATCAATTTCAGAAAGTCGAGCTGGTGAAATTCGCTCGTCCCGAAGACAGCTACGCCGATCACGAAAGACTGACCGAAGACGCCGAGGAAATCCTCGAGACGCTCGGTCTGCCCTACCGCCGCATGCTGCTCTCGACCGGCGACATGGGCTTTAGCTCCGCCAAAACCTACGATCTTGAAGTCTGGCTGCCCGGCCAGAATAACTACAAGGAAATCTCTTCCTGCTCCAATTTCGAAGCCTTCCAGGCGCGCCGCGCAAACATCCGGTGTAAACCCGCGAAAGGCAAAACCGAATTCGCCCACACCATCAACGGCTCGGGCCTCGCCGTCGGAAGAACCTGGGTCGCCATCGTCGAAAACTATCAGCAAGCCGACGGCAGCATAGCGATTCCGGAACCCTTGCAACCGTACCTCGGCACCGACGTAATCCGCGCCGCAAAGCCCTAGAGCCATGCGGTTGACTGCGCGACTCCCTAACATCGCGCTCACTAATTTCCTAGACAACCCGGCCTCAACCCTGAGCGTAAGCGATGGGACCCCAGCGACTCGGCGAGGTGCGCAGTAAGCACTTTCCCCTAACAACAAAAAAGGCCCGGCGCCCCCGAAGGAGCACCGGGCCTTTTTCGAACCACTCGCTTACTGCACGGCGATCGTCACGATGTTCGACTTCGCCGTACCGACCGTCAACTGCAGCAACTGAGTGCCCGCCTGCAGCCCCGCCGGAATCTGGATCGCCGTCTGCGACAACCCGATGAAGCCCGGCGACGCGATCGAGTAGATCACCGGCGCCGAAGTGCCGTTCATCAACACATCCGCCTGCACTCCGCCAACCGTCGCGCTAACCGTCGGCGTTTTATACGTCGCATCCGGAGCCGCTTGCCCAGTCTTTAGAGCTGGCGTCGTCTGGCCCAGGCCCGTCGCATACACCAACACGATGTCCCCTACCTTCGCCGGATTCGCCGGCCGCACCAGCGAGTAGTCGGAGTTCTTCAGCACCAGCGCACCCACGCTGTCGAAGAAGATGTTCGGCGCCGATGCCGCGAACGGAACCGACAACGGAGCCGATGAACCGCCTACCGTATTCACCGTAACCACCGCCGTCGTACCTGTCACTTCGACCGGAACCTGCACCACCATCTCCGTCGCGCTCGACGCGAGAATTGGAGCGTTCGTGCCGTTGACCGAAACCGTCGTGCCATTCACCGACGTCGGCACCGTGCCCGCCGGGAAGGCGTCCACGTTGCTCGGAACCCGCATCAGGTTGTCGCCGAAGATACGCATCAGCGAGCCCGGAGCCTCGGTCGTGCGATTGATATCGGTAATCGCGCTGATCGCCAACCCCAACTTCGGAGCCACCGCCGCACCAGCCAACTGCGCACGGACCCCGCCGCCCGGATTCGTCACCGAATGCAAATTCAAGTAATGTTTTTCCGGATTGAGGATCAAATCGTTCAGCGAAATCAGCGCCTGGCCGCCGCTCACCGTCACCTGGCGCGTGATGTTGCCGCTGCCCGCATCTACGAACAGAACCTGGTCGCGAGGCAGCGCGGCATCGATCGTGACCGATCCATTCTGTCCTGCCACCTGATCGTGAATGTGCGTTGCCGTGAAAATCGTACCCTGCGGGAAGCGCGGGTTCTCGTCGAAGATCACTACGCCCGCCGCCACCGTTCCATCCGCATTGCGGATCGTGCGGACTTCGACGCGCGATGCCGCCGTAGCAGTCGAGCCCGCGATCGGAGGAACTTCGTTCGCCGGCGACATCGTCACCTGTAACTCCATCGTGTCGGCCGCGCGCAATTGAGAGCGCATATATCCGCCCGGCGCGTAGGTCGTGTGCGTGTTGATGTAGAAACTGCCCGGATCGCTGAACACGCGATTCAACGCATCCGCCGTCCCGAAGCTCGCCACGTTCAATTCATTTTCGAAATGCAGATTACCGGTTCCGTTATCCGGAACGTCGCTTTGCACCAGCGCGCTATCGAGCGTTACCGGACCCGTGACCGTCGCTCCGCCTGTGTGGATATGCATCGCGGTGAAGCGGCCCGCCGGCAGATCGCGATAGTTGACGTCGAACGCGATCCAACCGGAAGTCAGGTTGCCGACCGAATCGAACGTGCGCAGGATCGTAACCGTACCGACCGCGCCGGTCGTCGTCGCAGTCGCCGCCGGAGGAGCAATCGCCGGAACTTCCTTCGCCGGCGCCATCAGCCCGATGAAGATGCCCCGCTCCGCCTTCTGCAATTGGCCGCGTATCTCGCCGCCCGGATTGTCCGTCGTGTGGACGTTGAAATAAAACTGGCTCGGGTCCGCCAGGATGCCGACCACCGCATCGTAGGCGGTTCCGCTGTTCGTAAACTGCGCTTGTCGGGACGGCAGCAGACCGGTTGCCGGCAAGGAATCCTGACGCGGCAGCGCGCTGTCGATCACGACCGGTCCGGCGGTCACCGCGTTTCCTTTATGGATGTGCATAGCCGTAAAGATCGGAGCCACCGCGAATTTGTAGCTCACATTGAAGTCTACCGACCCCGAAACAATTTTCCCGGCGTCGTCCCGCACAATGTGCAGGAACACGTTGACCGCGCCAGTAGCGGCCGAATTCACCGGCGGAACCTCATTCGCACCCGACAGTACGGCCCGGTATGGAATCGTCTCCACCCGCGCGCCAAAACTCGCGCAAGACAGCGCGGCAACCGCCGCCATCAAAATCAAACTGCGTTTCATTGAATCCCCCGTGAAAGTGGACACCTTGGTCCGTAATCGTTCGCCCAGCCCAGATAAGACCCGCAGTTCATCATAGGTCATCGACATGGGTCATCGACGTCTACGACACACCACGCTCAGAAAATTGATGCATCAGGTCCGATCTCCGAGCCAAAGTTTAGACCAGCTCCCGCGGGAATACGGAACACCAGCAAGAAACTGGATCAACTTCCGCCTTGAACCCTGAGCGTAAGCGATGGGACCCCCGAGGCGCGATCGCCAAGATCGCGATTACTACCCTTCGCATCCGATCCCAGGCACCGGCTTCCCCCCAATCGCCAACAACGTCTCAAAATGCGGCGATTCCTCCTCCCGATGCACCGGAAACGTCTCAATCCCCTCAAATCCCGCGTCGCGCAGAAACGTGTCCAACTCCACCTCGTTGAACCCCAGCCATAGATCCGCGTACAGCTCCCGAGCCTCTTCCATCCCATGCTTCCGCAAATCCAGGATTACAATCCGCCCGCCCGGCTTCAGAATCCGCGCGGCCGCGTCCACCGCCCTTTGCGGATGCGTGGCGTGGTGCAAACTCTGGCTGAAGAACGCCAAATCCACCGACCCGTCCACGATCGGCGGATCCTCCAGGTCGCCCACCCGGAATTCGACGTTGTTCACGCCATTCTTCTTCGCCAAATCCGCCGCGTACGCGACCATCTTCTCGGAATTGTCCACCGCGATCACGTTCTTCGCCCGCCGCGCGAGCAGTTGGGTGAAGGTGCCCTCCCCCGCCCCCAGATCCGCAATCACCATCGGCGGCATCAGCATCAGCAGCGTTTCCGCCAGCCCTTTCCACGACCGCCCCGGAACGTACTGCCGCCCGAACTTGCCCGCCAGTTCGTCGAAATACGCGCGCGTCTTATCCTGCCTCTTGCGTAAAATCAGCTCCAATGCACGCCGGTCCAACGCCGTCTCCGGAATCTCCTCCGCTCCCGTCTTGACCAGTTCCAGCAGTTCCCGAGGAGTCCCCGGTCGCAGCCGATACAGGCTGTTTTTGCCCGACCGACGGTCCTCCACCAGGTCCGCCTGACGAAGCTGCGACAGATGCGTCGAGATCCTGCTTTGCCCCATCGACAGGATTTCCTGGAGCTCGGCTACAGAAAGTTCTTCCTGTGCCAATAAGGTGAGAAGCCGCAGCCTCGACGTGTCTGTCAGAAGCTTAAGAGATTTTAGTATTGACGCCATTCGATCGTTCCGAGTATGATATCAACATATCCTGATTTGTAGATGGATAGCAAGAGCTCGAGTGAATTGGCTTCGTTTCGCACGGTCTGAACCGCAACCGCAAGCCACCCGTTAACATAGACTTCCAACGATTGGATACATACACAATGGCAACCCTGACCGCTACCAAGACTGACTTCAAAGTCGCCGATATGACTCTCGCCGACTGGGGACGCAAAGAGATCTCCGTCGCCGAACACGAAATGCCGGGTCTGATGTCGATCCGCAAAAAGTACGCCGCGTCGAAGCCGCTGAAGGGCGTCCGCGTCACCGGATCCCTCCACATGACCATCCAGACCGCGGTCCTGATCGAGACCCTGGTCGACCTCGGAGCCGACGTCCGCTGGGCCAGTTGCAACATCTTCTCGACCCAGGATCACGCCGCCGCCGCCATTGCCGCCACGGGAACGCCGGTCTTCGCCTGGAAAGGCGAGTCGCTCGAAGAATACTGGGATTGCACCCTGCTCGCCGTCAGCCACCCCGACGGAAAGGGTCCTCAGCTAGTCGTAGACGACGGCGGCGACGTCACGCTGCTGATCCACAAAGGCTACGAGCTGGAGAATGGTTCCGACTGGGTCCACTCCGAATCCGGTAGCCACGAAGAGAAGGTCATCAAAGACCTGCTGAAGAAGGTCCACGCCGAGACCCCGAAGTTCTGGCAGAACATCGTGAAGGACTGGCGTGGAGTCTCTGAGGAAACGACGACCGGCGTCCACCGCCTCTACAAGATGTTCGAGCAGGGCAAGCTGCTGGTCCCCGCGATCAACGTGAACGACTCCGTCACCAAGTCGAAGTTCGACAACTTATACGGCTGCCGCGAATCGCTGGCCGACGGAATCAAGCGCGCGACCGATGTCATGGTCGCCGGTAAAGTCGCCGTCATTTGCGGCTACGGCGACGTGGGCAAGGGTTCGGCGCATTCGCTCCGCGGCATGGGCGCACGCATCATCGTGACCGAAGTCGATCCGATCAACGCTCTGCAGGCCGCCATGGAAGGCTTTGAAGTCACCACCGTCGAGGACACCCTCGGACGCGGCGACATCTACGTCACCACCACCGGCAACGTCGACGTCATCACGCTCGAGCACATGCAGAAGATGAAGGATCAGGCCATCGTCTGCAACATCGGCCACTTCGATAACGAAATCCAGGTGGATCGCCTCAACACCTCGAAGGGCGTCGTGAAGACCCAGATCAAGCCGCAGGTGGACATGTACAAGTTCCCCACCGGCAACACCATCTTCATGCTGGCCGAAGGCCGCCTGGTGAATCTCGGCTGCGCCACCGGCCACCCGAGCTTCGTCATGTCGAACAGCTTCTCGAATCAGACCCTCGCGCAGCTCGACCTGTGGGCCCAGAAGGACACCTACAAGCCGGGCGTGTACACGCTGTCGAAGAAGCTCGACGAAGAAGTCGCCCGCCTGCACCTCGAGAAAATCGGCGTGAAGCTGACGACCCTTTCCACCAAGCAGGCCGAATACCTCGGCGTGCCGGTCGAAGGTCCCTACAAGTCGGATCACTACCGCTACTAGACCGATCCGCGCCGCATTTCACTGATAGCCCCGCCCGTAAGGGCGGGGACTCCGTGCTTACTAATTTATCCGCCCACTCCGTGCTTACTAATTTATCCGCCCACTCCGTGCTTACTAATTTATCCGCCCGTAAGGGCGGGGACTCCGTGCTTACTAATTTATCCGACCAAAAGGGCGGGGACTCCCCGAGGCGCGACCGTGATGTCGCGCTCAGTCACCTTTCCCTCAGCCCCGCCGCAACGCTGGGCTGTTCCTCTGAACCCGGAGCGTCAGCGACGGGACCGCGTCATTTCATCGCCGCCACCAGCGCCCGCACCCCATCGATCGCCAGCACCGCCGCGTGCTTCGATTCCGGAATCAACCCGCCAACAGCCGACTCCACCTGCTCCCGAGACAACGCCTTCAACGCAACCGCATCCAACCCCAGCATCAACTCCGTCAGCGCGCTACACGAAGCGATCGCCGCCGTGCACCCGCGCACCTTGAACCGCACCTCGCGAACCACTCCATCCTCCACCAATGCCGACAGCTGCAAAATGTCCCCGCAAGCCGGATTCTCCACCATCACCTGCCAAGCAGGCGGAGGCAGCACGCCCGCGTTACGCGGATTCTGGAAGTGGTCGAGAAGCTCTGGGCTGTGCATATGCGAAGCTATGGAGTTATGTCGTCAGCGTACCGCCTTTCACGACGGAGCATCGATTGAGACTCGTCGTCGCCGCACTCCTCCGCAAAGATGGCCGCATCCTGATCGCGCAGCGAAGAGCCGATGACAGCCACGCCCTGAAGTGGGAATTCCCCGGCGGCAAGGTGGAACGAGGCGAACATCCCAAACAAGCCTTACGCCGCGAACTCCAGGAAGAACTCGCAATCGACGCCGAGATCGGCGAAGAAATCGAGCGCTATGCGTTCTCCTACGAAGGCCGGACTCCGATTACGCTGGCCTTCTTCTGGGTCGATCAATGGACCGGCGAGCCCGCCAACCAAGTGTTTCAGACCATCGCATGGGCCGCACCCGCGGATCTGCCTTCTTATGATTTCCTGGAAGGCGACCGCGACTTCGTAGCAAAGATCGCCGGGATGTAGCATAGGCCTCCGGCCTGTGACTATTCACGTCAGCTCGGTAGGAATCGGGCTCGGACGGGCCCAACTTCAAGGAGTTTCGACTTCGATCCGCACAATAACTACTGCTCTTTCCGGGGCATCGCGACGATTCCCATCGTTCGCTGAAAATTCTTCAACTCGACTCGCACCCGCTGCGGTTCCTTGTCCTTCACGGATACGTTCAGCGTCTCAAGCATAAATCCAGGAAAGTCCGCGGTCAACTGGTACTCGCCCGGTTTGGCGTCCAAATGAAAGTTGCCTAGCGCGTCGGACTTTGTCTCCGCGACGATGCGCTCGCCAATCTTCAACTGGATCCGCGCTCCAATCACCTTCGCCTTCGCCGGATTCACGACCGTGCCGCTCACGCCGGATCCGCCTTGCGCGAGCCCGAAGATCGGCACCATCATCGCCGCCGCTCCGGCCGCAATCACCGTGAGGAAAGTTCGCCGGTCAAGCACCGGCGCCGGCACGGAATCGGTGGTCGCCACGTTACCGTCCGCGTCGCGGTAGAACCTGACGCAGATCGGATTGCCCGCGGCGAGAAGCGCGGACGCCTGCGCTTTGGTCATAGCCGAAACATCGTGTACCGTCTTCTGGCAGTGCGAGCAGAACTTCTCGCGCTCGTCGCCGGTCATCTCGTTCCAGTCGGCCTGGCACGGAGTGAGAATTCTCAGGTTTCGCAGGGCGGTGGTGGAAGCTGGACTCGACATTGTGGTGGTCACTTTCTCGCTGCTCGCTTCTTTGACGGAAGCGCGTTCGTGAAGGGTATGCCGCGCGCACGCAAACCCTTTCGCTTTGCGCCGATTTTATTGGTCTCGAAGGATCGGGTACAGCTAAGAAGCAGGCTGGAAAAGAAAAAGCCCCGAAGCGCGATTGACGCTTCGGGGCTTCTGATTCACAGGCCGGAGGCCTATGCTACTTATTCGACGTCCGGAATCTTGATCTCTTCGCCCGGATCCTCAGACAGCCCGCCCGCGTACAGCGCGCGCGCTTCCTCGTCGTAACCTGGAATCCCGTCGATCACTTCCGCTTCCTGGATCAGCTCTTCCTCGACCACGTCTTCGCCCGCGATTTTCACGCCGCGATAGTAGTCCATACCAGTGCCCGCCGGAATCAGGCGGCCCATGATGACGTTTTCCTTGAGACCGCGCAGGTAGTCGACCTTGCCGTTGATCGCGGCTTCGGTGAGGACTCGCGTTGTCTCCTGGAACGACGCCGCCGAGATGAAGCTGTCCGTCGAGAGCGACGCCTTCGTGATGCCGAGCAGCACCGGCTTGCCTTGCGCCGGACGTCCGCCCGCTTCGATCACGCGGTTGTTCTCTTCCCGGAACTTGAACTTGTCCACCACTTCTTCCGGAAGGAATTCCGAATCCGCGATGTCGTCCACCTTCACCCAGCGCATCATCTGGCGAGAGATGACTTCAAGGTGCTTGTCGTTGATGTTGACGCCCTGCAGACGATACACTTCCTGGATTTCGTTGACCAGGTATTTCTGCAGTTCCTTCTCGCCGAGCACGGCCAGAATGTCGTGCGGATTGCGCGGACCGTCCATCAGCGGATCGCCCGCCTTCACGCGCTCGCCTTCCTGCACGTTGATGTGCACACCGCGAGGAATCGAGTATTCCCGCTGGTTGCCATCATCGCCCGAGATATACAGCTTGCGCATACCCTTGGCGACATCGCCGTACTTCACCGTACCGTTGATCTCGGAGATCACGGCCGTTTCGCGCGGCTTGCGCGCTTCGAACAGTTCGACCACGCGAGGCAGACCGCCGGTGATGTCCTTCGTCTTCGTCGTCGCTCGCGGAATCTTCGCGAGTACGTCGCCGGCGTGGACCTCTTCCCCGTCGTTCACCATAAGGTGAGCGTGGGTCGGCATCAGGTAACGCTTTTCGTCATGCCGCGTGCCGCCGGTCGGCTTCATGATGATCGTCGGAATGCGCTTTTCGTCCGGCGCGTCGGTCACCACCCATTGCGACATACCGGTGATTTCGTCGACCTGCTCCTGGAGCGTCATGCCCTCTTGCAGATCTTTGAAATGCACCGCGCCCGATACTTCCGTCAGGATCGAGAACGTGTACGGATCCCATTCGAGCAGGATGTCGTTGGCCTTGACCGGCGCGCCATCCGCAAACAGAATCCTCGCGCCGTATACGACCTGGTAGCGTTCTTTTTCGCGGCCCTTCTCGTCGAGGATCGCAATGATGCCATTGCGGTTCATCGCGATTAGTTCGCCCTTCGCATTTTTGACCGTGTTGACGGCCAGGAACTTCACGAAGCCGTTCGACTTTACGTCCTGCTTCGACTGTTCCGAGGAACCCGTCGCCGCGCCGCCGATGTGGAACGTACGCATCGTCAACTGCGTGCCCGGTTCGCCGATCGACTGCGCCGAAATGATTCCGACCGCTTCTCCGCG
Organism: Bryobacterales bacterium; assembly: GCA_038210135.1. GTDB lineage: Bacteria > Acidobacteriota > Terriglobia > Bryobacterales > Bryobacteraceae > JBBQWZ01. The sequence continues at coordinate 163,736 of JBBQWZ010000003.1, forward strand.
CTCGACCATGCGGCCGGTGGCGAGGTTGCGTCCGTAGCAGAGTTGGCAGACGCCGCGCTTTGCAGCGCAGGTCAGCACTGAGCGGATTTTAACTCGCTCGATACCCGAACCTTGGATCGCGCCGGCCAGGTCTTCTGAGATTTCCTGGTTCGCGCGCACAATCACGTTGCCGTCGTAATCGAACACCGCTTCGAGCGCCACGCGTCCGACGATGCGGTCGCGCAACGGTTCGATGATTTCGCCCGATTCGATAATCGGCTCGACGAAGATTCCGTCCGCCGTACCGCAATCGGTATCGGTCACGATGACGTCCTGCGCCACGTCGCAGAGGCGGCGGGTGAGGTAGCCGGAGTCGGCCGTTTTGAGCGCCGTATCGGCCAAGCCCTTACGCGCGCCGTGCGTCGAAATGAAGTACTGCAACACGTCGAGGCCTTCGCGGAAGTTCGCCGTGATGGGCTGCTCGATGATTTCGCCCGATGGCTTGGCCATCAAACCGCGCATACCGGAGAGCTGGCGGATCTGCTGTTTCGATCCACGAGCGCCGGAATCGGCCATGATGTAAATCGGGTTGAGATAGCGGCCGGTGCGGTCGTCCTCTTCCATCGATTTGAACATTTCTTCGGAAACGCGTTCGGTGACCTTCGACCAGATTTCGATGATCTTGTTATAGCGTTCGCCCTGCGTGATCGCGCCGTCCTGATACTGCTGCTGGACTTCGATCACCGCTTTTTCGGCGTTCTTTACGAGGCCGGCCTTTTCGTCCGGCACAACCATGTCGTCGATACCGATCGATATGCCCGCGCGCGTCGCGTACAGGAAGCCCAGGTTCTTCACCTTGTCGAGCATTCCGACGGTGACCTGCAGACCATATTTCAGGTAGCAGTAATGCACCAGCTGCGCGAGGCCCTTCTTCTTCAAGAGTCCGTTGATGAACGGCATCTCGTCCGGAAGAACGTCGTTGAAGATCACGCGTCCGACGGTCGTGTCCATGTACTGCTTCACGAATTCGATCGGCTCGGTGTGCATGATGTTCTGCGAGTCGAAGGCCTTCGACAAGTCGATCACACGGCCGGTGTGGCGCAGCTTGATCGGCGTCAGCGTCTCGACTTCGCCCATCTCGAGCGCAATCAAAACGTCGTCGATCGAAGCGAACGTGCGGCCTTCCCCCTTGGTTCCCTTGCGGGCTTTGGTGAGGTAGTAAAGGCCGAGGACCATGTCCTGGGTCGGAACGGCAATCGGAGCGCCGTGCGCCGGAGACAGAATGTTGTTCGAAGCCAGCATCAGCGTCGAAGCTTCAATCTGCGCTTCAGGCGACAGCGGAACGTGGACCGCCATCTGATCGCCGTCGAAGTCGGCGTTGAACGCCGTGCAAGTCAGCGGGTGCAGCTTGATTGCCTTGCCCTCTACGAGCACAGGCTCAAAGGCCTGGATACCCAACCGGTGAAGTGTGGGCGCGCGGTTGAGCATGATCGGATGGTCTTTGATGACCTCTTCCAAAATGTCCCAAACCACCGGATCCTGCTGCTCGACCAGTTCCTTCGCCTGCTTGATCGTGGTGCAATGTCCACGCTGTTCGAGGCGATGGTAGATGAACGGCTTGAACAGCTCGAGCGCCATCTTCTTCGGAAGACCGCACTGGTGCAGCTTCAATTCCGGTCCAACTACGATGACCGAACGGCCGGAGTAATCGACGCGCTTTCCAAGAAGGTTCTGGCGGAAGCGGCCCTGCTTGCCTTTGAGCGTATCGGAGAGCGATTTGAGCGGGCGATTGTTCGCTCCGCGGAGAACGCGACCGCGGCGGCCGTTGTCGAACAATGCGTCGACAGCCTCCTGCAGCATGCGCTTTTCGTTGCGCACGATCACGTCCGGCGCGTGCAGCTCCATCAGCTTCTTCAACCGGTTGTTGCGGTTGATCACGCGGCGGTAGAGATCGTTGAGATCGGAGGTCGCGAAGCGGCCGCCATCGAGCGGTACAAGAGGACGCAGTTCCGGCGGAATCACTGGAATTACGTCAAGAATCATCCATTCCGGCTTGTTGCCGGACTTGCGGAAGCTCTCAGTGACGCGCAGGCGCTTGGCGAATTTCAGCTTCTTCTGCTGCGAAGCTTCGGTCTTCATCTTCTCGCGGATTTCGAGCGAGAGCGATTCGACGTCAACCTTCTTGAGCAGTTCCTTGATTCCCTCGGCGCCCATCATCGCGATGAACTTGCCCGGGAATTCCTGATCGAGCGCGCGCTTGCGCTCGTCGGAGATCACTTCGGCAACGCCCAATCCGGTGCCTTCGCCCGGATCGACAATCACGAAAGCTTCGAAGTAAAGGACGCGCTCAAGCTCACGCAAGGTGATGTCGAGCAGGTAACCGATGCGCGACGGCAGGCCCTTGAAGAACCAGACGTGCGAGCACGGGCTTGCGAGTTCGATGTGGCCGAGGCGTTCGCGGCGGACGCGCGACAGCGTGACTTCAACGCCGCACTTGTCGCAAATCACACCGCGGTGCTTCATGCGCTTGTACTTGCCGCACAAGCATTCCCAATCCGCAATCGGGCCAAAGATGCGGGCGCAGAACAGCCCGTCGCGCTCCGGCTTGAAAGTGCGGTAGTTGATGGTTTCCGGCTTGGTGACTTCACCATGAGACCAGCTGCGGATCTTCTCGGGAGAGGCCAGTGAGATGCGGATCGAATCGAAGTCCGCAATCAAGTTCGCGCGATCGTAAGGGGATGAGCGATACATGTTTTCTGTTTTTCTCCTTTAACTAATCTGCTGCGATGGCCGTATCCATCACTTCACGGGGTTTCTTCATCAGCTCGACGTCGAGGCAGAGCGACTGCAACTCGCGGATCAACACGTTGAACGATTCCGGAACGCCCGGCTCCGCGGCCGCTTCGCCCTTCACAATCGCTTCGTAGATCTTCGCGCGTCCATACACGTCGTCCGACTTCGCGGTCAACAGTTCCTGCAACACGTAGGCTGCGCCGTAGGCTTCGAGAGCCCAGACTTCCATTTCGCCGAAGCGCTGTCCACCGAATTGCGCTTTGCCACCAAGCGGCTGCTGGGTGATGAGCGAGTACGGTCCAATGCTCCGGGCGTGGATTTTATCGTCGACCAGGTGCGACAGCTTCAACATGTAGATATAGCCGACTGTGACCGGCTGTTCGAACGCCATGCCCGTCATGCCATCCCACAGCTGAACCTTGCCGGAGGTCGGCAGGCCCGCGGTCGTCAACTGCGCCTTGATGTCCTTTTCCGTCGCGCCGTCGAATACCGGCGTCGCGAAGTGGAGGCCCAGCTTTTCAGCCGCCCAACCCAAGTGCGTCTCAAGAATCTGACCGACGTTCATACGCGAAGGTACGCCCAGCGGATTCAGCAGAATCTCAACCGGAGTTCCATCCGGCAGATACGGCATGTCCTCTTCCGGAACAATGCGCGCGATGACACCCTTGTTACCGTGGCGTCCGGCCATCTTATCGCCAACCGAAAGCTTGCGCTTCATGGCGATGTAACACTTCACCTGCTTGATCACGCCAGGAGGCAGTTCGTCGCCCTTGCGGAGCTTCGCGATCTTCTCTTCCGTGATCTTTTCGAGCACGGCGATCTGCCGTGACGTCATCTCTTCGATTTCGTCGATCTGCTCGTTGAGGCGCACGTCCTTGTTCTGGAACTTCATGCGCTTCAAGTCGCGCGCCTTGATCTTTTCGATCAGGTCGCGCGTCAGCTCGACGCCCTTCGAGAGCAGCTTCTTGTTGGTCTTCTCGTCGTGCAAGTCAGCCAGCAGCGACTTGTTCTCGAGAAGATTGCCGAGGCGCTTGGCGCGCTCGTCATTGAGGATTCGTTTTTCGTCCTCAAGATTGCGGTGCATGCGCTCGACCTGCAGCTCGAGAATCATCTTCGAGCGTTCGTCGAGTTCCGCGCCCTTGCGCGAAAACACCTTGCAATCCACCACCGTGCCTTCGATGCCAGGCGGGCAGTAGAGCGAAGCGTCCTTCACGTCTCCGGCTTTTTCGCCGAAGATCGCACGCAGCAGCTTTTCTTCCGGAGTCAGCTGCGTTTCGCCTTTCGGCGTCACCTTGCCGACCAGAATGTCGCCCGGTTTCACCGTGGCGCCGATGCGGATGATGCCGCTTTCGTCGAGGTTCCTGAGGAATGCCTCGGCGATATTCGGAATATCGCGCGTGATTTCCTCGGGTCCCAGCTTGGTGTCGCGCGCGTCGACTTCAAACTCCTCGATGTGAATCGAAGTGTAGTAGTCGTCCTTCACCAGCTTCTCGCTGACCACGATCGCGTCTTCGAAGTTGTACCCGCGCCACGGCATAAAGCCGACCAGCACGTTACGCCCAAGCGCCAATTCGCCAGCCTCGGTACAAGGTCCGTCGGCCAGAACCGCGCCCTTTTTGACGCGCTGCCCTTCGAATACGATCGGCTTCTGATTGATGCAGGTGTTCTGGTTCGAACGCTTGAACTTGGTCATCTGGTAGATATCCGCGCCGACTTCGCGCGACATCTGTCCTTCGTGACCCGAACCCTCGACACGCACAATGATGCGTTCGCTATCGACCGAATCCACGATGCCACCGCGCTTGCAGATGACCACCGCGCCCGAATCGCGAGCCGTCACGCGCTCCATGCCGGTGCCCACGTACGGAGCCTCGGCGCGCAGCAGCGGAACCGCCTGCCGTTGCATGTTCGATCCCATCAGCGCGCGGTTCGCATCATCGTTCTCAAGGAACGGAATCAGCGAGGCGGCCACCGAGACCAACTGCTTCGGACTGACGTCCATGTATTCCACTTCGTCGCGATGCTTCAGCACGAAGTTGCCAGCCTGCCGCGCGTTCACCAAGTCCGGAACAATGTGTCCGTCCTCGCTCAACTTCACGTTGGCCTGCGCGACCAGGTACTTGTCTTCTTCCCAAGCCGACAGGTAATCGCAATGCGCTTCGAACTCGGCGGGCTGCACTTTCGCGCCCTTATTCGCCTTGTTCAGTTCGTTGCGCAACATCACCTGACCGACTTTGAAGTCGGTTTCGCCGGGGTTGAGAATCTTAATTTCGTCGATCACCGCGCCATCTTTGACGCGCCGGTACGGACTCTCAATGAAGCCGTAATCGTTGATGCGCGCGAAGCAGGACAGCGAAGAAATCAGTCCGATGTTCGGGCCTTCCGGCGTTTCAATCGGGCAGATTCGTCCGTAGTGCGTAGGATGGACGTCTCGGACTTCAAAGCCCGCGCGCTCTCGCGACAAACCGCCAGGTCCAAGAGCGGATAGACGGCGCTTGTGCGTAATTTCCGAAAGCGGATTCGTCTGATCCATGAACTGCGACAACTGCGAAGATCCGAAGAACTCGCGGATCGCGGCCATGACCGGCTTCGCGTTCACCAGGTCATGCGGCATCGCCGTTGACATTTCCTGGTACACCGACATCTTTTCCTTGATCGCGCGCTCCATGCGCAAGAGGCCGATGCGGAACTGATTCTCGAGCAGCTCGCCGACCGCGCGGACGCGGCGGTTGCCAAGGTGATCGATGTCGTCGACAACGAACGGCGAACCCGGCTGGCCGACGAATTTACGCAGCTTCAGCAGGTACTGAATGGTGTCGATGAAGTCCTTCTGGTCCAAGGTGCGCTTGTCGAGCGGAGCCGCGTCCGCCTTATCGTGCAGCTTGATGTTGAACTTCATGCGTCCGACGCGCGAGAAATCGTACTTACGCGCATCGAAGAACATGCCCTGAAACAACTGGGTAGCGGTGTCCAAAGTGGGCGGATCGCCGGGACGCAGCTTGCGGTAAATTTCGAGCAGCGCGTCGCCCTGGCTCTTCACCGCGTCTTTGCGGAGGGTGGTCGAGATGACGTTGCCGACATCGTCGCGGTCGGGGAAGAAAATCTCGAACGACGGAATGCCGGCGTCCATCAGTTTCCCGATGACGACAGGCGTCAGCTCATGATTCGCCTCAATCATCACTTCGCCGGTTTCCATATCAATGACATCGGAAGCCACAAAAGCGCCTTCGAGATCGTTCGCGGCGACTTCCACTTGTTCGATCTTCGACTTCAGCAGTTCCTTGAACACGCTGGCGGTAATTTTGCGGCCCTGCGGAACGACGGCTTCCCCGCCCTTGGTCGAGATCGCATGCGAGAGCTTGGTGCCCAGCATGCTTTCAGAAACCTTCCACATCAGCTTCTTGTCTTTAATCGAAACCTGCGAGACGCGATAGAACGCGTGCAGAATTTCCGAATCCGTCTTCAGGCCTAGCGCGCGAAGGAACACGCTGCCATAGAATTTGCGCTTGCGATCGATGCGGACATACAACAGGTTCTTGTTGTCGTATTCGAACTCGACCCAGCTGCCGCGATAGGGAATGATCTTGCCGAGGAAGTAGCCCTGCAAGGCGACGCGTTCGAAGAACACACCCGGCGAACGGTGGAGCTGCGAAACGATGACGCGCTCGGTGCCGTTGATGATGAACGTTCCGTTCTCCGTCATCAGCGGAATTTCACCGAAGAACACTTCCTGCTCTTTAATGTCCCGGACCGTCTTGTTGCCGGTCTCCGGATCCTTGTCGTACACCGTGAGGCGAATGGTCACCTTCAGCGGAGCAGCATAGGTCATGCCGCGCTCTTCGCACTCGGGCACGTCGTACTTCAACTGCAGCTGCACGGGATCGCCGCAACGGTTGCAGAAGGTCACGATGTTCTTGTTGAATGTGCCGCACCGATGGCACAGGACGTCGCCCAGGTGATAGGGATCGGTCTTGATCGTCGCGCCGCAATTCGGATTCCGGCACGTCGAACGCAGGTGATGCAGACCCTTGAGGTTGCCGCACTTGCACTCCCAGTTGCCGATCGAGTAATCGACGAATTCGAGTTGGCTCAGTCCCCGAAAATCGGAAATCGGGAAAACCGAGTTGAAAACGCTCTGCAATCCGGAGTCGTCACGCTCGCTTGGCAGCATGTCCATCTGCAGGAAGCGCTCATACGACTTCTTCTGAACCTCAATGAGGTTCGGAATCGGAATCGTCGTTTTAATCTTGGAAAAATCTGTACGTTCGCGGGTGGCGCCTTTGGCCAGAGTCTGCATTATCCACTCCTAACGAGTCGAACGGCAACAAAACACAAAACGGGACCTATCGCGCGTTATGCCGTAGAGCAACGCTGCGAGGGTCCGATAGAATTAGAGAACGAAAAATATCGCCAGAAGCGGCTGAGGAAGCGTGGAGATACACTTCGGGCGAACGAAAATTGTGCAGGGCAAATCGAAGCGAGCCTCCAGTAAGAGGCTGCTTTGCATCGCGGGAAGAAAGAATCACGTGTGCAAGATCCGGGGCTACCTTAATATAACAACCGGTTCGATCTATGTCAAATCGTTTGGCAATCGCCGTGCTCAGCGACTCGCCGTGACCAGACCGTAACCAATTCTATCACCTGCGTCACACAAAGCGCGGAGCGCCTGTACTTCGTACCGCAGGATGCCTGAGTCTCGGGGGAAAAAGAACCTAGTCCGGAAGAGACACAGCGAGGGCGGTTCGCAATCCGGAGACTGCCGCCGCCCTCGCCTGCCGATTCCCTGACCCGATCCTTGTGACCAGGATTTGGTGCCGGATCTTACTTTACTTCGACGCTCGCGCCGGCATCGACGAATTTCTTCTTGATGGCCTCGGCTTCGTCCTTCGTGACGCCTTCCTTGACAGGCTTCGGAGCGCCATCGACCAAGTCCTTGGCTTCCTTGAGACCCAGGCTGGTGACTTCGCGAACGACCTTAATGACGTTGATCTTGTTCGCGCCCGCCGCCGTGAGCACGACGGAGAATTCCGTCTTCTCTTCGACCGCCGCAGCCGCCGCGCCGCCGCCCGCCGCCGGAGCCGCCGCCACGGCCGCAGCCGCCGATACGCCCAGCTTCTCTTCGAGCATCTTCACCAGCTGCGACGCTTCGAGCAGCGTCAAGCCTTGAATCTGTTCCGCAATTCCGTTGATATCCGCCATTTGATTGACTCCCTATTTCTAAAAACGTATTCGGCCTAAGCCTGTCTCTGCAAAATCCGGCTTGCGCCGGACAGGTCCGGCTTACGCCGAGAACTTGTTTTCTTTTACGCCCTGGTCCACGACCACTGCGAGTTGACGCCCAACACCGTTGATCGCAGTCACCAGGCGCTGTGCCGGGGCGTTGATCAGCCATAACAACTTCGAGAAAAGCTCTTCTTTCGACGGCAGGCTCGACAGCTCGGTGATGCCCGTGACATCGATCACGCGCCCCTCGACCATGCCAGCCCGGAATGTGAAGCTCGGATTCGTCTTCGCGTACGTCGTCAGCGCCTTTGCCAGCGCCACCGGATCGCCCGACGTATACGCCAGCGACATCATGCCCTTCAGGTCCTTGAGCAACGCTTCCGTCGCGCCGCCTTCCGCGGCCTTCTCGGCAATGTTGTTCTTGACGACCTTGTAGCTTCCACCCGCCGCGCGAACCGACTTGCGCAGTTCGTAATCCTGCGCCACGGTCATCTTTTCATAACCGGTCAGGAAGAAGCTCTTCGATTTCTCGAGCTCGACCTTGAGCGCCTCGAGATCTTTTTGTTTATCGGATTTCTTTTTCATGGCTTGCCTGTTTTCCTAGCTGCCCTTGATCGTCAGGTTGTAGGTCGCAACATCGAGCGGAATTCCGGGGCCCATCGTCGAGCACACCGTAACCGTCTTGACGTACTTCCCTTTGGCCGCCGAAGGCTTCGCCTTGATCACAGCCTGAATCAGTGAATTGCAGTTGTCGAGCAGCTTCGGGGTTCCAAAGCTTACTTTGCCCACCGGAACGTGGATGACACCGGTCTTATCGACGCGGAATTCCACCTTACCAGCCTTCACTTCTCTGACCGCGTTTGCCACGTCCGTCGTCACCGTGCCGGTCTTCGGGTTCGGCATCAATCCGCGGGGTCCGAGGATCTTACCGAGCTTACCGACCGAGCGCATCATGTCCGGAGTCGCGACAACAGCGTCGAAGGCGGTCCAGTTTTCTGTCTGGATTTTGGTGACCATTTCTTCGCCGCCGACAAAATCGGCACCCGCTTCCTTGGCTTCCCGCAGCTTATCGCCCGACGCGATCACCAGCACCGACTTGGATTTACCCAGGCCGTGCGGCAATACGAGGGTGCCGCGAACCATCTGGTCCGCGTGCTTCGGATCCACGCCAAGGCGCAGGTGAAGCTCCACCGTTTCGTCGAACTTCGCAAACTTGATTTTTTGGACGAGCGGAATCGCTTCGTCGAGAGTGTAGGGCCGTGCCTCAACTTGCTTCGAGGCAGCGGCGAATTTTTTTGTAAGTTTCGCCATTTTCCCTCATTGGTGCAGACGGTCTCGAAGCTCCTGGTGGCTCGGACCTCCCACTGAGTGGCCGTTCGGTTAGAACGCCGTTCCGTAGAATAGCAAAGTGCTCGGAGAATGTCTAGAGGGGGTGGCTGAGGGCGCTATGCGAGTTTCCAGATGTGTTAGGATTCGCGAGATGCTCACGCATGGCGACACCGACCGCTCATGGCTTTCGCAAGGCGTCGCATCGAATATCGTTTCCAACCTAATATGGCTTGCATTGGCTGCAATTGGCGGCGTCTTGGTTGGAGTTTTGAAAGCCAACCAGTCTCTTTACACTACGCCGCTGCTTTTCGGTCTGGCTGCGTTCTTGATGCTTCTAGGCTCAATCGCTCTTCTGCGACTAATATTTTCAGGGGCACAGAATCCAAAAACGGTAACTTCGAAGAAGGCTGGCACCGCGATACGTGACTGGGTTGATAAGGCGGGCTATGAAATTCGAAGTCTTGCTGGAGATGGATTTCGCTTCCGTTACATCGTTACAGTTAACGGCCGAAAGATTGAGGTCAACCAGAAAGTGGACTCGCCTCACTACCTTCGCTTTTACGTCGGTCTGACGTTTAACGAAGAGGACAACAGAACTCTGAGCAAACTTCCAGGCGGCATCGCCGAGGTCGTTAGATCCTTGCGTATCCATCTTGCGGCCTTCAGAATCGGGTACTCCGGCATCGGTGTTCCGCTGGAAAGGATTGACCTAAACAAGCACATTCTCATCACCAACAGCTTCAACGAGCACGAATTCTACAAAGCGCTTTTTGACGTTGAAGCGGGTTTAGTTCTCGCGACCGAACTTGTGCAAGCTCCATTTTCACCATTGGAACCATCCGTCCACCAGCCTTCGTCGCCATCCCAACAAATACCACTCGGTAAGTTGCCCACACAGCCGACTTAGAGATTGATACGGCAGCCTACCGGCTCGCGCGAGCCTGCCGCGTAGCAGCCTTATGCATCCGTAAAATCAGCGGATCCGTCGAATGCTCCCATGCGTGCAATTCGCCATCGCAGTTCAGGCATTCGTCGCCCCGGCTCAGGAACCACCGCGCCGTCTCATCCCGGTCCAGCGAATTCACCGCATCCGTGTCCGACATCCAGTACTGCTCATAATTCGGAGTCAGCCGACGATACCGCAATTGCGTCGGACCGCCACTCATCTTCCAAGCCGCGTGCCGCAGCGCGCCAGTCAGTGTCTTCGAGACTCCCCAGAAATACAAATCGAACGGCATCCACGCTTTCTGCAGCTTGCCCGTCACGCCGAAATCTGAGAACGGCCGCACCGGATAACCCTCCGCCGCAAATTTCGTGCAATCCCACGCCGGCGACAGATACACGAGGCCGCCGTCTTTCACGACGCGCCGGATCTCCGCCAACGCCGCTTCCGGATTCGGCACGTGCTCCAGCACCCAAATCGTCCAGGCCGCGTCGAACTCGTCATCTTCAACCGGCATAAACGTCGCCGAACCGAGAATGAATTGCTTGTGGAAGAAACGCTTTGCCGACAGCGAAATATCCAGTCCGGCGTAGTTCGTCACGATGTCCTGTAGATATCCCCGCCCGGCCCCAATATCGAGCACACGCCCATGCTCCAGTCCATATTGACGGACGAATTTCTGCACATGCCCCGGCACATCCGCCTGCTCCGCCTGCCACTTCGCGTTCTTGACGTAGAAGGAATTCTCGTCGTCCGCCGCATCCTGTTTGGCGTAGGCTGTGGCGTAGTATTTCTGCAAATCCGCCTGCGCCGCGCCGGTCAGCGGCGCATCCGTCGAATACGGGAAGTAGATAAGACACAAAGCCGCCGCCATCGACAGGCCGACCACCACAATCCTCGCGCCAATGGACGTCAAAATCGAAAACGCGCTGGCAGGTTTCCCGGCGAGTTTCTTTGACGGCTTCCCGGCCGGCTGCTCTTCCATGCTCGTCTATCGGGCCTTTGCCCCACTTTCTGCATACCAATCAAAGACTTTGGCGGATCGCACTGATAGAATTGCGGACCATGCCTCCCGACCCGGTTCCGCCGTCCATCTCCGCCATCGACCGCCCCGCGCCCCCCCTGCTTAGGTACTACATATTCAAGGCCCTCGCCACCACCATCATCGCGCCCTTCATGATGGTCTACCTCTACTTCCGCTATCACTCCATGCGCTATCGTTTCGACGCGGAGGGCATACACATGGCCTGGGGAATCATCATGCGCCACGAGATCATGCTGAATTACTCGCGCATTCAGGACATCCAGCTGCGCTCCAATTTCGTCGAGCGCTGGCTCGGACTCGCCCGCATCGAAATCCAAACCGCCAGCGGATCGGCTTCAGAAATGACCCTCGAAGGCCTCACCGACCACATCGCCATGCGCGATTTCCTCTACTCCCGCATGCGCGGAGCCCATCATCCAACGCCTCAGCCCAGCGAAGACTCGCTCGCCGCAGCCCTCACCGCCGTCGCCGAAGAGCTTCGCGCCATCCGTGAAATTGTGGAGAGCAAGCGTGGCTGAGACTCTTCCGCCAATTTCGCGCCTGGAACAGTGGGTACTCGACGTCCTGCTCGTTCCCGCCGCCCCGCAGCCGCCCGAAGGCTCGCCCGATTCGATTCGCGTCTTCCACGCCGGCCGCAATTTCTACACCTTCGGCCTGATCCTCTGGGCTCTCGCGAACGCCGGCTTTTTCGCCTTTCTGATCACCATCGACTTCGCCGGAACCCGCATCGTACGCCACGCGCCGGACTGGGTCCAGTTGCTATGGACCCTCATCATCTGGTTCGACCTGCTCGCCTTCGCCGCCACACTACCGGTCACGTTCACCGCCCAGCAGCTCGACTACAAGCTCCGCTGGTATATGGTCACCGACCGCAGCTTGCGCATTCGCTCAGGAATTTTCGCGATGCAGGAACTCACCATGACCTACTCGAACATTCAGGAAATCCGCGTCTCCGCTAATCCTCTTCAGAATCTGCTGAACATCGCGACCGTCGAAGTCCAATCCGCCGGAGGAGGCTCTGGGCCAGGCAGTTCCGGCCACATCGGCCGCTTCGAAGGCGTAGCGAACGCTAACGAAATCCGCGATCTCATGGTCGATCGCCTGCGGCAATATCGAGATTCCGGTCTGGGCGAAGCTCAAAAGCAAACCACGCAAACCGACGCCCTATCCGCCGCCACCCAGGTCCTCAACGAAGTCCGAGCTCTCCGCCACACCTTCGAAACCTAAGCAAAACCGCGAGGCGCCAAGGCCCGCCTTGAACCCCGAGCGTAAGCGAGGGGACCTCGTCACCAAGAACATGAAGCAGGCGAAGTGCGCGGCGCGCAAGAGGCTTGACGAAAGTTAAGCGCGTAAAGCGCCTTCGACGACGACGCGCGCAATCGGAGCCGCGACTACAGTGCTCCGAAGGAGCACGTCAGGAGCGATCACTATAATGCGTTCACTACATTTTGATCAACAGTGCTCCGGGGCCACGCCCGAATCCCGAGCCGCCCTCCGCCTCATGAAGTGGGACCGCCAGCCCAACACACGTTACAACACAGCGCCTTGACACATCCAAGGCCGCCTAGGATAATCTCGCCAGGGAGATTACCGCGTTGAAAACAGCCCTGTTGCTAGCTGCTATCGGTGTGCTCGGCGCAACCGCCGCGTTCTCGGCCAATACGACGACCGCTCCGACGTTCACTAAAGACGTCGCGCCGATCCTCTATTCGCGCTGCGTCGAATGCCATCGCGAAGGCGAAATCGCGCCCATGCAGTTCGTAACGTATGAGCAAACTCGCCCCTGGGCGACGGCGATAAAACAATCAGTCCTGCAACGCAAAATGCCCCCCTGGTTCGCCGATCCGCATGTCGGCGAATTCCGCAACGACCGCAAATTGTCCGACGAGCAGATCAACAAGCTGGTCGCCTGGGCCAATGCCGGCGCGCCCAAAGGCGATCCGAAGGATATGCCGCCGATGCCCAAGTTCGCGGCCGGCTGGAGCTTCGACCGCCCGCCGGATCTCGTCGTTGAAATGCCGCTGACCGTCAACATCCCGTCTTCGGGCGTCCTTGATTTGCCGAATTACTACATTAAGAATCCGCTCAAAGAAGAGGTCTGGGTCGAAGGCGTCGAGATGCGCCCAGGCAATCCGAGGGTCGTCCACCACTCCATCGTTAACGTCGTTTCGCTGCCCGATAGCATCACGCCGGAACAATTGATCGCCGGCAAAAAGCTGGGCCGCACCGGTTGGAAACTCATAGGACAGGCTCCCGGCAAGGGCGCCGAAATGCACTTCCCTGGCACCGCGAAGCGTCTCGTTCCCGGTACCTATTTAGAATTCAACATGCACTACACGCCCACGGGCAAGCCCGAAACCGATCGCTCCGTCGTCGGCTTCTGGTTCGCCAAAGGCCCCGTGCATCACGAAGTGGTCACGCGCCCGCTACGTGAGGAAACCTACCTCGGCACTGAGGAAACCAAAGTGACCCGCGTTCCGAATATCCCCGCCGGAGCCGAGAATTGGCGCATCGTCGCCCGCATGACCGTAAAAGAAGACATGACGCTCTACTCGCTGTCGCCCCACATGCACTACCGCGGCCACGACATGAAGTACACCGTCTCCTACCCCGACGGCCGCGACGAAGTTCTGTTGAACGTGCCGAATTACCAGTTCGATTGGCAGCTGAACTACGAGTTCAAAACGCCGAAGAAAATTCCCGCCGGCAGCCGCTTCACCGTCGTCTCGCACTTCGACAACTCGAAGAACAATCCGAACAATCCCGATCCGACCAAGGACGTGATTTGGGGCCAGCAAAGCTGGGACGAAATGTTTATCCCCTGGAGCGAATACACAGTGGACAAAAACGACCTGACCAAGATGAGCGCCGCCGACAAAGCCAAGCTACCCAAAGCCTACGCCGACCCAGAAACGGTAAAGCAGCAATAAGTGGCACGAAGTGCCATAGGCCTCCGGCCTGTGAATCAGTGCCATAGGCCTCCGGCCTGTGACCATAGAGCTTCGAAGGAGAATAGAGCACCGCGGAACGTCTACCGCGGAACGATCGCCACCATCGGATACGCCATCCGGTTCGCAAAAATATCCTGGAACAACTCCAGCATCGGTCGATGCAACAATCCGTTATCAGCCAGCAAATGCGGACCCCGCACCGACGCCGGATTCCCGTCCATATCACTGATCCGTCCGCCCGCTTCTTCGACCATCAAAATCCCGGCCGCCATGTCCCACGGATTCAGCCCGAACTCCCAGAACGCATCCAGCCGCCCGCTGGCGACATACGCAAGATCGATCGCGGCGGCACCCGCGCGCCGCACCCCGTGCGACATCATCGCCAGCTGATAGTAGAAATGCACGTTCACATTCTGATGCCGCTTGCGGCTCGGAAACCCGGTCGCGACCAGTGCTTCGTCAATCGTCGAAGCCTTCGAAACATGCAGCCGCCGTCCATTCAAGAACGCGCCCGCTCCGCGTTCGGCCGTGAATAACTCCTTGCGCGTGGGATCATAAATTACGCCGCAAACCATCTCGCCGGCCTTCTCCAAACCCAGCGTCACGTTGAAAACCGGAAAGCCGTGCGCAAAGTTCGTGGTCCCATCGAGCGGGTCCACATACCAGCGGTACTCCGACGGCGACTCGTGTCCGCCCCCCTCTTCGGCAACAATGCCATGCGAAGGGAAATGCGCCTTCAACCGCTCAACGATCAACTTCTCCGAAGCGCGATCCGCCTCGGTGACAAGATCGTATTCGCCCTTCAATTGAAAACCGATGCGGCGCTCGAAGAAATCCGCAATCAGCGATCCGGCCTCGTGGGCAATTTCAATACTGGTTTCTAAGTAGGAAGACAATGCGATGACTACACTTCCAGCCGGAACAGCCGGCTAACACCCTCGAGAAACTTTACAGCTCCCAGAGATATTTGATTTCGTGCTTGAACAGAAAAAGATTCGGCAAGCCCTCGCGCGTCAGCCGGATGAAGTGCACGTCGAAAAACTCCACCCGCCCCGTCACCTCTTCGCCATCCACCAGCCGGACCGCCACTGGAGTCTGCTTCTCCATCAGTTCGCGCAGGTATGTCGCTTCCTCGAACGTCTGATCCGGTGCTTTGGTTTTTGCTTTCGCCACACTTCGCTATCGCTTCGTCGGACTCGAGCCCTCTTCCGCGTCCCCATAATAGCCACTGCGCGTTTGCGCCCGCAAATCCGGCCGTGCCGTCTCGACCTTTAACGAATGAAAACGATTCTTCGTCAACGGAACGTTCCGCGGATAAAATCCCACCAGGTACTGCGTTCGCAGGTCCCGCAGAATATCCGAAAACGCCTGATCGAGCGTCGCGCCAACGCTCGGTGCGAACACGCGTCCGCCAGTAGAAATCGCCAGCGTCTGTAGCGCATTCTCGCCGCCGATGTTGCGCCCCGCGTCGTTCGTGATCGGCATTACCAGAATCGGATAGAGCACCGCGTCCGCCACGTGCGCGGCTTCGAGTGCCTTATGATAATTCGTTGCGCTCGTCGTATCGCCGCCGTCGGTGACAATCACCATCACGTGACGCCCGCCGCGCCCATCCATGTCGTGAGCCGCCAGTAGAATCGCGTCGTACATCGACGTCCCGCCTTCGGCTTTCAACTGCCGGAGCCCGCTTTCGAGGCGCGGCATCTTGCGCGTGTAATTCGTCTCAAGCGAAACCCGCCAGTTGAAGCTATAGAGCGCCGCCGTGTCTGCCGGATTCCCCGAACCAACCACCGCGTGCAGAAACTTCTTGACCGACTCCACTTCGTACTTCAGATCCTTCGCCGTCGAACCGCTCGTATCCACCAGCACCGCGATCGACAACGGCTGCTCCGTCTGCTTGTCGAACACGCCCACTTCCTGCGCCGCGCCGTTATCGAAAACCCGAAAATCCTCGCGCTTCAAATCCGCGATCAGCTTCCCATGCAGATCCTTCACCGTCACCAGCATCCGCACCAACCGCACGTCCGTAGTAAACCGAACGTTCGGTTGATCCTCCGACAACGGAGCCGCCCCCGACTTCGACGGGGCCTTCTCCGCCGCCGTCACCTGCCCG
This sequence comes from Bryobacterales bacterium, assembly GCA_038210135.1. Lineage (GTDB taxonomy): Bacteria > Acidobacteriota > Terriglobia > Bryobacterales > Bryobacteraceae > JBBQWZ01. The sequence continues at coordinate 180,112 of JBBQWZ010000003.1, forward strand.
GCCGGTCGCCATTGCGCAAACAGGTCCGACACCCCGGCCAGCGACACCACGATCGCAGCCGCGATTACGAGCCTGCGCGTTTTAGATTCTCGTCCCACTCGCCATCCACCCAGACTTCGCCATCCGCGAAATATTCTTTCTTCCAAATCGGAACCGTCTTCTTTAAACGGTTAATCCCTTCGAGCGCCGCGTCAAACGCGGGCTTGCGGTGCGGCGAAGTCGCCACCACCACCACGCTCGCTTCGCCGATTTCCATCCGGCCCAGCCGATGAATCATACCAATGCGCCCCATCGGATGCGCCGCGGCGATCTCGCGCCCCAGTTGCGCCATCATCTTGATCGCCATGTCTTCGTAACACTCGTAATCCAGATACAGCGTCGCGCGGCCCTTCGTATTGTTGCGGACCACGCCTTCAAAATCCACCACCGCCCCGTCTTCCGGTCGCTGCAAGCGCGCAATCAAGCCCTTCGCGTTAATCGGCTCGCGAGTCAACGCGAAAAAGTGCCCCGCCTCATCTTCGATCACATGCGTGAACGAAGCCGCGTCAGAGCCGCCACTCACCGGAGGTAGAAATGCCAACTCATCCCCATCTGAAAGCTCAGTCGCCGGATCGCAAAATTCCTGGTTACGCGCAGGCACAATACTCTGACGAAGCTCCCGCAATTTCGGATACAGCGCCGCGTAATGAGCGAACGCCGATTCGACGCGCGCCCCCTCCGGCAACTCAATCGAATCCGAAGAACGCCCCGCGACATCCCGCAAAAGTCCAAAGAAAAGAACCTGAATCTGCACTTGCGTACAAGGGTATCAGACGATCTTTGTTCGCCACGGGTTTCGTCCAAGTGGCATAGGCCTCCGGCCTGTGCATTCTAGTTTTGAAAATCGTCTTTCCGCCAAAGAACAACGTCTTAACAAACACGAATGCACGTTCGCTGGAAACGCATCGCCCCAATCATCATCATCGGAGCAGTAAACATGTCCATGTGGACTTCTTCGTGGGGTTGCTTTCCCATCCAAGTATTCTTCCTGGTTATCACCCTGGCTATGGCCGCCGGAGCCTGGGGCCGCTGCCAGCAATGGTTCGCATGTTTCGTAATGTCACTGCCGATGTTCTTCGCCTTACTCCTTGAGCCCTCACTCTTCACCGCCACCGGATATGCACTCGCGCTGTTGATCCATTCAGGATTTGTGCGGATCGGCCACGGCATCACTCATCCAGACGATCTTCCAGATCATCATGTCGCAGTTCCCGCAGACTAACCCTGCGTGTACAAGCGTTCTTACCTGCGGCAACAGATTCTGAAGTTTTCGTTCCTGAGAACGATACCGCTCACCACCGTTAGCGCGGCGAACATGGCGCTTTGGTCCCGGCAACTAACGCACGGTCAAAGCATTTTCCTGGCAAGTCTGGCACTGGCTTTCTTAGCAGGAATCTGCACCAGTAGGAGAAGTTGGTTCTCAGTCCGCCTCTTCATGGCGCCATTTGTTTTCGCGCACGACCTCGCCGAAAATATAATCCCGCTAACCATCTGGGCTCTAGACACCTGGGGCATGGTCCTCATTGGCCGCGCTCTCCGCCGCGCCATCGAACGTCGCATCCAACGCGTTCGCTATAATCGTCGCGTTCCATGCCAGAAGAATCTCACCCGCGGTTCCATGAAGTAAAACTGCGCGTCCGCTTCGCCGAAACGGACCAGATGAGCGTCGTCTACCACTCCAATTACCTCATCTGGATGGAAGTCGGCCGCGTCGAATATTGCCGCGCCCGTGGAATGCGTTATCGCGACCTAGAAGCCGAAGGCGTGCTCCTCACCGTCGTCGAAGCCCACTGCCGCTACATCGCCCCCGCCCGGTACGACGACGAAGTCATCATCCGCACCTGGGTCGAACAAGCCAACCCCCGCATGGTTCTCTTCGCCTACGAAATCACCGAAGCCGAATCCGCCAAAGTCCTCGCCACCGGAGTTACCAAGCATTTCTTCTGCGGCAAAGACGGCCGCCCCCGGAAGCTACCCGCCGAACATCTCAGCCTCTTCGACCTGGAAGAGTAGCCGCAAAACCGTACCATAAGAGCAGGGACCCTGCCGAAGTTTGCCTGCGATTCTGGACGGAGATCTCGAAACCGAGCCGCGCCCAGAGCGCTCCGAAGGAGCGCGTCGGAAGCGGACAATGGACGCGCTTTCACACACAGCCGTAACCCTGCGCTGACTAGTGGGCTGTCCGCGATCGACCTTTACCGTGGTTGACTGACGAAGAGTCCCCGCCCTTACGGGCGGGGTTAAACGTGAGAGATCCGCGTACTAAAGGGATCTCGCGGACAGCCCACTAGTTTTGGGCGCGGGCGCGGCGCCGCTACACTCCCGCCATCGCGGGCTCCCGCGTCAATTTCCACAACTTCACATACGGAGCCAGTTCGCGCATCATCGCCTCGAACTCCGGAATGTGCAGCGACTGCGCTCCGTCGCTGACCGCCTTTTCGGGATGCGGATGCACCTCGACGATCAGCCCATCCGCGCCGATCGCGACCGCCGCGCGCGAGAGCGCCGGAACCAGCGATCGCTTTCCCGTCGCGTGGCTCGGATCCACAATCACCGGCAGATGCGTCAACTCATTCAACACCGGAACCGCGACCAGATCGCATGTGTTCCGCGTCACCGTCTCGAACGTCCGGATGCCGCGCTCGCATAACATCACGTTCGGATTGCCGTGGGCCACGATATATTCCGCCGACATCAGCAGCTCTTTAATCGTCGAGCTCAACCCGCGCTTCAGCATGATCGGACGCTGGCACTTGCCCAGTTCCTTCAGCAGGGAGAAATTCTGCATGTTCCGCGCGCCGATCTGCAGAACGTCGGCGTATTCCGCCACCAGCGAAACATCCCGGTCGGACATTACCTCGGTAATGATTCCGAGCCCTGTCTCGCGCCGCGCCTTGTCGAGCAGCTTCAGACCCTCTTCCGCCATGCCCTGAAAGTCGTAAGGCGAAGTCCGCGGCTTGAACGCTCCGCCGCGCAGCAGCTTCGCTCCAGACTTTGCCACCGCATGCGCCGTTTCGAGAATCTGCTTCTCGCTCTCGACCGAACACGGACCCGCCATCATGACGAAATCGTCGCCGCCGATCACCGTGCCAAGCACATCGATCCGCGTTTTCTCCGGCCGGAATTCCTTGCTCACAAACTTGTACGGAGCCGAAATCCGAACCGCCTTTTCCACCTGCGGCATCGCTTCCAGCGACTCCAGGCACGCCGTCACGTCGCCTACGCCGACGACGCCGATCACCACCCGCTCCTCGCCTTCAATCGCGTGAATCTTGTAACCGAACTCCGAGATCCGCTCACAAACCTGCGCAATCGCGTCCTTCGAAGAGTGCAATTTCATCGAGATGATCATACGGTTAGGCTACCCGAATTCAATCCTGAAAAAAACCACCTCTATAAGGTGGTGAAATCTGTAAGCCGTGGATAAACCTTCGCATCACACTGATACTACTGTAATTATCGAAACACATAAACGCCATCGCTAAGCACCGAAAGCAAGTGCCATCCGAGGCGCGATCATGAGATCGGGCTCCCAATATCAGCACCGAACCGTGACCGTGTGAAAAGAAATCCGCTCACCTCATTCGCGCTTCTGAAGGAGAGACCGCGCACGCGCGTTCTCCTCAATCGTTCCGCAGCGACCGCACCGGATCCGCCACTGCCGCCCGCCATGCCGGACGCGCGCTCGCCACCACTCCGATCGCCAACAGGACTCCGCCGGCTGCGACAAACGCCACCGGATCCATCGCGCTGATCTCATACAGCAGCGTCGTCAGATATTGCCCCAGCAGCAAAGCCGCGCCCACGCTCACCACCAGCCCGACTGCTAACGGCACCATCGCGCCGCGCAAGATCTCGCCGACCACTCGCCCCGGAGTCGCCCCCAGCGCCACCCGGATTCCCACTTCCCGCATCCGCAGCGACGTCGTATACGCCACGATGCTGTACACGCCGATCGACGTCAGCAGCAGCGCCAAGCCTCCCAACACGGAAAAGATCCACGCCGAGAATCGCGGCCTCCAAATCGAATTCGACACGATCTCTTCCATCGTCGCCATCTTCACGATTGGCTGATTTGGATCCACCGCCCAAATCTCTTTCCGGATCGCGTTCGCCACCTTCAGCGGATCGCCCGCCGTCCGCACCACGATCGTCGAGAGAAACGCGCCGAACAGCATCTGTTGATACGGCCGGTAAATCTCCGCTTGCGCGGGTTGGTCGTACGACATCTGCGCCGCATCGCGGACCACGCCCACTACCGTCAACGGCATCGTCGAGCCCGGCATGGTTTGCCCAATCGGATCCCGGTCCGGAAACGTCTGCCGCGCCATGTACTCGTTCAGGATAATCACCCCCGGTGCTTGTGCCCCGTCCGCGTCCGTAAACACGCGGCCCTTCACAATTCCGATTCCCATCGCCAGGAAATAGTGAGGGCTGACGTTGCGCGTCATCACCAGCAACGTCTTGCCGTCGCGCCCTTCCGACAGCGTGGTTGTGTTGGCGTTCGACAAAGGCAAGTTGTTCACGAACGCGACCGCCGTCAATCCCGGAACCTGTTCCAGCCGGTCCAGAATTTCCTTGTAATGCGCCATCTGCGCTGGTTTCGTTTCGTATTTACCCTTCGGCTTCTGCTCGATTTGCGTCCCCACCGGCACGCGCAAAGTCAGCACGTGATCCGCGTGAAAGCCATGATCGGCTTCCTGCAACTTCACCAGGCTCCGGATCATCAGGCCCGATCCCACCAGCAACAGAAACGCGAACGCGGCTTCAAACGCGATCAACAACGAAAAAAGTCTCGCCGAACGTTTTGAGCCGCTGGTTCCCTGCCCGCTCCGCAGCACCGCCTGTAAATCCGTCTTCCGCGCCATCACTACCGGAGCCGCGCTGCACAGCACCGCCAGCACAATGCACAGCACCGCGTTGAAAGCGAGCACGCGCCCATTCAGGGACACCCGCTGCAGGTGCGGAATCAGTATCGGAAGCGCGGTCAGTTGATCCGACAGGAACTGCAAGACGAAATGCGCGAGTAGGATTCCAGCCGCGCTGCCGAACGCCGCCAGCGTCAGGCTTTCGATCAGCAACTGGCGCATCACTTTCCACACGCCGGCGCCGAGTGACGCCCGGATCGCGATTTCGCGCTGCCGTTGCACCGCCCGGCTCAGCAGCAGTCCGCCGACGTTTGCGCAGGCGATCAATAGCACTAGGCCCACAGCCGCCAGCACGAACAGCAGCGTCAATTCATAAGGACGTCCCGCGGTTTCCGTCCATTCGGAAACCTCGAGCTTCAAGTTTCCCTTCGCCACCGGATCCTCGCGTTCCCACTGCTTCGCTACGATTGCCGCCGCGCTCTGGATCCGCCCCAGCGCCAAGCCCGGCCGCATGCGCGCAATCATCTGGATCGCGTTGGTCGCCCCGGGCCGCACTCGCAGCGGACGCCACATCTCGATATCGGCCTGTGGAAACTGGAACTCCGGCGGCATCACACCGACGATCGTGCACGCCTCGTCCGAAATCGTAATCACCTTGCCCAATACGTTCCGATCCGCGCGGAACCGCCTTCGCCATGTCCGGTCGCTCAGCACCACCACGTTCGAAGAATCGTCGTCCGCTTCGACCAGCGTTCGGCCCATTTGCGCGCGGACGCCGAGCATTGGAAACAACGCGCCCGACGTACGCACGGTTATTACCTGATCCGGATCGCCCACGCCGGTCAATTGCGACATGTCGCGATGAAATGGAACAACCGTCTCGAACAGATCCGCGCGCCGCCGCCATTCGAGCGATTCTTTGGCCTCATTGGAAAACACGGGCCGCTTGGAGCTGGTCCATCCGATCTTCACCAGCTGCTCGGGATCGCGGTACGGCAAGGGGCGCAGCAGCACCGCGTCGACAATGCTGAATACCGCCGTATTGACGCCAATACCCAACCCAAGAATCGCGATCACCGCCGTCGCGAATAAGGGGTTCCGCCGCAGCCAACGCAAAGCCCAAAGCAGGTCCTTCGTCATCTCACGAATCAGCTTACACCCCGAGGCCGTAATTTCGGTGCTGCTCGGCCACCCAAATCCGCAAGAATCTCTGTAAAACGGCCTAAATCCAAATCGCCGGAAACAAATGCGACTGCTGCGTGACTCAACACGCGCTCCCCGGATTTTTTTGACGAAGGTTTGCTCCTCCCGCGCCATCAAAAACCGCCCCGAATCCGCCACTCAATTCCAGTTTCAAACTGCCCCGCCGTGAGAACTTTCCCATGCCCGAGCCACTACCATCACAATGCTGGACGGATTCTTTTCGGCATCCATCGTCCCCCTCGCGCTCGTCCTCCTGCTCAGCGGACTCGACGACCTCTTCGTGGACCTGGTCTGGCTGGCCGCCTGGATCTCCGCCTCCGCCAACCGTTACCTCGCCCATCTCGCCAAAAGCGCGTCCCGCGTCGCAGCCGCCGCCAACGACCCGCAAGCCTTCCCCACCGACGAGGAACTCAACGCCTCCCCTGCAAAGAAGATCGCCATTCTCGTCCCGCTCTGGCACGAACACGCCGTCATTCGCGGCATGCTCGAACACAATCTCGCCGCCGTCAACTATCCCGACTTCGACTTCTTCGCCGGCTGCTATATCAACGACGAACTCACCATCGCCGCCGTCCGCGCCGTCGAAGCTCGCGAACCTCGCGTCCACCTCTGCATCTGCCCCCACGACGGACCCACATCCAAGGCCGATTGCCTCAATTGGGCCTACCAGCGCCTGCTGATCTGGGAGGAACAGAACGCCGAACATTTCGACGTCATCATGATGCACGACGCCGAGGACCTCATCCATCCCGAATCGCTCCGCTTCGTCAACCACTACGCGAATCGCGGCTTCGACATGGTGCAGATCCCCGTGCTCGCGCTCGCGACCCCCTTCCGCGAAGTGGTCCACGGACTCTACTGCGACGAATTCGCCGAATATCAAACTCGCGATATGGCCGTCCGCGGCTACATGCGCGCCTTCATTCCATCGACCGGCGTCGGCACCGGAATCCGCCGTGAAGCTCTTGAAAAGCTCGCCGCCCGCGACTCCAACCGCCTCTTCACGCCCGAATCCCTGACCGAGGATTACGACATCGGGCTGCGCATCAAGGCCCTGCACTGCCTGCCCATCTGCGTCCCGGTGCGGAAATTCCATCAATCGTTCGTCGCCACTCGCGAATTTTTTCCGCGCAACTTCAAGGCCGCCCTCCGTCAGCGCACCCGCTGGGTCACTGGGATCTGCCTGCAAACCTGGCAGACGCACGGCTGGAGCGGATCCCCCGCCGACGTCTATTGGCTCTGGCGCGATCGCAAAGGCCTATTCGGAAATCCCGTCGGCTTGTTCGCGAACCTGCTGTCGCTCTATGGCATCTTCCACTGGAATCTGACCGCCCAAATCTCCGCCTTCGACCGCGACCTTTTGTGGACCACCCTCGCTCTCCAACTCGTTCGCTTCGCCGTCCGCTTCCTCTGCGTACGCCGCCTCTACGGAACCGTCTTCGCCCTCGGCATCCCGATTCGCGCTTTCTTCGGAACTGTCCTCAACACCGCCGCCACTTTCAGCGCGATCCGTCGCTTCACTTGGGCGAACCTTCGCGGTGAGCCTCTGCGCTGGCTCAAGACCGAGCATGCCTTTCCGACTCGTGCCGCCCTCGCCCGCCACAAACGCCGCCTCGGGGAAGTCCTCGCCGGAAGCGGCTTCGTGACTCAACTGGAGATCGACGCCGCTCTCGCCCGTCCCAACGATAGCCAACGCCTGGGCGAATTCCTCATGGGGGAAGGCCTGGTCAGCGAAGAGCAGTTGTACCAGGCTCTCTGCCTCCAGCACGGCCTGCCGCCCGGCCCCGAAAGCGTAGAGGCCATCCGCCACGAATCCACTCGCGTGCTGCCCGCGCACATTGCCGACGCCTGGCGCATGCTCGCCTTCGATATCGAACCCGGACGAATCCGCATCGCCGTGGATGACATCCCCTCCGAAGCTCTCATCGCGGTCGTCGCCCGCTACGTCCGCATGGAACCCGAATTCCATCTCGTCTCCCCCAGCCGCCTCAACACACTCAAGACCATCCTCACCACGTAACGAGGGGCGACCGCAAAGGTCCCGCATACTATCCATGCAGCGCCCCCCCTGAACCCGGAGCGTCAGCGACGGGACTTCGCAACGAAGTGGGCGGCGCATCTCCAACCGCCAACCCGTACCAACTTCGAACAACCAGCCCTACAATAGGAGCGTGGCCGCACTCCCCTTCGACGAAGCCCGCGCAATGGTCGAGCGCAAGGTGCGCGAAGCCCTACGCACGCTGTGCTTCGAGACCACGCCGCTCGATCAAGCCTACGGACGCGTACTTGGCGAGGATGTCTTCGCGGACCGCGACTATCCGCCCTTCCCCCGCTCGGCCCGCGATGGCTTCGCCGTCATCGCCTCCGAAGTCCCCGGACGCCTGCGCGTCATCGGCGAAGTTCGCGCCGGAACCTACTTCGATCGCACCATCCAAATCGGTGAAACCATCGAGATCATGACCGGAGCGCCGCTGCCCGCCGGTGCCGACGCCGTGGTCATGATCGAGCACACCCACCGCGACGGCGACGACGTCATCATTGAACGGCACGCCGCACCCGGCGACAACTTCAACCCCAAGGGTTCGGAAGTCCGTATGGGCGAAGTGGTGGTCCAGCGTGGAACCCGCCTCGACTACGCGCACATCGCCATGCTCGCCGCCGTCGGACGCGTTCACGTGCCCGTCGTCGTGCGCCCCAAGGTCGCCATCCTCTCGACCGGCGACGAACTCGTACCCGTCGATTCCATCCCCGGCCCGTATCAAATCCGGAATTCAAATTCCGTCGCGCTCGCTGCCCAGGTCACACGCGCCGGAGGCGATCCGGTGCTGCTGCCCGTCGCCCCCGACCTCTACGACGAGACGCGCAAACTCATCGAACAGGGTCTCGCCGCCGATCTCCTGCTGCTCTCCGGAGGAGTCTCCGCGGGTAAGTACGACATCGTCGAAAAAGTGCTCGCCGACCTCGGCGCCGAATTCTACTTCGACCGCATCAGGATTCAACCCGGCCAGCCGCTGGTCTTCGGCTCCTGCCCTTCGGCTCACGGAATCCGCTTCTTCTTCGGCCTCCCCGGCAATCCGACTTCGACCATGGTCACCTTCGAAGCCGTCGCCCGCCTCGCTCTCGATCTGCTCAGCGGCTGCCGCGATACATCTTTGCCGCTTCCCATGGCCCGCCTGACCAACGCGCTCACCCAGAAGCCCGGACTCACCCGCTTTCTGCCCGCTGTCGCCACCGGTTCTGAAGTCACCACCGAGCCCTGGCATGGCTCAGGCGATGTCGCTGCCGTGGCTCGAGTCAACGCCTTCGTCGTCACCGAGCCCGATCGCGAACATTGGGACAAAGGCGAAATGGTGCGAGTCCTCATCCGATGAAGAACCAGCTCTCGCACTACGACGATGCCGGCGCCGCCCGCATGGTGGACGTCACCGCCAAATCCGAAACCAAGCGGACCGCCCGCGCCCAGGCTTTTGTCAAAATGAGCCCCGCCGTGCTCGCTGCGCTTCACAACAACCCCAAAGGCGATCCCCTGCAAGTCGCGCGCATCGCCGGAATCAGCGCCGCCAAGAAGACCTCCGACCTCATCCCGATGTGCCATCCGCTGTTGCTCTCGCACATCGACGTCGATGTCCGGGTCGAAGCCGGCGGAGTCCGCATTTTGACGAGTGTCACCACCACCGCGCCCACCGGAGTCGAGATGGAGGCCCTTACCGCCGCATCCATTGCCGCCCTCACGGTGTACGACATGACCAAGGCGCTCGATAAAGGGATCGAGATTCAGGATGTCTTTTTGATTGAGAAGACCGGCGGAAAAAGCGGTACCTTCACGCGGAAACCGGGCAGCGCCGGAGCCTCGGCGCCGAAATCAACCAGCGCCGGAGCCTCGGCGCGAAAATCAACCAGCGCCGGAGCCTCGGCGCGAAAATCAACATGATCCGCGTCGCCGTGCTCACCATCTCCGACACCCGCACCGCCGGCATCCAAACCGACGCCTCCGGACCCGCCCTCTGCGCCCGCGCCGCCACTCTCGGCTGGACCGTCGTCACCCAAGGCCTGATCGCCGACGAAGCCGACCAAATCGCCGCCTGGATGGCCGAACGCGCCGATTCCGGCGAAGTCGATCTCATCCTATCCACCGGAGGCACCGGAGTCGCCATCCGCGATGTGACGCCCGAAGCTGTCCGCCGCGTCATCGACCGCGAGATCCCCGGCATCGGCGAACTCATGCGGTCCGAGGGCCGCCAGTTCACACCGTTGTCGTATCTCTCACGCGGACTCGGCGGAACCCGAGGCAAAGTCCTGATCGCCGCCCTCCCCGGATCCCCCACGGGCGCCGTACAGTCGCTCGACGCGTTCGCCTACCTCATCCCTCATTTGGCCGGCTTATTGCAAGGCAGAAACATGCATGCCTGACGGAGCCTCAGCACCGAACCGCGACCTTGAGCGAGCGGACACCAAATACTCCGGCTTGAACCCCGCCCGTAAGGAAGGGGACCCCACGCAAGGGACTCGAGACTCTACTTATCGAATCGGAAACCAACGCGATCCCAATGACATCCATTAAACGTATGCGACAGATGACCTTATCGACGGTGCTGCTGATCGGGATCATGACCTGGACAGCGGCGGCTCAACAGCCCGGCCAACCTGCCCCTCAACAACCCGGCCAAGCAAGAGATCCCAACGAGTTGGTGATCAAAACCGGCGTCCGCCTTGTTCTCGCGCCCACTACCGTCACCGGCAAGGACGGAGCCATGGTCAACGGACTCCACGTCGAGGATTTTATCCTCTTCGACAACGGCAAGCCGCAGCCCATCACCCAGGATCAGACCGTCCACCCACTGTCGCTCGTCATTCTTATCCAGTGCTCGCAGAACATGGAGCACGTGCTCCCGCAGATCCAGAAGCTCGGCTCTCTGCTCGAAGCGCAGGTTATGGGTGAGAACGGCGAAGTTGCCCTGGTCAGCTACGACCACAAAATCAAAACTGTCCTTGATTTCACTCCGGACATCGCGAAGGTCGCCGACGCGATCAAGCTCATCAAGCCCGGCAGTACCCAGAACCGGCTCAACGATGCCACCATGCACGGCATTAACCTGCTTCGCAACCGCCCCCTGAACCGTCGCCGCATCCTGCTGATTATCGGCGAGACGCGCGACCGCTCGAGCGAGGGCAACGTCCGCGAAGTCCTCACCGCCGCGGAATTTCAGAACGTCGTGATCTATTCAGTGGACGTCTCGACCGCCCTTTCAACGATGAGCGTGCAGGCCCAGCCGCCCCGCCCCTCTCCCATCCCTCCCGGCGGCAAGCTGAACGCCCTCGGCGGAGTAGAATCGCCCACCGAATTCTCCCAGCGCTCGACCGGAAACTGGACCCCCGCCATCACCGAGATCTTCCGCCGCACCAAGGGAATCTTCGTGGATAATCCAGTCGAGGTCTACACGAAATACACCGGAGGCCGAGAGTTCGGCTTCCTGAAACAGCGCGGCCTCGAAAACGCAATCAGCCAGGTCGGCGAACAGCTACACAGCCAATACCTGCTGTCCTTCAACTTAAGCTCGAACGCCATCGGAGGCTATCACGAGTTGGAAGTAAGAGTGAACCGACCCGGCCTGAAAGTCACGACGCGCAAAGGCTACTGGGTAGCCGGCCCGTCCGAAAAATAAAACCCGCGGCGCGCAGCAAGTGCCCGCCCACCATCAAACCCACCCAATCCGAGCCGCGACCAGAGTCACACACGCACGGGGACGTGCGTCGTGAAAGCCAGAAACCAGTGGAGGAGGGGGGTGGAGAAGGCAAAATAAGAGCTGCGAAGGTGCCGCGAGCAATGGCCGGGAACACACTGGCGCGT
>JBBQWZ010000004.1:0-170556 GCA_038210135.1 Bryobacterales bacterium
CCGCTGCGCCTTCTCGGCAACTTCCGGGTCAGGCGAACTGGCTACAAAAAGAACGACGATCTTGGCTTCGCTCACGATGATTCTCCTGGCCGCCCTGCTCTGTAATTACGGCCGCGGATTCTGTCTCATCGATGTTGGCACCGGGGATACGAACACCGTGTCCGCCCCGTCCTAGAGAGGGCGCTTCGGATGAGGAGTGAGTTAGCATAGAAGTATGGAAAGCAAGATCACAGGCAAGACGAATGAAGCCGCTTTCACTCGAGTAATGAAGGGCCTCTTCGCCATTCCGAAGTCGGAATTGACGAAAGAAACCCCAAAGTCCAAACTCAACAAGAAACCGACAAAGGCACACGCCTGAAGGGAAACCAGTAGCGATTGTGGGATTACTATCCTACATGGCTGGCGGAGCCTTGTTCCTGTTTTTGGCCGGACGGTAGGCTGTCCGCGATCGACCCTTACCACGGTTGACTGAAGAAGAGTCCACGCCCTGACTGGTGGGGTTACGACGTAGAGAGTCGCGCGCTATAGGGATCACACGAGCAGTTAGCTGAAATCACTTCGGCTTGCCCCGTCCCTGCCGCTCTTTCTCCTCACACACGTTTGCTCGTCGGGCGGCTTGCCGGTGACTTCACTTTCTGTCAGACGTTTTCCGTTTCCGTTCCCCATCGATTCCACTAAATCTTCAACGGAATGAATTCGTCCTCAAGTAACTGGAGGCATCGATTTTCCCCTAGGCTCTGCGTCCGGCAGGGCTGGGAGGGAGGGACGAGCTGGAACTTATGCGAGGGCTTTGACACCATTTACGCATGCTGAGAGTACTGCGCGGCAGTTAGCGGCGGGAGGGGGAACTGAGGAAGTGCTCCATTTGGCTCTTTGTGGTGCTGCCGCTCGAGAGCTCGTCTACCATGCGATTGATGGCGACCTTGTTTTCGTCGGTGATGCCTTTAGCGGCGCCGAACACGGAGCCTCCGCGGGGAAGCTGGTTTTCGGTGGCACCTTCTTCGATCAACATTTCGTGCTCCACCCAGTTCGAGAGCGGGATGTTGCGGAAGAAGAGGCGCTCCTGCATGATCATGGACTTTTTGTTCGCGAACATCGACTTGCTTTCGCGAACGTAGCTGCGTTCTTCGACTCGGAAATCCTGCATGAACTCGTCGAGCGATTTGCGGCGGATGGTTTCCTCTGTGGCCTTAAGGCGTTCTTCGAGGGTGATTTTATGAGTGTTGATGACGGCGCGCGCTTCGGCTAGCGACTCGCGTTCCTTCGCCAGTGCGACGTCCATGCGCGCCTGCATGATGAAGAAAGACAGGAGTGCCGAACCGGCGGCGACGAACACCGGGAGGAACATCCACAAAAAGGCATCGAGCTGCATACCTGAATAGTGTATCGGCGAAGCATGGGAAAAAGGTTATAGGGTCGGCGGAAATTCTAAGGTGTTTCCTGGCCGTCCTAAGTCGAACGCCCTACGAGACGTGCTATTGCGAGCCGTCGATCTTTTGGCCCATGAGGATGGCGGTGAAGCGACCGAAAGCGAAGCCGGGTTCCTGAAAGGCGAGCAGCTTGCCGAGGGCACCGAAAATGGCGGAAAGGCGGAAGCCGAGGCCGGCGCCAAAGCCTTGATATTTGCCGACGTATTCGGCGGCTCCGACGGCCATGTCGGCGGCGAGGGCGCTGCGGAATTGGGGATCGGCGGCGGGGGGCTCGCCGAGTTTGACGGCGACGTTAGTGAGCAGGCGGATCTTCTTGCCAGCGCGGCGAATCTGCGCGCAGAGGTCGGCGTCGCCCCAGAACTGGCCGTAGCGCTCGTCGAGGTAGTTCATGTTCCGGAGGAAAGACTTGCGAACCATGAGGGCGCGGCGTCCGGCGTAGGGAACGTCGATGACGGGCTGCGCGAGGTCGATCGACAGCGGGGCAGGCGGATTGCCTTTCAGGAATTGCTTGAGCCCGTCGGCATCGGGCAGCTTGTAGATTTCGTTGGCGGGCTTGCCGGATGGGTCGAGGATCAGGGGGCACACGGCGTGTGCGTCGGGGTCGGTGTCGAGGTGGGCGGCGAGGGCGGCGACGGTGGCGGGCTGGACTTCGATTTCGGGATCGAGGAGCAGGATGTAGTCGCCGAGGGCGGTCCGGAAGCCGATGTTGAGGGCTTTCGTGGCTCCGAAATGGCGCTCCAGGCGGAGGAATTTGGTGTCGGGAAACTGCGCATCGAGGGTAGGGCTTTCGTCGTCGGAGGCGGCGTCCACGACGAGGATTTCGAGGGCTTCGCGCGGAACGGATTTTTCGAGGGCTTCGATGGAGCGGCGCAGAGCGGCGGCGTGGTTATAAGAAAAGATGACGGCAGACACCTTGAGCGGGGCGATTTCTGGTGTCGGCTGCAACTCTGTCATGGGAGATTCGATGATAGCGCAGTGGGTTTCAGGGATCGATTTCGCGCTGGTGTGCGCGCTTCATGCTCAGCGGTTTGGCCCTCGCCATTTACGCGTTGTAGATTCGGATATACTCCTTCGTCGTGACTACTCGACGTGGGTTTCTGGGAACTGGCGTGGCTGCCGCGGGTTCGCTCGGCACGCTGGCGGCGCAATCGAATCGCGATTGGAGCGGGCGGAATCCGGTTCGCTATCCGGACCCGGATATCGTTTCTCTTGACAAGAAATTTGACAAGTACAAGATCGGAAACACGCCGATTCGCAGGCTGTATACGGGAATGCTGTGGGCCGAGGGTCCGGCGTGGAACTCGGTCGGCCGTTATCTTGTGTGGAGCGATATTCCCAATAATGTGCAGATGCGCTGCCTCGAGGAAGACGGGCATGTCAGTGTGATGCGGAATCCGTCGAACAATTCGAACGGGAACACGTTCGACTACCAGGGGCGGCAGCTTTCCTGTGAGCATTTGACGCGCCGCGTGGTGCGGTATGAACACAACGGAACGGTGACGGTGCTGGCGGATTCATGGAACGGGAAGCGGCTGAACGCGCCGAACGATATCGTGGTGCATCCGAATGGCGATGTCTGGTTCACGGATCCGGGCTATGGCTCGATGTTGAATTACGAGGGCAAGCAGGCTCCGCTTGAGATCAAAGAGGCGGTGTATCGCATCGACGCGACGAGCGGCAAGATGTCGATGGTGACGGACGATTTTTACAAGCCGAACGGACTGTGTTTTTCACCGGATTACAAGAAGCTGTACATCTGCGATACCGGGTCGTCGCCGGCCGGCGAGGCGGCGCACAACATCAAGGTGTTCGATGTCGCGGACGCTCGCACGCTGAAGAATGGCCGCTTGTATGTGTCGATGGAGTTGGCGGGCAAGGGCGCGGGTCAGGCGGACGGGATTCGGGCGGACACGGATGGGAATATTTGGGTCGGCGCGGGATGGGTGGGTGCGGATTACGACGGCGTCCATATCTTCACGCCGGAGGGGCAGCGGATCGGGATGATCAAGCTGCCGGAGATTTGCGCGAATATCGCGTTCGGCGGGCTGCGGCGGAATAAGCTGTACATGACGGCGGGGCAGAGTTTGTACATGGTGTACGTGGAGGCTCAGGGGGCGCACGTGGCTTAGGTGAAAGGAATTGGTGCACGGGCCGGAGGCCTATGCCACTATCACAGGCCGGAGGCCTATGCCTCTTCAGGTCGATTCGGCGGTGGTCCGCTTCCTTACGGTCGCGGTTCGGTGCACCCGCTGGGACGGTCGACTAAAATTAGAGGCCCTTCAGTCTTGCTGCTGGGGTTCCCCAGGCTAGCGAGAGGCCGAAGGTTCTTCTGGATGGGTCGGCGATCGGGTTAAAGCGCGGTGTGGGCGGGGTTAGAAGACGATGCTGGCCATGCCCGGCGTGCAGGGCATGGGTCTTGTACACGTAGTGACCCATGAACCAACCCATAGCGCTTCCGGCGACGATGTCCGAGGCGAAATGTTTCTGGCCGCTCAAGCGCGACAGGCTCACCAAGCCGGCGAGGCTGTAGGCGGCTATCGGAACGAGTACGTTCTTGTTGTATTCGGCGGAGACCACCGCGGCCAGAGCCCAACTGGCGGCGGCGTGACCGGACGGGAAGGAATCTCCGCCGGTGAAAAACGAACCTTTACCGTTGTGCTTCTGCGGGCGGGGACGCTGAGTGGCGAGCTTGAGAACTTCCACCGTGATGACGCTGTCGATGAGGGCTTCCGCTCCGAGCAGCCCGGTCTCGCGCGCTTTGTGATTGTCGGCGAGGATGCCGCTGATGTAGAAGCCGGCCGCGGTTCCGGCCATCGCGTAGGTGCTGCCGATGTTTGAGACGTGACGGCTAATGTTGGTCTGGTCGACGGTGTTGGGGAGTTGCGTGGCGGTGATGCGATCGGTGGCGATGAGGGCTCCCGTGGCGGTGGCGAAGAGGATCCACCAGCCGGCGTTCTGGCGCCGCATGCGGAAGGGGCTGGTCCAGATGCCCCTCTGATCGAGCAGGATGTTGTGGCCGATTTTTGCGATAAGAGGCTTCACGCGTTCTGTTTCGCTGTCGTAGAGGACGCGGTCGCGGGCGTCTGAAGCCGTGGCCGCTGGCGGAGGATTCTGGTCTGGGTTAGTGGGTCCCGTTTGGGCGGATGTTATCGCCGACCAGACGGTCAGCGAGATCAGGGAGATTGGAATTGCAGTACGCACCTACTGGGTCTGATCGCTGGGCGCGGCGGAGTGTTTCGTTTTTTGGGCGTAAAGAGTGACGGAGGTTTGCGGGATGGATTCGTGGTCCGCTCCCTTACGGTCGCGGTTCGGTGCTTACGTCGCGAGGTCCCGCCGCTTACGCTCCGGGTTCAAGGCGGATGAGATCTTGCCCTGCTGGGGCGTTATTTTTTAGGTAGGGCGAAGACTACGATGCTGCCGCCGGATGGGGCTCCGTTCTTGCCTCCTCCGCAGAGGATGGCTACGTGCTGGCGTCCGTTGACTTCGTAGACGGCGGGAGTGGCGTTTCCGGCGGCGGGCAGAACCGTTTCCCAGAGCAGGTTGCCGGTTAGTTTGTCGAAGGCGCGGAACTTCTTGTCGAAGTTCGTGGCGCCGATGAAGACAAGGCCGCCGGCAGTGACTACGGGTCCGCCGTAGTTGTCGCTGCCTGTATCCTTCATTCCCTTAGCGGCGAGCTCGGGGAATTCTCCCAGCGGAATTTTCCAGCGAATTTCCCCTTTGTTCAGATCGATTGCGTTCAAGGTGCCCCAGGGCGGTGTGATGGCGGGGTAGCCGTCGGGATCCTTGAACATGTTGTAGCCGTCGATGCGGTACTTCTGCCAGTTGGCGTCGCGGGCTCCGGCGGCGGAGTCGTGGCCGTTGACTAAGAAATCGATCAGGTTGTCGATGGCGGCATTGCCGAGATATCCGAAGCCGGGCATGCGGCCGGAGCCTTCGCGGAGGATCCGCAAAAGAGATGATCTGGGGATCCGCTGGCCGGCTCCGACGAGCGATGGGAATTGCGGCGGCGTACCTTGCAGATCCTCGCGGTGGCAGGACGCGCAATTGCTCTTGTAGAGCGAGTCGTCGGTGCGTGAAACCAGGCGCAGGATCCAGGCCATCTCGTTCGAGTTCACGTAGTAGAGGCCGGTTTCGGGGTCGAAGGCCGCCCCACCCCATTCGCCGCCGCCGTCGAAGCCGGGGAAGATCACGGTGCCTTCGGTGGTGGGCGGATAGTACATGCCTTTCGAATTCAACTTGCGGAAGCGCGCGAGGACATTCGCGCGGACTTCCGGCGTCCGGTTGGTCAGCATGTCCTCAGTCAGGATCTGGCGCGCGAAGGGTGGAGGCTTCACTGGGTAGGGCTGGGTTCGCGAGAGTTGTTCTCCGTCAACGGGCGACGGCGGAACCTCGCGATATTCAATGGGAAATAGCGATTTACCGGTTGTCCGCTCGAAGACATAGACGAAGCCTTGCTTGGTGAGTTGAGCGATTGCCTCGACCGGCTTACCGTCGCGCTGGAGGGTGATGAGGTTGGGCGAGGCGGGGAAATCCATATCCCAGACGTCGTGCTGAACGGCTTGAAAATGCCAGATCCGCTTGCCGGTACGGGCGTCGAGGGCGAGCAGGCAATTGGCGAACAGGTTGTCGCCGATGCGGTTGCTGCCGTAGAAATCAAAGGAAGCGGATCCGGTGGCGGCGAAGACGATGGCGTTCCTCGAATCGACAGTGACTCCGCCCCAGGCGTTGGCGCCTCCGTTGAGTTTGTAGGCGTCTTTAGGCCAGGTTTCATAGCCGAATTCGCCGGGATGCGGAATGGTGTGGAAGGTCCAGCGCAGCGCGCCGGTGTTGGTGTCGTAGGCGCGAATATGGCCGGGAGAGCCAGGAAGCGATTCGCTGACGGTGCTGCCGAGGATGAGCAGGTCTTCAAAAACAGCTGGTGGACTGGTCGCGCTGACTGTGACCGATTCGATCGGCCTGTCGAGGCCTTTTCGCAGGTCCACGCGGCCGTCCGCGCCGAATAGTTGGATGGGTTTGCCGGTTTTTCGGTCGAGCGCCCAAAGGAAATTGTGGTGGGTGAAAAAGACCCGGTCCTTGTTCACGGTGACGCCTCGGTTTCGAAGGGCACCGGTAACGGGACGGCCCAAGTTGGGATCGAAGCTCCAGATTTCCCGGCCAGTGGCGGCGTCGAGTGCGACGACCCGCAGTTTGGGAGTTGTGAGGTACATCACGCCGCCCAAAATGATGGGATTCGCCTGCATTTCGGACCCTTTGAATTCGTCGCGGGAGTCGTAGCGCCAGGCGATTTCGAGTTGGGCGACGTTCGAGGGCGTGATTTGTCTTGACGGGGAATACCGGATGTTATCCGTTCCTCCGTTGACGGGCCATTCGACTGGTTGGGCCGAAACGAGGAACCGGGTGAAAAGCAGCAGGCAGAACGTGGATCGCATGAATGTCTGAATTTTAACGCGGCATGAATCTTAGCCCAAGTGGGTGGCTATCTGGGAATCGCGATTTGGTTCTGGGCATTCGCACCGACGTTGGGTGTCAGGGCGCAATCGGCTGGCGAGAGGAAGCGCCGCGGGTGGCATTGCGGAAAGCCGATAATTTGGTGAAATCGTGTGATTCGTTGTCATCTCGCTCCTACTCCTTATCCGGCCAGGACTTAGCAGTAGGGCTTCGCGAATCAGGACTTTCCGCCCAATTGGACACAATTTCGGTAGGGATTCTCCCGGTCCGGAACCGGGTTTCGCTACGGCCGGAGGGGTGGTCGGGTTTACGGAGGGCGTCCTGCCTGCGCCAAGAGAATTCCGACCTGCGTCACATGACGCAGTTGCTCCGCTAACTGGTTGAAAAATAGCCCAGATGTTGAGGCCAACAACGTGCACTCTTTGAAGCTTCTGGTTTCGGCCAGTTTTCCAGCCACGTGGAGAGGAGTCCCTTCCGCGTGGACCAGTGAGATGTGAGCGGAACAGGAGCAGCTTTTATGAAATGGCTACGAATTCTTGGGCGGTCGGCGCCGATCGTCGCGGTGCTTACGTTATGTTTGGCGGGCGCTCCGAAAAAGTACGCTTACTCGCCGCACGATAAGGCGTTTTTCGCAGATCCGGCGGCGGTCTCTTTTGTCCGGCCGGGTCTCATTTTCAAAATTGCGGCCGCGCAGATTGCGAACGACGGCACGATTTCGGCGACCATTTCGATCACCGATCCGCTGGGTCTTCCGCTTGATCGCGCGGGCATAGTGACGCCGGGCGTGGTGGCGATCAGCTTCGTGGCGGCGACCATTCCGACAGCCGATGCGCAGTACACGTCGTATACGACGCGCTCTCAGAAAAGCCCGATCACTGGCGTGACGGCGATTCAGGCGGGCGCGGATACGGGCGGTGCCTTTACGCTGGTCAGCGATGGTGTGTACAAGTACACCTTCGGGACTAAGGCTCCTACCGGATTCGACACGACGGCTACGCACACAATTGGCGCGTATGGTTCGCGGAACCTCACGGATTTCAATTTGGGGACCAGTTACGCTTCGACAACATTCAACTTCGTTCCGAACGGATCCGTAGTACAGAAGGTCCGCGACGTGGTGAAGACGTCGGGTTGCAACGGGTGCCACGATCAACTCTCCGCGCATGGCGGTTCCCGCCGCGGAATTGAGACGTGCGTGTTGTGTCACACACCCCAGACAATCGACCCGGATACGGGCAACACAGTAGACATGAAGGTGATGGTTCACAAGATCCACATGGGATCGAGTCTTCCGAGCGTAGTCGCGGGCAAGCCGTATCAGATTATTGGGTTCAATTCGACGGTGGTGGATTGGTCCACGGTAGTGTATCCGGCGGATGTGCGGCGCTGCGAGACGTGCCACGAGCAAGACGTGAAAGCGGTTCAGGCGAAGGCCTACCTAACCAATCCGACCCGCGCGGCTTGTGGATCCTGCCACGACGATTTGAACTTCGTCACTGGCGCGAATCACGCGGGCGGCGTGCAGACGAGCGACGCGCAATGCGCGACCTGCCACCTTCCGCAAGGGGAAGTCGAATTCGATGCGTCGATCAAGGGCGGACACGTCATTCCGACAGAATCCGCTTCGCTGACGGGCCTGACGGTTGCGATCACGAACGTTCAGAACGGCACGGCGGGTAGCTTCCCGGTGGTGAACTTTACGCTGAAAGATTCGTCCGGCAAGGGGCTGCTGCCGGCCGCGCTGGGTGCGCTGTCCTTCACGATGGCCGGCCCGACGACGGATTACGGTTACACCAGCTTCGGCAGCGACGTCACGACGCCGGGTTATGTCACCGAAAGTGCCTTGGCGGCGACCTGCGCGACGGATGGAAGCTGCGCCTACACCTTTAAGCATGCGGTTCCGGCGAAAGCGACGGGGACCTACTCAATCGGTGTCGAAGCGCGCCGGACGGAAGTAATTCTGCAGGGCACGACGAAGCAACAGAGCGTGACATACGGCGCGAAGAATCAAGTGGTGAACTTCGCTGTGGACAATTCCACGCTGGCTCCGCGGCGCGCAGTGGTGGCTACGCAGAGTTGCAATCAATGCCACGTGGCGCTGTCCATACATGGCACGCTGCGAAATCAAACCGAATATTGCGTGCTGTGCCACAATCCGTCGCAAACCGATTCCGGGAGACGTCCGACGGCGCAGGTCGCGGCGGACAAAACGGCGCCTCCGCAGGGAGTGAATTTCAACCTGATGGTGCATCGCATCCACACGGGCGAGAATCTGCAGGCTGACAACCGTACTTATGTCGTCGTCGGATTCGGCGGCTCGCATAACGATTTCACGGACGTCCGGTACCCGGCGATGGGGCCGACGGGAGCGGCGGGCGATACGAGGAACTGTTCGATGTGCCACGTCGGAGGCAGTGAACAGAAGCTTCCGATCGATAAGAACGCGGTGGTTGACCCGCAGGGGCCGATCAATCCGATTCTTGCGATCGCTTCGGCATGCACCGGCTGCCATGTGTCGCTATCTACGGCGTCCCACGCACTGGCGAATACGACAGCCCTTGGCGAAAGTTGCTCGGTGTGCCATTCCGCCACCGCGGCAACTTCAGTAGGCAAGGTTCATGCTCAGTATTAGATTCAGGAAGTGGACACGGGGAGCCCCCTTCGCGGGGGCATTCCTGTTGCTGGCCGGAATCGGCCTGGCGCAGGACAAGCCCGGCTTCGCGGGATCTGAGGCGTGCGCAACATGCCATGAGGATATAGCGAAGGCGTTCGACAAGACTCCGCACCATCAGGTGGACACGAACAAGAAGCGCGGCTGGGAAGGCCGGGCTTGCGAATCGTGCCACGGTCCGGCGCAGAAGCACACGGAAACGACGTCTGTCGATGACATCCGGAATCCGGCGAAGCTGAGCGCGGCCGCGGCGGACAAGCTCTGCCTGACGTGCCATCTGAATCAGCCGACGCATTCGGGGCGCTTACAGAGCAGCCACGCGAGGGATCAGGTGGCGTGCACGTCCTGCCATAAGGTACACGCGGATGGCGGTTCGCACCTGGTGGTCCGCAAGACGGCGGCGATCAATGAACAGTGCGCAAGTTGCCACGTAACGGCGTGGGCGCAATTCCAAAAGCCGAATCACCACAAAGTGCCCGAGGGGGCGATGAGTTGCGTGGATTGCCACAATCCGCACGGAAGCCAGAATCTGGCGATGGCGAAATCCTTTGGGTCGAACGAGCCGGGGTGTTTCAAGTGCCACGGCGACAAGCGAGGTCCGTTCCCGTTTGAGCACGCTCCGATGCGGTTTGAAAGCTGCGCGACGTGCCATGAATCGCACGGTTCCGCGAATCCGCGGATGCTGGCACGGCAAGAAGTTCGGTTGGTTTGCCTCGAATGCCACTCGAACCTACCGGTATCAAAAACCAGCGCTCTGGGAGTGGTTCCTCCGTCGTTCCACGATTTGCGATCTCCGAGATATCAGAACTGTACGGTGTGCCACCAAAAGATCCATGGAAGCCACGTAGATCGGAATTTACTCCGATGAAGCCGCTCCTCTTATTCGCGATGTTCCTGCCGCTGGTTGCGCAACAGACGCCGCCCGCGGCACAGGAAGTACCACAAGAAGCCAAGGCCGAGGCGAAGCCCGAGGCCAAGGTGGAAGCAAAGTCCGACGCGAAAGATGCGGCGGCATCGCCGGTGCCGACGACCGAATCCTGGCTGACGGGTTCGATCGATTTCGGATACCGCTGGCGAACGGGCGTCGGTGGAAGCCTGGACACCTACCGCAGTATCGTAAACCTCGGATCGGGACCGAAGTTGTTCGGTGCCGACTTCACGATCATCGATCCGAAGCATCGGGCTTTCGACCGGTTGGACGTGCGGGCGGCAAGCCTGGGCGACGATCCCTATTCCTCGATTTATATCAGTGCAAAAAAGGCCGGCCGCTACGATTTGCGCGCCGACTACCGCAACATCGCGTATTACAACGTCCTGCCTTCCTACGCGGATCCGCTACTGGCGCGCGGACTCATTCTCAACGAACAAGCCTTCGACACGCATCGGCGATTCTCGAGCTTTGCGCTCGATATCCTGCCGGGAAACTGGTTTGTGCCGTATGTGGCCTTCGATCACAATTCCGGATATGGCAATGGCGTGACGGCGTTCGTGTCGGACGGCAACGAATACGCGGTACCGAACACGCTGAACGATGTGACGAACCTGTTCCGCGGGGGTGTGCGGTTCGAGTTACGGAAGTTCCACGCGACGATCGAAGAGGGCGGCACGAAGTACACCGACGACCAAAGTTTGTACCAGAACGGCGGGACAAATAGGGGCAATTCGACCACCCGCATTTTCGGGCAGCAACTCAGTCTGAAGAGTTTGCTCGCGACCTACGGAATCAGCGGAACGAGCAACTTCAGCAAGGGTTTGTTCAGTGCGAGTCCGGTTAGCTGGCTGGATGTGTACGGCCAGTTTCTGTTCAGCCAGCCCGATAGCGATGTCCACTATCAGCAAGTGGCTTCGGGCAACCTCTATTCGCAGAGCCAGGTTCTGTTCTACACGAGCCAGCAGTATCTGCTTTCTTCCGCGGCGAAGCAGCCGCACACGACGGGCAGCCTGGGCGCCGAGATCCGGCCTTTCCGGCGAATCCGGATTCTGGAGTCGTGGCTGACCGACCGGCTGCACGGGACCGGGTCGGCGGGATCGACTTTGAGCCTGAACGGGCCGGAAGGCACACAACAGACGGCGGCCTTGCTCGCTTCTTCGATAGCGACGAACTACAGCCAGCAGGAAGTGGATGTGGTGTTCGATATCAGTTCCAAGCTGACGATCCGGGGCGGACACCGGTATGTCTGGGGCGACGCGAAATATGCGGTGTTTCCGGCGGCCGGATTGAACAGCGCCGATCAGGGAACGCTCAAACGGAACGTCGGCTTGGGTGCGGTGACGTACCGGCCGATTCAGAAGCTGTCGCTGACCGCCGAGGTAGAAGGCGCGTCGACTGGCGGAGCGTACTTCCGCACGAGTCTTTACGACTATCAGAAAGTTCGCGGGCAGGCGCGGTTTACGGCCACGAATTCATTGAGTCTGGCGGGCGATTTCACGTACTTGCGAAATGAGAATCCGAATGCGGGGGCGAATTACAAGTATTCGGCCAGCAACGCTTCGTTGTCGATGTACTGGTCTCCCGCCGGTGGAAAGTTGGGGACGATACAAGGATCCTACACACGGTCGATGATGCGATCCGACATCGGGTATCTTTCGCCGCAGGATCTGCTGCCGCAGTTATCGCTCTATCGTGACAATGCGCACACGGTGACCGGATTGTTGAACCTGAAACTTCCGGCACGGGGCGTGTTTGCGCCGAAGGTGATGGCGGGGGGATCGTTCTTCCTGTCGTCGGGCAGCCGTCCCACCAGCTACTTCCAGCCGCTGGCGACAGTTCGCATTCCAATTAGCAAGAACCTGCAGTGGTTCAGCGAATGGCGCTACTACGGCTATGGCGAGACGTTCTACATGTACGAGGGTTTCCGAACGCATCTGATCACCACGGGATTGAGGTTGACACGATGAAGCGGACACTGGCCTTTTTTCTATTCGTAGCCGGACTACCGGCGGCGTCGGTGGATGTGGATTCGGCGCGCGGGGCACGGCTGTTCGAGTCGCTTTCCTGCGTGCAATGCCACGGCGTCAATGGCAAAGGCGGGATGCCGGGACCGGACCTGGGGCGCATGGTCGATCGTAATTTCACGCCGGCGACGTTAGCGGCGACGATGTGGAATCACGCTCCGGCGATGTGGAACGCGATGCGGGAGAAAGACATTCGCGCGGGCGATTTAAATGAACAGGCCGCTTCCGACTTGTTCGCTTTCTTTTACGCGACGCGATTCTTTGAGAAGCCAGGCGACGCGGGACGAGGGAAGCAATTTTTTAATCAGCGCGGCTGCGGAACCTGTCACGGTTTGACGAAGGCGCTGAAACCGGCGATCCGGCCGGTGTCGGAATGGGACGTTCTGGCGGACCCGGTAGCGCTGGCGGAAGCGATGTGGAATCACCGGTCGAGCATGTTGGTGGAGACGGGTTCCAAGCGGATCCGCTGGCCGGAACTGACGGCGCAGGACTTGGCGGACGTATTGGTGTATTTGCGGAATCTACCCACGCCGCCGACGAGGTCGGCGGTATTTCGCATAGGCGCCGGCACCGACGGGTCGGCGGTATTCGCATCCAAAGGATGCGTAGCATGCCATCAATCGGGTGCGGCGCTGGCGAGCAAGATCAAAGGCCAGACGCTGACGGAAATCGCGGCCTCGATGTGGAACCACGCGCCGAAGATGGCCGCGGCGGGAGCGAAGCCGGTGAAGCTCGAAGCGGGCGAGATGCGCGAACTCCTGGGTTACTTATGGGCCGAGAACTTCTTCGAAGATTCCGGCAATCCAGCCGCTGGGAAAAAGGTTTTTGCCGCGAAGCGGTGCACGACATGCCACGAGAACGCATCGAGCGGAGCTCCGAAGTTGGGGATCAACGGCAAATCGTACAGCGGCGCGACGCTAGTTGCAGTGCTCTGGCACCACGGTCCGCGGATGGCGGATCAGATGAAGAGCAAGAGTATTCCGTGGCCGCATTTTGACCGCGGACAGATGTCGGATTTAATTGCGTTTTTGAATTCCGGCAAAGAGAAAAAGCCGTGAGACACGGTATTTGAGGTCCAGGGAGCGACGCTCCGAAGGGCAGATTGGAATCGATCGATATGAAGTTTATTATTAGCGGACTTGTTTTATTAGTTGGCGTGCTGACGGTTACCACGATCTCCAGCGCCAAAGTGGAATACACCAAAAAAGAGAAGAAGGCCTGCGTGACGTGTCACGTCAGCGCGAAGTCGAAGGAACTGAACGCAACGGGCCAGTATTACAAGGATCACAACCACTCGCTCGAAGGCTTCAAGCCGAAGGACGAGAAGAAATAGCTTTTTATGAATCCGAGGGTTGAGGAACGCGGCCGGGCGCGTTGGCGCATCGGTCTGGGTGTCTGGATCGCGGTTGGTTTGATCGCGACCGGCATGGTTTGCCGGGGTGAGGATGCGGGGAATGCCATCTGCGCGTCTTGTCATGAGGTGGCGACGAAAGTGGCGGCCAGCGCTCATGCGTCGGTATCCTGCGCGTCCTGTCACGTGAAGCATGAGGAGTATCCGCATGCCGAAGGCGTTCCGAAACCCGAATGCGGCAGCTGCCATAAACAGGAAGCTGCCGATTACTCAACGGGAATTCACGCGCAGGAAGCTCACAAGGGAAACGCGGCGGCGCCGGATTGCGGTTCCTGTCACGCCGTCGCGCATGAAACGCAGCGGACGAAATCCGCCGGGTTTCGCACTGCTGTTCCGGAAACCTGTGGAATGTGCCACTCCGATATCGCGACGGAATATAAGGGCAGCGTCCACGGGAAAGCGGTCGCTCGCGGTGTGACCCAGGCTCCGGTGTGCACGGATTGTCATGGTGAGCACTCGATCCTTCCGAAGAAGAATGCGGCATCGTCAGTGAACGGACGCAACGTCGCGCAGACCTGCGGGCGGTGTCACGGCGACGTGAAGCTAGCGCGAAGGTTTGGCCTGCCGACGGACCGATTGGTTACGTTCGAAGCGTCTTTCCATGGCCTGGCGGCCAAGTCGGGATCGGAAACGGTCGCAAATTGCGCGAGCTGCCACGGCGTGCACACAATTCTGCCGTCGTCGGACGTGCATTCGAAGACCAATCTGAAGAACCTTGCGACCACCTGCGGACAATGCCATCCCGGCGCGGGCCAGCGGTTTGCGATCGCGCAAATTCACATGGCGGAGGGGGGCGGCAATGAGCCTCCCGCGGTAGCTTGGGTGCGGTCGCTCTATTTATTACTGATTCCGGGAACCATCGGCCTGATGATGATCCACAACGCGGGCGACTGGGCGCGGAAGCTGTACAAACTGCGGTTGAGCCGCGCATCGAAGATTCCGGTTGTGAAGCTGGCGCTGGAACGGCATTTCCGGATGTTCGCCTTTGAACGCGTACAGCACGCTTTGCTCGTGATTTCGTTCCTTGTTCTGGTCTGGTCCGGCTTTGCGCTGAAATATCCGTCGCAGTGGTGGGCGAGGCCGATCCTGCTGTGGGAAGGATCGGCGGCGGTGCGGAGCCTGGTTCATCGCATTGCCGGAGTGGCGTTTATCGCGGTGAGCGTCATGCATGTGATTTCCCTGATCGTGAACGCGAAACTGCGGCATCACTGGCAGGAGATCATTCCGGCTCTTAGAGACATTGGCGAGGCCGCCGGAGGATTCGCCTACAATTTAGGACTACGTAAACAACAGCCTCATATCTCCGAACATTCCTACATGGAAAAGGCGGAATACTGGGCGGTTGTCTGGGGTGCGATCGTCATGATCGCGACCGGCATACTTCTGTGGGCGAACAATCTGGCGATGACGTGGCTTCCGAAGAGCGTTCTCGACGTCGCTGTCGCGGTTCACTTTTATGAGGCCATACTGGCGGCATTAGCGATTCTCGTATGGCATATTTATTCGGTCATTTTCGATCCGGACGTGTATCCGTTAGATCCCGCCTTGATCACGGGATATAGTACCCGACAACGCAACGCTATTCCGGATGCGGCGGATCCGTCCGACAAATCATCACACTAATGACTCCATCCCCCAATTCGCGAGTCCAGCAATGGCTGTCTCCGCTACTGTTCCTATCCAATAATTGGATCAGCCTGGCAGGGGTGGTAATTGTCACGACGGCGACCATTCTCTGGATCTTCCTGCTGCCTACGACACTGCGGGGCCACGCTTCTAACCCTTACATGGGTTTGTTGACGTACATGGCGCTGCCAGGCGCTTTTTTCGTGGGATTGGCATTGATTCCACTCGGAATGTGGTGGCGGAAACGGAAGCAGCGTAAGGCGGGTTTGCCTACCGCGCCGAGTCTACCTCTCAATTTTGCGAATCCGGCACTGCGGCGGCTGGTGATCTTTATTGGGCTTACGTCGTTTGCCAACTTGATCATCGGCGCCCAGCTGACGTACAGCGCGGTCACCTACATGGAGAGTGTTTCGTTTTGCGGGCTCACTTGCCATGTGGTCATGAAGCCGGAGTATACGGCGTATCAAAACTCGGCCCACTCCCGCGTGGAGTGCGTGACCTGCCACATCGGCGCCGGTGCGGATTGGTTCGTGCGCAGTAAAGTTTCAGGAATGCGCCAGGTTTTCGCGGTACTTGGAAATTATTATCCGCGGCCGATTCCGACACCGGTACACAACCTCCGCCCGGCGCGCGAGACATGCGAGACCTGTCACTGGCCGCAACGGTTTGGCGGAGACCGGCTCAAGGTTTTGCCGAAATACGCCGAGGACGAAGGGAACACCGCGACGAAGACAGTGATGATGCTGCATGTCGGCGGCGGCAATGGCGCCAAGGGTATTCACGGGACGCACATGGGTCCGGGCATCCGGATCCGCTACGCGCCTTCGGACGAAAAACGGCAGACGATTCCCTGGGTCGAACTGCGCGACGCGTCGGGGAAGACGACTGCCTATACGGCGAGTGACGTTAAGAGCGCCATGCCGGGCAATCTGGCCGTCCGCGAAATGGACTGCATGGACTGCCATAACCGGCCGGCCCATTCCTACGAAATGCCGGACGGGGCGGTGGATCGGGCGCTCGCGGCGGGAAACATCTCGTCGCAGCTTCCGTTCGCCCGCAAGACCAGCTCCACCATTTTGAAGGCATCGTACAACACAGAGGCAGCGGCGGAGTCCGGGATTCCGGCTGCGTTCGAGGCATTCTATCGCGAAAAATATCCCGAGGTTTACGCAAAGAGCCGGCAGGAGATTCACAACTCGGGCCAGGGTCTACTGGCGATCTTCCAGCGCAATGTGTTCCCGGAGATGAAGGTTTCCTGGGGAAGCTATCCGAATAACATCGGGCACACCGACTTCCCCGGATGTTTCCGCTGCCACGACGACGGTCACGTCGCATCGGGCGGCGCGAAGATTACGCAGGATTGCGGCGCGTGCCACACGATGTTGGCTGTCGAAGAGGCGGCACCGAAGATTTTGACGGATCTGGGTTTGGATAAGAAGCAGTAACAAAATGTCCGTTCTAAGGAGAAATTTATGCATATGATTCTCGCGACGTTGACGGTCGCGGCTCTCTCGGGTACGGCGGCATTCGCCGCTGACGTGAAAGAGGGTCACGTGGCCTATGACAAGTCCTGCAAGTCCTGCCACGGCGCGGACGGAACCGCGAATCCGGCGATCGCCAAAATGATGAAGGTCGAGATGAAGGATCTCAAGTCGGCGGAAGTTCAGACGATGAGCCACGACGATCTGAAGAAAATCATCACCGCCGGCAAGGGCAAAATGAAGGCGATCTCCGGGGCGCCGGCCAACGATATCATCGCCTACATGAAGACTCTCAAGAAATAAAAGAGGGCGAGTCCAAAAGCCGCGCGGTGATTTTCTACTCCGCCAGGCTTTTGCGACTCTCATACAAACAGAATGGCTTTGCCACCGCGCATCCCGCCCGCGCCGAACAGCGCCGGGGGACGCCTTGGCTTATGGAGTTCGATGCGATCGTTGTCGCGCGAGTTCTACATCGCTGTTCTCGCTGCGATCGGCTTGGGCTGGTATCTGATCGCTCGATTCCTGCTGCATGTTCCTGAAGCGATACAACCCTGGCCGCTGTTGGCGGTGCTGCTATTGGGGGGCGCACCGCTCTTGTTTGACTTGCTGAGGAAGATGTTGGCGGGGGAGTTTGGTGCGGACCTTCTGGCCGGAATCTCGATCCTGACGTCGATCCTTCTCGGTGAGTATCTGGCCGGCGCGATTGTTGTGCTGATGCTATCCGGCGGGGCCACGCTCGAGCAGCATGCGATGCGACGCGCGTCCGCCGTACTGGCAGCGCTGGCGAAGCGCATGCCAACGGTCGCGCACCGGAAGAAGAACGACGTGATCGACGAGATCCCGGCCGAGGAGGTCGCGATCGGCGATGTTCTGGTTGTTTTTCCTCACGAAACCTGCCCGGTCGATGGCACGGTGGTTGATGGACACGGGTCGATGGACGAGTCGTATCTGACAGGCGAACCGTACCAGAGCTCCAAGGTGTCGGGTTCAGAAGTTCTCTCGGGAGCCATCAACGGGGAGACAGCACTGACGATTACGGTGTCGCACCTGCCGGTCGACTCACGCTACGCGAAGATCACTCGCGTGATGCTCGAAGCGGAGACGAACCGGCCGCACATGCGCCGTCTGGCCGACCGGCTGGGAGCCTGGTACACGCTGCTCGCTTTGGCCGTCGCGGGAGCTGCTTGGTTGGCTTCGGGGGACTCTTCGCGATTTCTGGCGGTGTTGGTGATTGCCACTCCGTGTCCCTTGCTGCTGGCGGTACCGATTGCGATCATCGGAGCGATCTCGGTCGCGGCGACGCGGGGCATCATCATCAAGAATCCGGCGATGCTTGAGCGGATCGATTCCTGCCGCACCGCCATCTTCGACAAAACCGGCACGCTGACTTATGGGCGTCCGCAGCTGGTGGAGGTGGTCTGCGCGGAGGGAGTGGCGCGGGACCACGCGATTCGCATGGCGGCCAGCCTGGAACAGTATTCCAAGCACCCGTTAGCCGCTCCAATTACTGAAGCGGCGAAGAAGGGCAATCTGACTCTCGCCGTGGTGTCAGAGATCCGCGAAAAACCTGGGGCCGGGCTGAGCGGGATGGCGGGCCTGGTAGCCGTGACGATTACGGGCCGGCGGAAGGTGCAGCAAGAAGTCGCCGCTGCGCTGCCGGCGAGCGTGGCCGGCATGGAATGTATTCTGTTGCTCGACGATCGCTACGCGGCGACACTCCGTTTCAGAGATGCGCCTCGCGAAGAAACCCGGCCGTTCCTGAAGCATCTGGGTCCCCGTCATCAAATCGAACGAATCTTGCTGCTGTCGGGGGACCGCGAGGCTGAGGTCTTATATCTGGCGGGCGAAGTCGGCATCACCGAGGCGCTGTTCCAGAAGAGTCCTGAGGAAAAGGTCGCCATCGTCGCCGACGAGTCACGGCGCGCTCCGACTCTGTTTGTAGGGGACGGGATCAACGACGCGCCGGCGATGCAGGCGGCCACGGTTGGGATCGCGTTGGGCCAGAATGCCGACGTCACGGCGGAGGCAGCCGACGCGGTTGTTCTCGAGGCTTCGCTCGTGAAGGTTGACGAACTGATTCACATTGGGCGGCGGATGCGCAAGATCGCGCTCCAAAGCGCTGTGGGTGGCATGGCGCTGAGCCTGCTCGGCATGCTGGCCGCCGCCGCGGGATACCTACCGCCGGTAGCGGGGGCGATCGCGCAGGAATTGATCGATGTCGTGGCGGTGCTGAACGCGGTCCGGATGGCGTTGCCGAGCAGGGAAATTGGGGAAGAGGCGGGTTAGGGCGGTTAGGCCAGTGACCGTGTGAGTAGAAGTCCGCTCCCTGACGGTCGCAGTTCGGTGATGACGGCTTGGCCCCTGTGTGGCGTTGCAGCCAATAGGCCAGGTTAGGCGACGGGCACGGCGGTCTCGACGAGAGCGGAGACGGGGGCCAGCGAGAGGGTCGCCTTCATGACGCCGTCCTCGAGGGAGTGGCGGAGCGCGAATCCTAATTTACGGAAGACGCCGATCATCCCCGTGTTCTCCGGCAGGAGATCGGCCACCAGCCGATCCAGGTTTTCGATCTTCGCGATTTCGATGAGCTGGCGGGCGAGTTCCGTACCGAGACCCTGATGCTGGAACGCATCGCTGACCAGAACGGCGATCTCCGCTTCATTGGCGCCGTGTACTCTTACGATGCGGCCGACGGCGATGATCTCCCGCTCCTCGCTGATGGGGCCTTTTCGCATCGCGACCAAGGCGATTTCGCGGTTGTAGTCGGAGACGCAGATTCGGGCCAGGCGGTCGTGCGCGACGCGCTGACTGAGTCCGATCATGTGGAAGTAGCGGAGATAAATGCTACGGTCGCTGAGCGGCTGGTGGAAGCGAACCATCATGGGCTCGTCCTCGGGGCGGATGGGCCGGACGAGAACGGTTTCGCCATTGCGCATTTGCCAGTCGTGCCCGTAGTGAACCGGATAAGGGCGGATGGCAGGCTTCGGCAATTCCGAGGACTGGACTGATTTGTCGTGCAGCACCACGCGGGCGTCGAGGGCAATCATTCCCTTGTCTGAAACCAACAGCGGATTGATGTCGATCTCTTTGATCCAGGGCTGATCGACGACCAATTGGCTGAACGAGACCAGCAACTGCTCGAGCTGAGCGAGATCGACCGGCTTGCGGCCGCGAATTCCGTGGAGAGCCTGGTAAATCTTAGTTTGCTCCATCATGCGGCGGGCGAGGGTAGTGGTGAGGGGCGGCAGGCCCAAGGCGCGATCCTTAAAAATTTCGACCATCTGGCCGCCGGCGCCAAAGAGCAGCACGGGCCCGAATTGGGAATCGATGGCGCTGCCGAGGATCAGCTCGTAGCCGCCTTCCATAAAGATCATGGGCTGGACGGTGACACCCATAAAGTGGCCTGTGCCGGCCTTCGCGCGGACGGAGGTTTCGATTTCGCGATACGCGCGGCGAACGGCTTCGGCGTCCGGAACGTTCAAGCGGACGCCGCCGACGTCGGTCTTGTGTGTGATGGTTTCCGAATGCAGCTTCAGGACGACCGGATAGCCGAGCTGATCGGCGCAGATGGCCGCATCCTCCGGGCTGATGGCGATTTTCGTCGGCACGGTGGGAATGCCGTAGGCGGCGAGCAGGCGCTTCGACTCCTCCTCGGTGAGCAACGATCGATTCTGGCTGTGTACGCGCGCGAGCATCTCGCCGACGACGCGGGAGGCTGAGGCGGGGTCCGCCGATTCTTGGATAGCGGAGGGAGTTTCGTACAGGCCTTTCAGGTTGTCGCTGTATTGCCACATGTACTGGAACATCCTCGCGGCGGTATCGGGATACGAGAAAGTCGGAATTCCGGCTTTGGCGAGGATGTCGTTCGCGGCGGCTACGTCGGCGCCACCCATAAAGCTCGACAGAATCGGTTTGCCGCCAAGCTTCGCGAAGGGCTTTAGTTGTTCGGCGATCAGGGTCGGGTTGGTCATTCCCTGGGGAGTGAGCACAACCAGCAGGCCGTCGCTTTCCGGATCCTTGGCGGCGATCTCGACGACTTTGGCGTAGCGTTCCGCGCTGGCATCGCCGAGCATATCGACGGGATTGCGGCGGCTCCAGTGCGCGGGCAGAATCTGATCGAGTTCGGCGATGGTAGAAGGGGATAATTCCGCCAGCGCGCCGCCTTGCGAAATCAGGGCGTCGGTTGCGAGCACGGCGGGTCCGCCGGCATTGGTGACGATGGTAAGGCGCGGACCTTTCGGACGCGGCTGCTTAGCGAGGATCTCCGACATAAAAAAGAGGTCGGAGATGTTGTTGACGCGCAGAACGCCACAGCGGCGGAAGGCGGCATCTAGCACTTCGTCGCTGCCGGCCAGGGTTCCGGTGTGCGATGCGGCGGCTTTTGCGGCAGCCTCGGTGCGTCCGGCTTTGATCGCGATGATGGGCTTGGTGATGGCAACCTCGCGGGCGGCGGAGAGGAACGAACGGGCGTCGCCAATCGATTCGATATATAGGATGATGCTCTGCGTGCGGGGGTCGTCGCCCATGTATTGGATCAGGTCGCCCCAGCCGACGTCGGCCATGGAGCCGATGGAAATGAAAGAGCTAAAGCCGACCGACTCGCGGAGGCTCCAATCGAGAATGGCGGTGCAGAGCGCACCGCTTTGGCTGATGAAGCCGACATTGCCCGGGCGGGCCATGGTGTTCGCGAACGTCGCGTTAAGGCCGGTGGTGGGACACATCAGACCCAGACAGTTGGGGCCGATGATCCGCATCTTTCCGCGGCGCGCCTCGGCGAGGACCTGCTGCTCGAGGGCGAGTCCGGCGGGACCGGCTTCGCGGAATCCGGCGGAGATCACGATGGCGGCCTTCACCCCGGCGTCTACGCATTCGCGCACGACACCAGGGACGGTTTCCGCGGGAACGGCAATCACGGCCAGATCGATGGGGCCAGCGGCTTCCTGGATGGTGGGATATGCCTTGATTCCCAAGACGCTCGAGCGTTTGGGGTTGATCGGCAGAACGGCACCGCCGAAAGGACTGCTGATTAGGTTCCAGAGGAGGGCTCGGCCGACGGTGCCCGGGCGCTCGGTGGCGCCAATGACGGCGACGTTTCTGGGGCGAAAAAACGCATCCAAGGTTTGGCCGCTCATACACAGCTACCGATTGTGATCCAGTTCATCATGTCTCTTACGGATCTCCTCCAGATGTCCTACAGAAAACTACAGCATACGAACGCCCAGAGTGGTTGGTGGAAACACTTGATAGCCGATCCGCCGGGTGCGCTCTTTAACCCAGTCATGTATGCTCAGAAGCGTCTCTACACCCTATGAGAGTGATTCGGGCCACTACAATCGGGTCAGTCGCAGTCCTCTATGGCGTCAGCACCAAAGCAAGAGTATACTTCCGCCCTGCCGATCAGGGTTTTGTTATACCGATCCACTCTTGTCCGAGCGGAGCAGGTAATTGATGAATTACGGTCCGCAGGGCTCACTGTAGAGGCCGATATTGTCGAAGATCTGGAGACTTTCGAAGCGCGCCGCAGGGAGGTACAGTACGACCTCTGCATCAATGTTCCGCAGCTTGCGAACAGCGCGCAAATCATAGCGGGTAAGCAATTTCAGCTGGAAGCGCGAGAGCTTTCGGAGAGCGATGCGTTATGTCCTTTGGCGATCACCAAGGTGGACCTCGAAGGGAAGGTTCATGGGTGGAACTCCGGTGCGGAGTTCATCCTGGGATGGCGCCGGGAGGAAGTGCTGGGATTGCGGTCGCCGTCGTGGCCGAAGGATACGCCGGAAAACCCTTACGCGTTTATCCCGCCACATGGCACTTCACATGCAGGCACCCAAGTTCACCGGTTCAGAAAAGACGGCAGTCGTGTGGAAGGAAGACTCTGGGCGGTTCCGATTCGCGACGAACAAGGAACAGTAAAGGGAACTGTGGCCATTCTGGCGGAGCTTACCGCCGAACAGGCAGCCGAGCAACGGTATTCACAATTGATGGTGCGAGAAGAGGAAGCGCGGAGTCAAATCCGGGCGGAGCGCCGATTCCGGGAGCTCCTCGAGGCGGCGCCTGACGCCATCATCGAGATGGGCGCGGACGGCCGCATTGTTCTGGTGAATGCCGGGGTAGAGAAGTTGTCGGGATACCGGCGTGATGAATTGCTCGGGCAGGCGCTTGAGATGTTAGTGCCGGCCGACTTGCGTGGACAGCACGTCCAGCACCGGTCGGGTTATTGGACGCGTCCGGTTACGCGGCCGATGGGCACTGGCCTGCATCTGCACATTCAGCGCAAGGATGGATCGCTGGTGCCGGTGGAGATCAGCTTGAGTCCCGTGAATTACGACGACACCGTACGGGTGACGGCGATCATACGGGATATCTCGGAT
The DNA here is from genome assembly GCA_038210135.1 of Bryobacterales bacterium. Lineage (GTDB taxonomy): Bacteria > Acidobacteriota > Terriglobia > Bryobacterales > Bryobacteraceae > JBBQWZ01. The sequence goes on from JBBQWZ010000004.1 coordinate 23,388, forward strand.
CGGGTCCGGACGGAAGAGCAGATCCGCGATATCCAGGAACGGCTGACCGGGGAACTGACGGCCAGCAACCGGGAGCTGGAGCTGCGGAATCGGGAGATCGAGCGGGCGAATCGCCTGAAATCCGAATTCGTGGCGAGCATGAGCCACGAATTGCGGACTCCGTTGCATACGATTATCGGTTTCGCGGAACTGATGGCGGAGGAGTTGGAGGGATCGCTGAATAGCAAGCAGAAGCGCTTCATCAGCCACATCCACAAGGATTCTCTCCATCTGCTGGAGCTGATCAACGACGTGCTGGACATCAGCAAAATCGAGGCCGGCCGGCTGGAGTTACGGCTGGAGACCTTCGACATGGACGCGGCGATCGAGGAAGTGTTGGCGACGATCCGGCCGCAGGCGGTAACGAAAATGCTGCGGCTGAACTCTCCACAGCGGAGCGGCGCTGCGCTGCACGCGGACCGCGTTCGATTCAAGGAAGTTCTGTACAACTTGCTGAGCAATGCCGTGAAGTTTACCGCGAGCGGCGGGCACATCGAAGTCGAGGTTTCGCTCGACGAGGACTCCGCGACGTTTCTAATCGCCGATACCGGTGTTGGGATCGCGCTCGACGAATACACCTCGATTTTCAACAAGTTTTATCAGATTGGATCGACGACAAAAGGGGTACGCGAGGGAACCGGACTTGGTCTGGCTATCACCAAACAGCTGGTGGAGGCGCACGGAGGAAAGATTTGGGTAGAGAGCGAGCCAGGCCGCGGCAGTCGCTTCCATTTCATGCTTCCGCTCGACGGCGGGAGCAAGGAGCGACCGAATGAAGAAGATTCTGGTCGCTGACGATAAGGCCTCGAGCCGCGAGCTGGTACGGACGGTTCTTGAACACTCGGGCTATGAAGTGCTCGAAGCCGGCGACGGCGCAGAGGCTGTCGAGAAGGTGCTCGCTCATCAGCCGGACCTGGTTCTGTTGGATTTGCAAATGCCGAAGCTGGACGGCTTTGGAGTCGTGGCGAGGTTACTCGAAGACAAGAGATTTCGCTCCGTTCCGATTGTTGCGTTGACTGCGAATGCGATGCAGGGGGATTGCGAGAGAGCGATGGCGGCGGGCTTTTCCGGCTATATCACCAAGCCGATCCGCCTGCCCTTCCTGCGAAGCGAAGTGGGGCGGCTGTTAGGTTGACGCTGTTAGGTTGACGATTATGAGCCAACGATTGTCGAAATCACCGATCACCCTGGTTATCATCGACGATAATCCCGGGAGCCTCGAAATGCTTTCGAGCGCGCTGGCGCATCAGGGACTGGAGATCTTCACCGCCTCGGATCCGAACGAGGGGCTCGATCTGGTTCATTCCAAGCACCCGCAGATCGTGCTGACGGATCTGGTGATGCCGAACATGAGCGGCCTCGAAGTGCTCGAGCGGGTGATGGAGTTCGATCCGGGCATCGATGTGGTTCTGATGACGGCGCACTATACGACCGAATCCGCGGTCGAGGCGATCAAGAAAGGCGCATCCGACTATCTGAACAAGCCGGTATCGATCAGCATTCTACGCGAACGGATCAACAAACTGGTGACGGATGTGCAACGCCGTCAACGAAGCGTCGAGATCGAAGACGAGATGCTGGCGAGCAGCGAATTCGAAGGGATCGTCGGCAACGGCCCGCTGATGAACGAGATGTTCTCGCGGATCCGGCGTGTCGCTCCGCATTTCCGAACGGTTTTGGTAGGTGGCGAAACCGGAACGGGCAAGGAGCTGGTCGCGCGCGCGCTGCATCGCCTGAGTCCGGCTTCGAGGGGAAACTTTGTCGTTCTGAATTGTTCGGCGGTCGTCGAGACGCTGTTTGAGAGCGAGCTGTTCGGTCACGTCAAGGGCGCTTTCACCGGCGCGACCATCGACAAGCCGGGTTTATTCGAACATGCAAGTGGCGGGACTCTGTTTCTGGATGAGATCGGCGACATGCCGGTCACGACGCAGGCCAAGCTGTTGCGCGTTCTACAGAATCAGGAAGTCCTGCGAGTCGGATCGCTGACGGCGCGCAAGGTGGATACGAGAGTGATTGCGGCCACCAATCAGGATTTGCGCACGGCGGTGGCCGAAAAGCGATTCCGCGAAGACCTGTATTACCGACTTTCCATGGTGGAAATCCGGGCGCCTCGCCTGGCCGATCGCCGAGAGGATCTACCTCTTCTCGAGCGTTATTTTCTAGCGAAATTCAGCACGCAGTATGGCAAGCCGATCCGCGGCTTGACCCATCGCGCACAAATCGCGCTGGCACAGCATTCCTGGCCGGGAAATGTGCGGGAACTGGAGAACGCGTTGGGGCACGCGGCGATGATGGTCCTGAGCGACACCATCGACGTCCAGGATTTTCCGGACTACTTGCGCGCTCCGACGGCGAATTGGCCGTCCGCTGCGGGTGCATCGATGCACGTCACGGCGGCGCCGGGTGAATTGGGCGCGCTCGAAGATCACGAACGGGAGCTGGTTGTTCGCGCGATGGAATCGGCGGGCGGGAATCAATCGCAAGCGGCGAGGCTGCTGCGAATCGGCCGCGATGCGCTGCGCTACAAGCTGAAGAAGTACAACATCCAAAGCTCGACGGCGGTTTAACGACCGCGCAAAAGCAATCCGACACGGACGGATGGATGGCGACAGCGATCGAAAACGCCAGCGCGGGCGGATGGCCGCGGGATGCGAAAGAGGGGTCAGGCGATGGTTTGGCGGAGATGCTCCGCGACGTCGGTGACAAATCGATGGACGCTGACTTCGGCGATACGATGTCCGACGATGGCGTTCATGGCTTTCCCCAAGACGCCCAGCGGCGGCTCATATAATCCGGCGAAATCCAACTGAGTTTCGGTGGAGGTCAAGGGATAGACCGAGAGATCGGCTTTCATCAGAGGGAACAGCCCGGGCAGCTTCACGGCTTCCCATTCAAGGTGCAGGTGGGTCACGGGCACGGCTCCTGGTTCCGCCGTTTCCACCACCTGGGTAACTTGAATGTGGACTTCGGCTTCGAGGGCGAAGCCGCCCAGATCCACTCGCAATTCCGAGGCCACGCTCCGGGCGCGTGACGCCGCCGCTTTTGTGGCGGCTTGAAACACAGCCAACGCGTCTTTCACTAAGGCGTCACGCACCTGCGCATAGGGGCGGTTGACATAATCGTAGCTGCGTACTGAACAGTCGTTATTCATGCCGATTCTGAGGACTCCGCTTTCTTAAGATTGCTTTCGCCAGGCTCTACACCGGGGAACGGCTGGGCAACTGGGTCGAACTCTGCCAGTTCAACCAGCTGTGCTTTCGTGGAAGAACAGGCGTGGCCGCTTCCGCAGCAGACGCCGTTCTGATTGCAGCAGGTTTTGGCTGTCGAGCCTGCCGCCGGAGTTAAACGCTCAGTACTGGGCATGGAGAATCCCGGATGATTGCATAAGAATTGGTGCGAAGTTGGCCAAAGGACGACTTCAGCGTGTCCCGCCCTAAAAGCACGAGGTCCGCGTCGTGATGGAGCGCCGCCGCGCAGACCACCTTCGAGATGGATCCTTCGGCTATGCAGACTTCAAAATTGGTGCCGGCCTCGGCTTGCATCCGGGCGAGCTCGCGGCGGCTGGAATCGGCGACAAAGTTCCGAAATTGCGGGTCCAGGCCGTAGCGCAGATCGGCGCTCGCATCGGGAAGCGCATGAACCAGCCGCAGCTTCGCCCCAAAATCAGCGGCGAGCTTCGCGTAGTGGCGAATCAGATCCACCCCCGCCGGCGTCACGTCGACCGCGGCCATGATGCTCTTCAATCGCATGTGCTTCGAGAGGTCCGAGCTCTCGGCATGAGCCGCCGTCCAGACTGCGCAGCCCGCGTCGTGCAGGACCTTCGCGGCTACCGAGCCGAGCAGCAGATTGCGAAACTTCCCGTAGCCGTGGGTTGCCATCATGATCAGGTCCACTTGATTGGCTACAGCGAATTTGGTGATCTCGACCGCCGGATCTCCGACGAGAACCACAGCCTTCGCAACCGGCCCGTCCGGGCCGAAGAACGCGTCGAGTTCCTTCTCGGCAGCGGCTTCCATTTGCGGAAGATCGAAAAGAACCGGATAGCTTGCGCCATCGATTCCTCCATACCAGCCGGCCGGAATCTGGATCACATGCAAGAGAGTGAGACGGGAGGCGCACTGCTCCGCCAGCGTTTTCACCAGTGGACGAATGGAGTCGCATCGATCCGAAAAATCAACGGGAAGAAGAATATGACCAAATCCAGACATAAGTCACGCCTCCTGACGGTGGGCCTGCCGTTATGAAGTGCAATCCGTGACCCGTTCGAGTTTTGTTTATAAATCAGCGACTTCGATGGGGTCTCCGGCAGAAAGTGGGTTGAATAGCGCAATAGAACCTACGACCGGATCGGGGCGGGGGATGAGGTGCGAAAGGAGTTTAAGAATCGAAGATGGCGGTGAGGGTAGGAACACCCTGGATTCTGCCAGAAACGCGTGTTCCGCAAGATCGCGAAACGCACGGGCATGCCAACGCGAATCGCTCTCGCGGAGATCATTAGAATTTCAAAAGAACCAACCGATGGGTACACTAGGTTCAGGCTTGTAGGAGAGCTGGAGGGGTATGTGTGGGATTGCCGGGTATCTTTTGGAGAGGGGAATCGCAGAAGCGGCGACCGTTCACCGGATGTGTGCCCAAATTGTCCACCGGGGTCCGGATGACGAGGGGGTTCGGGTTTCGGGAGGCTGCGGGATCGGTATGCGCCGGTTGGCCATCATCGATTTGGTATCGGGCCACCAGCCGTTGTCGAACGAAGACGGGTCCATTTGGATTGTGTTCAATGGCGAAATTTACAGTTACCAGGACTTGCGGCAGAGACTAATTTCGCAAGGACATTCCTTCCAAACGAATAGCGATACCGAGACCATCGTGCATCTCTACGAGCAGGATGGCGTCGAAGGGGTGAAACACCTTCGAGGGATGTTCGCCTACTGCCTTTGGGACGAGCGCAAGCAACAGTTGTACCTGGCGCGAGACCGCTTCGGCAAGAAGCCTCTGTACTATACGCAGACAGCTACCGGTTTTTACTTTGCGAGCGAATTGAAGTGTCTCCGCGCCGCCAATGTTCCACTTGAGATTGACGACCATGCGCTGCGTCTGTATCTGCAATTCGGATATGTGCCGGAGCCGTGGAGCATTTACAAGGGCGTCAGGAAGCTGCCGGCTGGATGCTGGATGACTGTCGATCGCGCTGGGAGGATCGAGCAAGGACGGTACTGGAGCGTCCCCCCTCCGATTGAACAAGAGGCCAGCGGATTTACAGAGAAGCAAGCCACGGAAGAAATCCGGCGCGTATTCGACGAGTCGGTGCGGCTACGAATGATTTCGGATGTCCCGTTGGGGGCATTTTTGAGCGGTGGTATCGATTCGACCCTGGTCGTAGCGTCGATGGCGCTGCAATCCAAGGAACCGGTACGCACATTCTCGATGGGCTTCGATGATGTGGAGTTCAACGAGCTGCCCTACGCCCGGATCGTGGCGAAACAGTACGGAACCGATCACCACGAGATCATGGTCAAGCCGGATCAGGTGAGCCTGATCTCAAAGATCATTCATCACTGCGACGAACCGTTTGCGGATTCCTCCGCGATCCCGACCTATCTGGTGTCAGAAGCCGCGGCAAAGCATGTAAAGGTCGCGCTCAGCGGGGATGGAGGCGACGAATTCTTTGGCGGCTACTGGTCGTTTTTCGACGCGGAACGACGCCGCCGCTTCGATCAGATCCCGGGCTTTATACGCAAGGCGCTGAGCGGCGTAGCGAACAGACTTCCGTATGGGACCAAGGGAAAGAACTATCTGCGAGCGATGAGCCGCGGGAATTCGCTCGAACGGTATTTTGAGAGCGGCACATTGACGATGTATTTTCAACGGCAGCAGGTGCTAAATCCAGAGTGGATGCTTCCCGATAACGGGGAGTTTTTAAGAGAAACTTTCGGGGACGCTATTCTTGACGGCGCCGATCCGGTTTCCGAGGCCATGCATTTTGAAGCTACAGCAAAGATGACGGGCGACATTCTAGTGAAGGTAGACCGGATGTCGATGGCAAACTCTCTCGAAGTGCGGAGTCCGCTGCTGGATCAGGAGTTTGTGGCGGTCGCGGCAAAAATTCCGAACCGGTGGAAGATGCGGGATGGGAAGGGCAAACTGATTTTGCTGAAGGCGCTTGGAGACCGGATTCCGGCAGAATTACTGAACAGGCCTAAGCGCGGGTTTGAGGTTCCTTTGGGGAATTGGTTCCGAGGGCCACTGCGTGAATATCTGCGCGACAACCTGACGTCGTCCAGTTTCCGGGACCGCGGCATTACGGTTGCCTCCCAGGTCGATGCTTTGCTTGACGAGCATAATAGCGGACGGCGAGACAACTCCGTCTTCTTATGGCTGCTGCTGGTCCTGGCGTTGTGGTTGGAGGAACAGCGGTCGATGGTGGAGATGACTCCGATGGGCTCCGCGTGCAGTCCGTAGAACCCGAACAGAGTTCGAAGGGGCGCTATCTCCGCAACGTCATTTGGACCTGGGCAAGCGCGGGAACCAATATTGTCGTCGCCGTGTTTGTTTCTCCGCGCATCATCATTGCGCTAGGATCGACACCGTTCAGCATTTGGAGCTTGTCGCTCTCGGTGGTTGAATACTTCTGGCTGATCGACATTGGAATTCGCTCAGCAACCGTCAAGTTTTCGGCGGAGTACATTGCGAGCAAGCAGCCGGGCAAACTCAACGAGCTGCTCAGTACAGGAGTGGTGTATTCGACCTTTGCGGCGGCGCTGGTGCTGCCGATTGCGATCCTTGGGGCGCCTTACCTTGCGCGGATTCTGAAGATCGAGGATCCGGCTTTTCCGAAGCTGGTGATGATTGTGGGCGTCAGTTGGGCTTTCGGGATGATCTTTAACTGCTTTGGCGCTGTGCTCGAGGGGATGCAGCGGTTTGATATTTTCAGCCACATCTGGATTGTGACGCTGGCGTTGCGAAGCGTTTGCATTCTGACCGCCCTGTGGTTGGGATTCGGCCTGATGGCGATGGGTTATATCCTATTGGCGGCTCAATTCGGGATGTACTTTTCGACCTTTCTGGCGTATCGCCGAGTGATGCCGGAATCGCGCATCTCATGGCGCGAAGCGAACCTCGAGATGTTCAAAACGATGATGCGTTATGGGATCCACACGATGGTAGTCAACGTCTCGACACGTATCAGTTCGCAGAGCATTCCATTGCTGATCACCTACTACCTGAGGGTGGACGTGCTGGCTTTTTATCAGGTGCCGCAGCGGATGTTGGATTACGCGATGGACGGTATCGGACGGGTGGGAATGGTCACGACTCCAAATGCCGCGGAGAAGATGGCGACAGGACAGACCGAGGAATTGAAGCGGCTGGGGATCTTCGCGAACCGATACTCTCTGGTGCTCTTTCTTCCGCTCGCGGTATTTTCGGGCGTCTATGGCTACGAACTCATCAGCCTTTGGATTCGGCCGGAGTTTGCAAGACAAAGTGCCTATTTGCTTCCGGCGTTTCTGGCGAGCACAGTGGTTCTGGCCGGCCAGTTCAATTCCGCTTCGCTCTTGTTTGGAATTGGGAAACATAAGACCTACTCGCGCTTTACGATGGCGGAGTCGGCGCTGCTGCTGGTTGGGATGCTACTGATCCTTCCGAGGTTCGGCCTGTTAGGCGGAGCATGGTGGGCCAGCACGCTGACGATTTTGGACCGAGGCGTTGTGGTTTGCTGGTTAACGGCAAGGGAATTGAAGATATCCCCTTTCCGGTATGCGTGGGAGATTTACGCCCGGCCGCTTGGAGTGGGAGTAGTCACTCTCGCAGTTCTTTACGGGGCGAAGCAAACATATATCCCTGGAGTCAACTGGCTACAGATGCTGGAGGCGGGGACTCTGATGGGGCTCGTTTACCTTCCGTTGACGATCTGGTTGAGCGTGACAGATCAAGACCGCAGCACGGCGTTTCGTCGATTGAGAGCGATGCTTTCTTAGCCGTCTCTAGATCCGCCCTTTCCATTTGTAGTAGACAATTTTTGCGGTCTCCAAGCCGAGGGCGATAAACATAGTCCAGCGATGCGAGCGGCTGTTCGCGCCTTTTAGCATGTCGGGGATGGGCCTTGGCTCAACTTCCATTCCGACTGCGCGGAAGGTGTGGAGTGCTCGAAACATATGGTAGTCACTGGTGAGTAGAATTTTTTTGCCGGGCACATTCTGTAGAAGTTGCTTGGTGTATAAAGCATTTTCATAGGTGCTTGTGGATCGCTCTTCCAGAAGGATTCGATCCGCGGATACTCCGTAACAGGAAGCGAATTCCGCCATGGTCTTAGCGAGCGATTGCTGACCGCCTCCGAACCCACCGCTGAACACAATCGTCCGAAAATGGCCGGTTCGAAAGACGCGTGCGGCATAGACGGTCCGCCAGTAGGAAACGGGTCCTACGATATTGTCACGCTGCATTTCGCTCGAGAGGACGATCAACACATCCCCATCGGGGTCATTCCACGGACCCATGAGCTTCGCGCTGTACCAAGGAACGAGCGGCGTCCAATAGACGAGAAGGAACAGTACAGCGAACGCCATGGAGGACCATTGGAAAATCCGCAGGGCGATTTGAGAGAAGCGGCGCATTTAGGACGTGAATAAGCCGCGGGCTTGCAGGAAGCCGGTGTAGATCTCGTGAAATGTCCGGCTGGCGGCGGCGAGCGAAAAATCCCGACGGATCAGCGCAGTGCCCGCTTGGGCGAGGCGCTCTCGCAGCTGTGGGTTTTCCACTAACAAGCGCAACTGTGCCGCGAGGCCAGGAGCGTCTTGTTTTTCGAACAACAAGCCGGTTTCGTCCGGATGCACCAATTCAGGATTCCCCCCGACGTTCGATGCCACAGCACAACAGCCGCAGGTCATAGCCTCCATGAGGGCATTGGATAGTGCTTCGGAAACGGAGGCAAGGACGAAGATATCGATGGCATGGAACCAACGGCTGACATCGTTCGTGCTTTCCTCCCAGATGCATGCTGGTGAGATATTCAGGTCGTGCGCCAAACGTTGGAGACCCGGCTTTTCGGGTCCGCTACCGACGATGGCCAAGCGTAGTCCAGGATAGTCCGGACGAAGGATCGCAAAAGCGCGGAGAAGGCATCCGATATCCTTTTCGGGTCGCAGTTGTGAAAGCGTGCCAATGACTAAGCTCGCGTCCCGAAGGCTTTCGGGCCGGGTACGATTGTCGGCGGTAAATCGTGCCGTATCAATTCCGTTATGGCAGACGCGGATGCGGGTCCGGGGAATGGAGTACTCGGCGATGAGATGGTCCTCAATCGCATGGCAGTTTACGACTATGCCCTGACCTAATTTATCGGCTAAACGAAGCAGGGGAAGGTGCTTGCGGAAGGTGAGGCGGCGATAGCTGCGTTGACTGGAGAGGACTACGGGTACGCCGATCATCCGGGCGGCGGGCACCCCGAAAACAGTGGAAGGAGCATCGAAGGCATGGAACAACTTGATGTTGTGTTTGCGTACGTAAGCCTTTAACAGGCAGTAGGAATCAACGGCCGATTTGTTGAGCAGTGAATTTAGCGGCAGCGAAAGGATGGGAATTCCCGCAGCGCGCAATTCGTCGGCTCGCATGCCCTGGGGATCGAACGAAGCGACGTGAGGGCTGAAAACCATATCCTGATGGAGGGCTTTGGCCATTTCGGCGCTTTGGCGTTCCGTGCCACCCGGTCCCAGGGAGTTTACAAGGATCAAAACCGGAATTTTCGGAGGTGCCAAGGTAACCATTGGGCAGGCAGCACCTGAAGTATAGCCGATGAAATCAGAGGATCGTTTGAAAGCAGGTGGTTCAGCCGGTCACAGCCGCCGGCCAACTTTTCCTCATCCTTATAAGGCTTTGATTTATATACTAGTTATCCCATTTAAAAAGTCGATTGCAGAGGCAAAGAAGAAGGAGCGAGTTTAGAAGCTGCTGATAGCTTTCTGGTCGAGGGAGCTAAGCACTGTGAAATCGAACGCTAGTCTTTTAAGTGTCGTGTTGGTTGCTGCCGGATTGTACGGCCAAACGAAAATAGATCTTCAGAACCAAAGTCGGGGAATGGATTTTTCGAATGCAACTTACACCAAGCCGATGAAGGTGGTTTTTGCATTACCAGCAAGTTGCGCCACCGGCGAAGCCGCTTTTGTTACAACGGCTCCGGATGGACAGAACATATTTGGCTGTACTGCAACAAATCAATGGACCCTGCAATCGGGTGCCGGACTGCCGAGTGGAATGGCCGGGGGGAAACTTGCGGGGACGTACCCGTACCCAGATCTTTCGGGAAATCGTACCACGGCAACGACGATCGCAATTACGACATCCGCGGGCACTTGCGCGTCCAGTATCATGCCATCGACATTGCACGGGGCGGCTAGTATTTCCCGTATTTCCGGTTCGGATAGTGGCCTATTTACAATTGCGTGCACTTCTTCAGCAACCCTGGCTTGCTTCTATGACAGCGGAGTCCAAATCGGGAATTATACGGTTAGCGGGTTCGAGGGCGGGACCTGTACGGGTGCGACTCCGAGCCAAAATATCGGCGTGGTCGCGACCGTGGCGATTATGAACGGATTTTTCTCCGCCGGAGCCAGCGACTTCCGTGCCGATACCGTGGTCCCGATGACGCCGACGGCAGGAGCCGGACTGGTCAGCATCCTCAATGGAGTGGCGGTTGATACGTCGTTGATTCCACAAATGTTTTTTGGAATCAGCACGCCGGGCAGCGTGGCTGGAAACCTTCCCGGGAACTGGTATACCGACACCGCCGCAAAGGTACTCTACGAATGCCAGAAGCCATCCGGCACCCAGGCACCAGCATGTTCCGGAGTGGGGATCGGTGACTGGACGGCGATTCCCGAAAAGATGACGCAAACGTTCTATGCGAGCGGAAACGGAACCGTTAACGCTGCCGGCCTAGTCAGCTATTTGATGCCCATTGGAGCCTACGCCGAAAACGAACCCATCCTGGCGAACGCACAAGCGCCTGTGCCCAAAGCGGGAGTCATCAGCAACCTTTGTGCGTATTACGTGGGGCCAACAACCGCAGCCGATCAACCGCTTACCATTTCACTGAACGTGAATGGGATTGACGATACTAGTATGGTGGCGACAATGCTGGAAAGCAGTCCTACGAAGACGAAATTTTGTACGGTCGCAGGACATACGAGAATGGTGCTAGCTTCAGACCTCATCACGTTTGCGGCAAAGTATCTAGGTGCTACAGGTCCGATCACCTCGATCCGCAACCTGTATTGGGACATACAGTAAAGAGACTCTACATGAAACTTCTGCTCTCCATTTTCTTAATCTTATTGCCGGCATTGGCGGACACGACAGTTGAAGTGCCAAGTGTCACGGCGCGCCAAGCGATCTTGCTAATTCGCACCGACCAGAATGGTGCCTGTTCTTACAAAATCAGCGAATCGGCGACCTTAGCTCCGCTGGTAAACGATGTGAATCCATTTTTGTTTCCTGGGGCAGACTCCGATCAGAGAGCTGGATCGGTCGTCAATGGCAAGCAGCATTCGTTTGTCGTAGGTACTGCTACCGTGTCAATTGTCAGCGGCGGACCGGCGATGAAATCCCGGGCACTGGCAGCGAACACGCACCATTGGGGCGAAGTGAAGTGCGGAACGGATACGATTCCCTTCGAGTTCACAACCGACAATCCGGCTTACGGAAATTTCTATCCGGAGCCTCCCCCGTTCCATCCGAACGGCTTTGGCAATTACGGGTGGCCAAGCCAAGATTGGTCTTCGCAAAATCCAACTCCGGCAGTGGACCCGACGACCGGTTTTAAAACGAAGCGTGTCACGCATCCGGGGTGGTTTGGGTATGACCGGGCTCCGGTGACGGCTTACAATGTGCTTGATCCCACAGGTTCCTGGACAAACGCATCCAACGCGAACAGTGGTGCAACAACCAGCTTGGCAACCTTCTCAGGATCGTCCGATCCCTCTAAATATCTATTCCTCCCTTTCGATACGCTTGTATCGCCGTACGGGCAAAATGGTGGTGGATATGGCGCTCAATGGAGCGTGGATGATTTGCTGCTGAAAGTGTTCGGACGCGCCAGCGCAAGTGGTACCAAACTGTCAGCGTGTATTGTGTATTTTGATTCGCAGACATGCAATTCCGGAACGTTAACGACCGCTGACCTCCCGACGAGCAACGGCACATTCAACATCAACGCGACGTATCCATCTCCTATTTTTTCGGGCTGGGGTGGAACGGTTCCTGGACGGGCAGCTGTTGATACGCGCAACGGCAATGTAAGGTGCGCGAACAATGTACTGAGCTTCCTCGCAGGGCAACCGTACGAGTACGCCAACACGAAGTGGCTCCCTGGTGCACAAATTGCGATTACCGGGGGAACCTGTACGCAGGGTGTTTATACGATTGCGACAGTCGATAACGCGACGCAAGTCACTCTGACCGCATCTGCCGGAACTGGAACCTCGCCCTGGAAAAGCCTCGCCGCGGGAATCAAGATCTGGAAAAGTGCCGGCTCCGGTACTGTCAATATTTCGACAAGCTTCCGCATGGCGTGGTCGTCGATGTTTCACACCTACGCGGAGGGAGGTTTCAAAGTGTGTTCCGACGTGGCGAATACTGAACCGGCAACAGGGCTTCCCATCTATCTTTGCGTCTTTCCGGCAGCAACTGAAACTTCAAAAGCAGTAGCGGCTGCCTTCATTCCCTCGACCGGCGAATGGCGGTTCTTGGGCCCACTGTATCAAGCGCCCAACTCTAGCGATCCAGCGGCCGATCAATTTAGCAGCAACGTGTTTATTTGTAGCGGATGTTTCGACTCTACCGACGGGCGGGCTTTTTACGGCTTCGCCAACACAGGGTCGAATGCGTATAAATCTGCAGTTAGAATCCGTTACACAGGCACTTTTTCCGCGTACACACATCCGTTATACCCATCGGCCGCGAACCCAGGGGAAGATCCCGCCAACCCAGGACACCCGTACGCGGACCTTGGGTTTACGTGGACCAACATTATGAAAGCCAGCCAGAAGAAGGATTTCATCTCGCAAATCGCCGCCCTCAATCCCCAATACGATGTCGCTGTATTCGGGACATCTGGCGGAGGAATGTATTATGGATCAAACAATTTCTTGTACTGGAATTTAGGTCCAGTTTCGGGCGGAGAAACCATAGGCCTTTGGGCTGTAGTGGACTCATCCACTGGAACGATGACCCTTACCGGAGATAATTGGTCTGGGCCGTTCCCGGGGAGGTGGAGCGCAAACCATGCGTCTGCACCCATTCCCGGATACCTGGCGCAAATCTCCAACGATCTTGGTGGAGTATACGGTTACGTGGGCAATTCGGCCGTCACCGGTATAGGGCCCCATCAAACGACACCCGTATGCGTCGAGAAATCGGGCGCGTGCAACACAAATACATCCATGTCAAGCACCTCGCCTCTTGATAGTTGCGTGGGGCGGACTCCGGAGGTTCTGCAAACCGCTTTCTCGACTTATATTTCACCCACTGACATGAAGTGTGTCACCCTTCGCGCACCAAACCTAGCCAGCCATACTCCTAGCGCGGCCGAACGGGCAAAATGGCCGTCTTCTCAAAACCCAGCTTGGTCCGAAATAGGAGCGCTTCAAGCTGGCGATCTATTGATATACCGAGATCCAAATACGGGAGCTCGTGAACAGCAATTAGTCTTGAATGTGAGTGACATAGACAATAATTTGAAGTCGATCGTGATCTACCGCGGCTTCGGGGGCGGCAACCTGTTAAATATTCCGAATGGCTGGTCGGCATTTGCGGCCGTCCTCAACCTCACCGGCCAGGCGGGCGTCGGTTTACTGGCAAACGCCACACTAACCGGCAGGCAGATCCGATGGCAACTGGATTTCGGTGCTTTCACCGGACATAACGATGTCGGATTGGGTTCGACGAAAGGAGCCAATACCTTTTTGCGCGCAGGAATTCCAGGCGTTCCATATGCAGTGAGGTACAACATGCCACTAACGCAACAGATTGGTGACAACTTTGCTACCGCGAATGCGATTCATGTCCCTTCTACCTACAACGGAGTGTCAGCCGGCTTGATCAATCAGCAGAGTTATCCGTCCATGCGACAGACGGCGGATTCTGCGGACAAAAGTTGGTTCATAGACACGCATGCGACGAATGGGGCTAGCGGAACTGGCTGGCAGGTGGGATCGTTAATGTGTTTCCCGACCTATACACTGATTGCGGGAAGCACGAGCATCTATGACTTTAGTTCGCCGTGTGGAGCCGTGGATGTGAAGAAATTGCCCATAGCGGCATTTGCGGTATCACTGCTCAAGGATATGAGTAGTCCAGCGGTGGGCGATTTGATTACGGATGCTACCCCGTGGAAATTTTGCACTCCCCTTCGTGTCAATGAGTGCAGGACCGGCAGTGCAATCGGGCATGTGTATATGAGCGTTCCGCAAGCTAGTGTCAATCCATACTGTATATCTGCGCAGTACACGGTTCAGTATCCTTGTGCATTTGTGCCGGCTCCCACCCTCGGCCGGATTGTTCAGGTGAGAGCTTCGGTTAGCGATCCGGCATCGCAGTTCTGGAGATCCGCCGGATTGGGCCTAGGCGGTGTAGGGTTGCATGATCAGTTCTCGACGTCGGTCGCCGATCCTACGGGAACCTGGGTGCTCTCTGCAAATATTCATTTGGATGGAGTGAGAAGTGACTGGCTGGCTACCAAGCTGCCAGGAACGCCACCAATTCGGGGAACCTCCCGCGCCGGCTACGTCAATTACCCAGTCGAGATTGGAAGCGGCGCGGGGTACGCGGAGATCGAATTTGGTTATGCCGAAAATGGAGCGCCCGACAGTTTTTTTTGCACAACCAGGGCGGAAAGCTGTAACACGAGCGGATCGCCATTTTCGTTTTCGTCGGACACGCGTACGTTGAAGCGCTGTACGAACAGATGCACGGTGAACATCCCCATCATTGCCGGGCGGGTGGTTTACTATCGGATCGGCCGGAGTGTGGACGGGGTGACGTGGACATACGGGCAGCCTCAGCCGCCGATCTCAATCCCTTGAAATCTCTTTGAACGGCGCCACTGCCGAATTGCTCCGGCACCATGAGGAATTGGTGTCGGAGGCCCAAAACTGTGCGATTTCAGTCTACTGGGAACATGGTACCCTAAGGAGGGGATCCGCGCAGCTAATTGTCATTATGGGCCGATTCTTAAACAACAAACCCCTACTTCCAGATCCTGTGCCTGCTGTGGCGACAATGGAGCCCTCTGTTTCGTCGCCTGGTCGTTTGGATCCATCGCCTAGAGTGACACCGCTTTCGGCACAGCCTTCAACACCAATCGAACGAGGCTCCGTATTTCATCAGTTAGGGTTTTACGCATACTGTGGGATCGCACTGTCGACGACCGCGAATGACCTTATGCTTCGGATGTTCGGGCAGCGAGCATTTATTTACTGGCTGGCATTTCCCGCAGCGATCATTCTCTTTATTACTTGCGGAACAACTTTCAGGGGACTTCGTGATAAGACAGGCCGGCTATGGCTAGCGCTAGGAGCCTGGATGATCATAGGCATTCCAATGAGCTTTTGGCCTGGCGGAAGCGCGGCGCTCCTTCAAGCCTACCTGCCTCGAGTTCATTTGCTTTTCTTTTTCATCACAGCTTTTGTCGTGACCCGTCAACTCTGTCGAAAGCTGATGGCGTTCAATGTCTTTTCATCTTTCCTCATGCTTGCAATTTGTGTCGGTTTGGGTGGAACTCCATCCGATACAGGCCGATTCTGTATTCCGGGCAGTCTGTTCTTTGTAAACCCAAATGACCTGGCGATTGAACTTTTGGTGGGGATAGGGTCGCTAACGTATTGGATGCTCAGTGGAAACCGCATAAAAATAGCCGTAAGCGTCTTTGGAGGTGTGCTCAGTTTACTCTTTATCCTAAAGACTGGATCTCGCGGGGCTCTTTTGGCCGTAGTCGTTTTGATAGGGATCGCGTTTTTCGTCACAAAGGCTAAAGCTTCGATTCTTGCGCTTTCCGTGCTCGGCCTCTTAATGATTCCGTTTTTGCCATTGAGCACTCTTCATCGACTCACGTTGATCATCTTAAACACGGATTCTGTGGCGGTCAAGCAGGAAGATGGCGGGAATGTGAGCTCCCAAATTGAAAGGCAGTATTTAGTTCGAAAGAGTATTGAGCTAACTTTAACTCATCCGTTGTTTGGCGTTGGCGCGGGAGAATTTATTGATGCCAGTTCCGGCGCTGATGCTAGGAAAGGTGTTCACTCCGCCGCACTTGGAACTCACAATTCGTATACCCAGATGTCCAGTGAAAACGGCTTTCCTGGATTACTGTTTTACGCCGCAGCTCTCATCCTGTCCATTCGTCTAATGATCAGACTTTACAAGGCCACTTGGAATCGACCTGATCTGAAGGACATCACTGCCATTTCGTACAGCATGTGGGTAAGCATTGCCGCCTTTGCGCTGAGCTCCGCGTTCCACCATCTAGCTTACGCCGGGTATGCTCCTACACTTTGTGGCAGCGCGATCGCCATCCACCTAATGGCGCAACAATATCTACCCAAAGGTAAATAGTAGGTGCGCGGTTTCGTAGCTAGTGAAACAGCCGGACGAGAGGACCGCAAATCCCCACTCAACCTCTGGCAGTGGATCGACTGGATTACGATAACGCTCGTTGTCGCCTCATCCTTCGTGATGGCGATTCTGCGCTGGGCAAAGCTGAATTCCCTGGTGCATGACGATCCTGCGATGTGGTTGTTCCAGATGAGCCGGGCAGCATCCGGAGAGCTGCCGTACAAGGATTTTAACTGGAACTATCCTCCTTTTTCGATCTGGCTTTTTAGTGCAATATTTCATTTCTGTGGCGTCACTTTCGCCGTGGCCCAGGCCGCTATGGACGTTCTTTCTCTGGTCGTGGTGCTGCTTGCGTACTGGTTCGTCCGCCTGACGCTACCGCGGTTTCTGCATCTCCCGGTCATTCTTGTTCTGATTACGGTTGGAGCCACGGCACAAACCAAGTTTACCCTCTTCTCTCTTCTGACCTACTCACCTTCTCTGCTGACTGCAACTATCGGACTGCAATTAATGACTATCGGGTGCATCCTGCTTTTGCGGGCTACATCCTGGTCGCGCATGATGGCCGGATTGGTGATTGGGGGAGCCTTCATTGCCAGCACGAGCAAACCCGAATCCCTGCTCGCATCCATGTCGCTACTCCTCTGCATGGCTGTATTTGGTCCCCATTCTCTGCGAACAATGAAAACAGTATGGATCTTCGTCGCCTCCATAGTGCCTACCATCATGGCCTTTGTAATCGAAGCCTATGTAGTTGGATTCGACAATTTCAAAGCTGGCATTTCCGGTTACGGTCTGGCAACCATGGCTTGCCCTTGGTGGCCGACCGGCCTGGGTCTATTCGGTGCTGCGGCGTCCCTCGCGCAGGCAGCGGCAATTGCCGCGATGGCAACGATCCCTCTCTACTCTAAATTTAGTGCGAAGTACGGACGCCGTTACCGTCTTATCTTGTTGGCTGCAATACCGTGCGGACTCCTGTATTTGAGTTACTATGCATATCTGAGCCGGGAAGAATTGAGATCGGGACACTCCTTACTTCACAAAATGAAGCAAGTCCTGCCATTACTACTCTGGACCAGTCCTGTGCTTTTGCCGGTGATGTGGGCGAGCATTGTCTATTGCTGCTGGCATGTGTATCGCAGGCAAAATGTTGAACTGTTTGTGATTCTCTCGGTTCCGGTAGTGATGTCCTTTCGCAGCCTGTTCGGCACAACCTTATTTCCGTATACGGAAGTATCGGCGCTTTGTTATCCACTCTTTCTGTTAGCGGGTCCGATGCTTCTCTACAAGCTACTATCCTCCGTGCCCGCGAAAGGAGGAGGCCCTTCCCGCAAAGCTCTGATCGTGGTCGGCACCATCCTGCTCGGCTATGCGGGAGTGCGCATTGTTGGTGGCTATGCACTCTACCTTTCGAACGACGGTTACACCTCGCTTGAAACCCAGGCGGGTTCCCTGCGGGTTCGTAATGACGACGGAAGCGCTGATATTTATCGCTATGTGGTAGAACACACTACAGCGAACGATACCGTTCTCGACCTTCCGTATGGAGGCGGGATCAATATGGCGGCTCAACGTGTAAGCCCGGTTTTTACGACTCAGTTTCAGCAATTGCGACCTACCCTTGAGCACCAACTACGGGATGTTGCAATGTTCGAGAAGCGCCCGGCTAAACTTATTATTGCCGAGGAGGCGCCATTCTACGGGGTGGGCTTCGGGTTGCCCTTGAAGATCGCGTGTGTCTGTCCGAGGCTGGTCTGGCAGCCCGATGGACTGGCTGGCGATCCCTCCTATGCGTTCCCACTCGTTCGCTGGATTGAGCAGCATTACCGGGTTGAGCGCAAAATCGGTGCAAGGCTCATTTTGGTTCCGCGATAGAAACGTTCAAGGCACTCTTTGCAAAGAGCTGTCATCGATCTGGATGGGTTGAACGCCATGCTGAAAGCGGTTTTTCATCACGAGGAAGGGCTTCTCTATGATGAAGTAAGACATAGTCGCCAGTCCAACAGAGGCGCCAACTGCAATCACAATTTTAATCGGCACAGGAAGGATCGTCATCCGGGTATTCAAGAGGGACCAATCCACTAACCAGTGATATAAGTAAACACCGTACGATACCCGGCCCACGTATCGCAGAGGAGCGGAGTCCAACCATTTCCATAGCGGGGAGCCGGTGAGAGCAATTAGCTGACTTAACAATACCGCGATGAGGATGGCGTCGAGACTGAAGCCAACAGTAAACAGATATGTTTCGTCGGTTGACATGCCGCGTCCGATGGAAGCACACAAAAGAGCGAGGGTGATGAGCGGGTAAAGCGGCGATCCACAAAGCCGGCCGAAGACCTCCTCGCCTGCTCGCCGCTTGAGTAAAATGGCCAGCAGACATCCTACTGCAAGCTGGTCCATACGGGTATCGAAAGAACAGAACATCCAAACGTGCGATGCTTGAAACCAAAACCACAGGCACAAACGATAGATCCATCCCAGGACGATGAGCGACGAGAGAATATAAGTCAGCGCCTTCAAATCATTGCGGTATCGAAAGAACAACCAAGGCCACAGCACGTAAAACTGTTCTTCCACAGCCAAAGACCAGGTATGAGCTAGTGCCATATGGTCGGGTTTGACAATCGCGGAATAATAGTTACTTACATAGAAAAACGCACTAAAATATTGCGCCCAGTACGATTCGTGTTTGAATAGGACCGCCAGAGCTACATATACGATCCAAAACACATAAAAGGCCGGAAATAAACGAAGCATTCGCCGGATATAGAAATCCCGTAGTGAGACCGTTCCCGTGGTTTCATTCTCCTTAAGCAGTAGCCAAGTGATTAGGAAACCGCTGATGACGAAGAAGATCATCACCCCGTGGCCGTCCGGCATGTAGGGAATCCCCAGATGCCCGAGAATGACGAGGAGGACGGAGATGGCCCGCATCCCGTCCAGTGCTGGAATTGATCGGCTATCCAGCCTTTGGAACAAGTTCATTGGCTTTGATGATGGCATGGGGCGGCGGGCATCGGCAAATCCCGTCGAACACAATCCGCCGCTTGGAACGGGCACTATGACCCGTTTCGATCAAGGCTGTCCTGGTGCCCGAGTCGCGCCGCTGGCTGCGAAATACCGCCGCACGTAGGATCGCACGGCGGAAGTCTTGCCTTCCGTCACGAGCGATATGGCATAGGCATAGAGTAACGCGCCGGCGGCGATTCCAGCACCCCAGAGAAGATGCACCCCGTCCGGTTGCCAACGGGACGTCGGCAACCACTTGGCGCGGATGAGAAGCAGGAAGGGGAAATGGAGTACGTATAAGCTGAAAGAGAAGCCAGCAAACGCCTTGGCTATTTGCAGGGCCGCGTCGCTCACGGAGAAGCGCAATTGGACGATTCCATGAATCCACAAAGCAAAGCTCAAGCCCACCGCGATGTCGCTTCCTATCCATGCAACTCCACTTCTCGAAGCAACCAGACACGCGCCAGTAAGAACCCCCATTCCCACTGTATAAAGAACCGTTAAGCCAGTCCGAGTCGAGCTAAATCCTATACGGGCCGAGGTCAGCGCTACGCATCCACCTGCCAGCCACAGAATGAAACCAGGGATTGCCGGACCCATAATCCAGGTGGCTATGAGAGCCAAGCCTGTGTAGCCGATCACGGAGGCGGATTTTCGCTTGGCGGTCAAAATAATGGCAATCAGCAGCGGGAAAAGAACGTAGTACCAAAACTCGTTGAAGAGACTCCATAACGGCCCGTTGGAACCAAACACGGTGGCGAACCTGGTTTGTAGGAAAAACAGATTTCCGAAAAACGTGGTCCAGTTCAGCTGCTCCGCCGGAATACCTTCACCAAACCCCACAAGATTGGCGGAGTACAAGCCGCTTTGGTTAAAAAAACGAATCCCGACAGCATCCCAAAACCCGCCGAGCACAAGGCCAGGTATCAAAACCACGTAGAGACGGACTCCCCGGTCAATCGCATAATCCCGCCAGGACCAGCCTCGCTCCAGGCTTCTCAATACGGAAGACGAAATGAAGAATCCGCTTAGAACAAAAAATACGA
This sequence comes from Bryobacterales bacterium, assembly GCA_038210135.1. Classification (GTDB taxonomy): domain Bacteria; phylum Acidobacteriota; class Terriglobia; order Bryobacterales; family Bryobacteraceae; genus JBBQWZ01. The sequence goes on from JBBQWZ010000004.1 coordinate 44,084, forward strand.
TGACGGACTGATGCCCGAAAGTGGATAGAAAGTAGATGGCTTTCGCAAGGAGAGAATTTGCCGCCGGCAAGACCCGGCTGGGCTCTACAAAGTAAAATGCCCGCCAATGCTCGAGCATCACAGCGATGGCCGCCAGGGAACGAAGGATATCCAGGTAACCCGAAGCGGCTGGACTTAGTTCGATCGGCCAAAGAGGGCCATGTGACGAAGCGGTGCTTTGGCCCCTCGAAATTGTAGCGTCGGGAATCGTTCAACCTCGTCTTCGCTCTGCTCAGAGACATGCGGTGCGGAACCCGTTCCAGCCTCGAGGAGCCATATCGAAGAACAAGTAAAGTATCTTATAAAGCAGTGGCTTGTGCAACACTATCAACGCGTATCTACGCCATCGCCCCATGGATGCTTTGAGTCTCTGCGTTTTCCTGAGCTGTGTGGGACTGATCTTCTACGTCATCGTCGGCTATCCCCTGTTGCTTGGCTGGATGGCTCGACGCCGCGGCCGGCCGGCTGCGAAACGATATGAGCTGAAGTCGGTTTCCATCCTGATCGCGGTCTACAACGGCGAAGCGTTTCTTCGAGACAAACTCGATTCGGTCGTTGCGCTGGACTATCCGCGCGATCTCCTCGAGGTCTTCGTCTTATCCGATGGCTCCACCGACAAAACGGCGGCGATCGCGCGTGAGTATGCCGCGCAAGGTGTTCAGCTAATAGAGTTGCCCAAGGGCGGCAAACCGGCTGCGCTCAATTACGGCATCGCGAAGAGCAAGGGCGAGATCCTGGTTCTTACCGACGTTCGCCAGGTACTCGAACCGGCGAGTGTTCGCGAGATGGCCGCCTGCTTTGCGGATTTGACCATCGGCGTCGTGAGCGGCGATCTCCCTTTTCGAAAAGCTCGCGATTCAGAAGAATTGAATACCTCGCTGTACTGGCGGTACGAACGCTGGATGCGAAAGCGTTTGGGCGAACTCGGATCCACGTTCGGCGCCACTGGCCCTTTCTACGGAATGCGCCGCAGTTTGGCGCCTGTGATGCCTGCCGAAACCTTGCTCGACGACATGTACCTTCCGCTTGCAGCCTTCTTCAAGGGCTATCGTGTGATCGTGGACGAGCAGTCGCGTGCGATTGACTATCCGTTATCGATTCGCGGCGAGTTCCGGCGCAAGGTCCGGACGCTAGCCGGAAACTATCAGATCATGCAACAGTATCCGCGGCTGCTTACGTTCCGGAACCCGATGCTGTTTCACTTTTTGTCCTATAAACTTGGCCGGTTATTGCTTCCTCTGTTTTTTGCAGGAATGCTGATCGCCAGTTTTGGATTGCCTTGGCCGCTTCCGTTGTGGACGCTAACGCCGCAGATCGTGTTTTATCTGCTGGCGCTGTTGGATCTGTGGGTTCCCGCCGGATCGGTCATCCGGCGTCTAAGCAGTCCGGCGCGAACTGTAGTGAGCATGCTGGCCGCCGCCGCCTGCGCCGTTTCGGTTTTCTTTGTTCCTCCGCATCGTTTGTGGACGGTGACCCAGGCTCGTCCCGCCGGACCGATCGTGGACGGGAATGGGAAGGTCACCCCCGACACATGAACTGGAAACACATTCTGTTTTTGCTTGCTTGCGTTGGTTGCTTTATTGCATTTGGCATCCCTCGCGTGCCGGGTCAGCCGTACCTGTACGACGAAGCGGATTACATGTTTGCGGTTTCGCTCGGCGCCAAGGCTAATTTTCTCGATGCGCCGGCGCGGTCATTCCCGGAGTTTGTACGGACCGGACTTGCGCAGAAGAATAGCAATCGCGCCGCGCTCTCCACGTCGGTTCGCCAACAGATCGACGTCAACTTCTACAGGCACTGGCATGGCCCGCTCTATTACTACTGGTTACTAGCCGCGCCTGCCACCTGGGATGAGCGGGCGGTGCGCATCTGGTCATTCGTGATTCCGGCAACGGCGATTGTGCTCGTATTCCTGGGACTCTTGTGGGTGCTTCCAGCGGCGACTGGGACTCTAGGAGCGATCCTCGGAACTTCACTCTTCGCGTTCAGCCATTCCGTCACTGGAACCCTTGAGCTGGCTCCGCACAGTTTGTTCGCCGCCTGTTATCTGGCAAGCTTATTCTTCGCCGCGAAAGCGATCGCCGCCCAAAACCGCAACTTCTGGTACGGAGCTGCTGTGTTCGCAGGCCTCGCCTTCGCGACTCTCGAAGTCACATTTGCCTTGATCCTGGCGCTGCTGGGGACCGCGTGGATCTATCGGGCAAGCTTCGGTTCCGGCTTTGGCTGGATGCTGCGTCCGGCCGCGCTATTCTGTGCCACCGTGATTGTAGTCTGGCCGGGCGCTCTCCTCAAGCTTGCCTTCCTAAAGGCATACGTCTTTATGGCGTATCTGGCTTTGTTTCGCAAAAATGCGTGGGGCGAGGAGTCGTTTTGGAGCACGTGGGCTGCCCGGCTAACAGACTCCCCAGTCGAGTGGCTGTTAATCGCGGCAGCCGTCTTGCTTTTCGTTTTTCGCCGTTCTATCCCCGGCAGACAGGTGGCGGTTCCATTTCTCTTGCACGCCGGATTCATGATGCTGGCGACGATCCGGGTCAACAGTTCGGGGCCGCGCTATATGCTGCCCTTCGTTCCGGCGCTGAGTGTCGCCGCGGGAATGATCCTAGCCGGTTGGTTGACGCGTGAATCCCGGGGACTGCGGATCGTCGTGACTACCACCGTGTGCGTACTGCTCGTGGCGCGAGTCGTTTTATGGAATGCCGCGCATCCTCAACATGCGGATCCAAGGCCCGCCGCTACGCTGACGGAGGTCCGCCTTTTCCTGGCGGCGCGGAGTCCGCGAACACGCGTCATCGTGGTACCCCAGGGCGAATTGCCCGTCCTGCATTACTACTTTCCGGCTGTCGAGTGGCGAGGCTATTCGGACGAGAATGCGATCGCAGCGCTGGTCGCCGAGAGTGATGTGGATGCGGTGCTTTACACCGGCAACCCATTGCGGCTGAAACCCCTCAAGTTATACTGAAGGCACTATCAGTTCGATCGGGGAGCATCCTGTTTGACTAAAGACGAATTCTATAGGCATCTCGAACAAAGCGTCGATGCGCCGGCGGGCACACTCACGGATGGTCTTCCTTTAAAAGAGTTTCCCGGATGGGATTCTATGGCGGTGGTTGAGTTCATCGCTTTTGTCGACGAGCAGTTTTCCTTGCCACTGGAATACGAAGCCATCGTGGCTGCAAAAACTGGCGGAGATCTGGCTGGACTTGTGGGTAGCCACTTAACGTAAGGGGAATTCCTTGTCCTTTGCAGGGATTGGCGGCATCACCTACTATTTACCGCAATTGATCCTGTCGAACGATCAACTGGCGCAAGAGCATCCGACCTGGAATATGGACGAGGTTGGAGAGAAGGTTGGTATCGTCGAACGTCATCTTGCGGCGCCGGAAGAATGCTCGTCGGATCTTGCGGTCGCGGCCGCACAGAAGCTGTTTGCGAGCGGTGTCTGTTCGCCTGACGAAATCGACTATCTTCTCTTTTGTACGCAGACTCCGGATTACTTCTTACCGACGACCGCATGCGTGATTCAGAACCGTTTGGGAATCCCGCAGACGGCCGGGGCCCTCGACTACAACTTGGGCTGTTCCGGCTATGTCTATGGCCTGCAACTCGCGAAGGGCTTAATAGAATCCGGCCAGGCCTCGCGGTTGCTCCTGCTCACGGGGGACACCTACAGCAAGTTCATTCATCCGGCAGACCGTAGCGTGCGGACGATTTTTGGAGATGCCGGGACCGCGACGCTGCTGAATGGTTCGAGGAAAGAGGAGTCTATCGGGCCGTTCGTGGTGGGCACGGATGGCCGCGGGGCGAACAATCTGATCGTCAAAACCGGTGGCATGCGGAACGCGCGGACCGAAGAATCGGCTGTGGTGCGGACCGATGAGAACGGCAACCAGCGCAGTGAGGATTCTTTGCTGATGAAGGGTGGCGAGATCTTTACCTTTACTCTGAGTGCCGTTCCCAAGTGCGTAAACGCCCTGCTCGAGAAGGCAAATCTCAAGACCGAAGACATCGACATGTTTGTCTTCCATCAGGCTAACCGGCACATGCTCGAGCACCTGCGGAGAAAAATGAAGATCGACGCCGCCAAGTTCCTGATCTCGATGGAGCGTATCGGAAACACCGTGGGCAGCACGATCCCCATCGCTCTCAGCCGGGCAGCCGCCGACGGCGTCATTCGATCCGGGCAGCGGATCATGCTCGTCGGGTTCGGCGTAGGCTATTCATGGGGCGCGACCATTGTCCAATGGCTGTAATCCTTGGCCAACCAGCCGGTATGGTAAACTTCAGATTCTCCACAGCGTGTAGAATTTGATGGTCCGTCTATTCCGAGTCTCCATTCCCACCAGCCTGATTGCGCTGTTGGTTTCCGAGGCTGTCCTCCTCTTTTCCTGCTACCTTCTGTCCTCGTTGTACCTGCATGAAGATCCTGAGTTCTTTCTGCTGTACGGCGGGGGGTTGTTCAAAATTGCCGGCGTCGTCGTTGTGATGATGCTGTTGCTGTACTTCAGCGATTTGTATTCAGATTACCGGGTTCGCCAGCGGACGCTGTTGTTGCAGCAGGTTTGTCTCGCGGTGGGCGGTACGTTTCTCGCCCAGGCAACCCTTAGCTACGGCAAGCTCGACGTCATTCTGCCGAAGTGGATCATGATCTACGGCAGCGCGGCTGCGTTGATTGCGGTTCCGACGTGGCGGATCTTTTACAGCAATATTGTTTCGAAGTCTATCGGAGCGCAAAAGCTACTGTTTCTTGGATCTTCGACGGTGGTCGGGGAAATCATGGAACGGCTCAGTACCCGGCCGGAACTGGGGTTGACGCCCATCGGGTTCATCGAAGACCAGCCCGCTGGGTTGGAAGCCATCCATGGAGTGCCCTGTCTGGGTGGTTGCGCGGACCTGGTATCCATTGTCGAGTCCCGGAAACCCGACCGGATCATTGTCGGGATGACCGAGCGCCGCGGACGATTGCCAATCGAGGCACTACTCGATTTGCGTTTCTCCGGTATTCATATTTCCGAAGCGGCCACATTATACGAGACGGTGTTCAGCCGGATTTCCACTCGCGATCTACGTCCTTCGCATTTGGTATTCACGGAAGAATTGGGCCCCAGACCTTCGAGCGTAATGCTGCAGTCGTTCTACTCCCTGGGATTGGGAATCATCGGCTTTCTGATCGCGTTCCCAATCATGGTTGTCGTGTTTTTACTGGTGAAGTTCACGTCCAAAGGTCCTGCGCTATACCGGCAGACCAGGGTGGGCCTGAGCGAAGAGCCCTTCACACTCTACAAATTCCGATCCATGTATGTGGATGCCGAGGCGCGGACGGGCGCCGTCTGGGCGGTGAAGAACGATCCGCGTATCACGCCGCTCGGCCGGTGGCTGCGTTCGCTGCGGCTGGATGAACTGCCGCAACTGTTTAATGTGATCCGGGGCGAGATGGCCATTGTGGGTCCGCGTCCGGAGCGTCCGGAGTTCGTGACCCAATTGCATGAGCGGATTCCCTACTATCGTCAGCGGCATTGTGTGAAGCCGGGCATCACGGGCTGGGCGCAGATCAATTACAAGTACGGCGACACGATCGAAGACACCATCGTGAAACTCGAGTTCGACCTGTACTACATCAAGAATCTGGCGCCTGCGCTGGACGCCTACATCATCTTTCAGACGATCAAAGTGATGCTGTTTTCGCGCGGCGCGCAGTAAGGCTTCCAGCCCCTCAGGGGGGAGCGGAACGAAGACCGGAAAGCACTCAAAGGTCAGTTCTGCAGGCTTACCAAACGAAGCCATTCGCAGATAAGTCTATTATTATCTGAATTATAAATCAGCAAGACGGCATTAGCACGCCGATCATTCCGGAAGCGGGCTGTTCGAAGCAAGGGCGGTCGCTTCCAATTCAGAATGCCACCTCCAAGCCGTCGAGACTATGTTCTCGAGGGACGAAACCCTGGGTTGCCAGCCGAGAACCCGGCGTACCTCCGCCGAGTTGGCCACTAGTGCGGGCGCGTCACCTTCACGGCGGGCGCCGTAGGTGGCTGGGACGTCACGGCCTGAGACCTGCTCGACCGTGGTGATGACTTGACGGACCGAGTGGCCTTCTCCGGTGCCGCAGTTGAGCTGTACGCTGGCGCCGCCGTCGAGAAGGTAACGCAGGCCGCGGATATGAGCATCGGCAAGGTCGTTAACGTGAATGTAGTCGCGAATCGCCGTCCCATCCGGCGTCGGATAGTCCGTCCCAAACACCTGTAAGTGCGTCCTGCCCAGCGCCGCATGGATCGCCAGGGGAATCAAGTGGGTTTCGGGGTCGTGATGTTCCCCGAGTTCGCCTTCCGGATCGGCGCCGGCAGCGTTGAAGTAACGAAGACAAACGGCTCGGAAACGATAGGCGGCATCGTAGGCCGCGAGGATCGCTTCGACGGTACGCTTGGATTCCGCATAAGGGCTAAGAGGGTTCTTGGACGCGGTTTCGGAAATTGGCCCTTGCCCCTGCGTTCCGTAGACGGAGCAACTGGAGGAGAACACGAGGTTGGTGACGTTCGCGTCGATCAGGGCATTGATAAAGGCGAGACCAGAGGCGACGTTCTCAGAAAAATATTTACGCGGGTTGCCGGTGGATTCGCCGACATTCGTCGCCCCGGCAAACAGGATGGCGCCAGAGACAGAGTGTTCTTCGACCAGCTTTCGGACCAGGGTGGCGTCGGCGATCGTCCCCTCGTAGAAAGGGCCGAATTTCGCGGCGGCGAATCGGTTGCCTGTGGCCAGGTTGTCGAGAATGATGGGTTGAAAGCCGGCCCGGCGCAATTGCTTTGCGGTGTGGCTGCCGATGTATCCGGCTCCGCCGGCTACCAGGATTGCGGGTGATGGTTCAGACAGCATTCCCCTCTAATCTTAATCGTCTTTGGAAAAGCAGTGCGCCTTCAAATTACTTCCGCGCGGAAAGTGTGAACGGCAAGCGAGCACATCTCGCTGCGACTGGACTTGAGATGAGCAAAAGTGGGGCATGCAACAATTGATGGTTGATGCAGACTGGTCAGGTTTTAGGGACGGAGGCTGCCTCTAAGTTTGTCGAGTATACCCAGGAGCGGATTCGCGGCTGGGATGAGTACGCGCAAACTTGGGAGCGGTGGCAATCCCCTCGCGGGTATTATCAGCACCGCCTTCGGGAAATCTATTCATTTCTGATTCCGCCGGGAATGCGGGTTTTGGAAATCGGTTGCGCGGCGGGGGATCTTCTGGCTGCGCTGCGGCCCTCCTACGGCGTCGGTGTGGATTTCAGCGGTCCGATGATTGCGCGAGCCTCGAAGGCTCATCCGGATCTCAAGTGGGTCCAGGCGGATGCTCACGATTTCGATCTTGGCGAGACATTCGACTACATCGTTTGCTCGGACCTGATCAACGATCTCTTCGATGTGCAGGCCGTGTTCGCGAACATTGCCCGCCATTGCCACGCCGGGACGAAGCTGATTTTGAACGCCTACAGCCGGCTGTGGGAAGTGCCTCGGCGGTTGGCGGAAGGGGTTGGGCTGGCGAAGAAGCAGTCGCCGCAGAACTGGCTTGCTCCAGGAGATATCGCCAACCTCTTATACCTTGAGGACTTTGAGCTGATTCGAAGTTCCGAAGAGCTTCTTTGGCCGTTTCGAACGCCGTTGGTTGATACCGTCGCCAACAAATATCTCGTCAAGATATCGCCATTCAAGTTTTTCGGGCTGGCGAATGTGTACGTGGCCCGGCCCAAGCCGAAGGCTGCCCGGGCGGAGGGTGTCGTCAGCGTGGTCGTCGCGGCGCGGAACGAAGAAGGCAATGTTCCGGCCATTTTCGATAGAGTGCCGCAGATGGGCGCGGGGACCGAGCTTATTTTCGTCGAAGGAAATTCGAAAGACGATACCTGGGGCGCGATCGAGCGGGAGATGGCGCGAAGGCCGGGTGTGAATGCGAAACTCTTCAAGCAACCGGGCAAGGGCAAGGGCGATGCAGTCAGGGTGGGGTTCCGGGAAGCCACCGGTGACGTGCTGATGATCCTCGACGCGGATCTCACCGTTCGGCCGGAAGATCTGCCCCGGTTCTATGACGCCTGGCGCACCGGCCGGGCGGAGTTCGTGAACGGGGTCCGCCTGGTGTATCCGATGGAGGATCGCGCCATGCGGTTCTTCAATCACATTGGGAACAAGTTCTTCAGCATCGCGTTCACCTGGCTGCTCAGCCAAAGCATCAAAGACACTCTCTGTGGCACGAAAGTCTTGAGCAAGCAGAACTACGAGATGATCGCGGCGAATCGCGGGTATTTCGGAGAGATCGATCCCTTTGGGGATTTCGACTTGATTTTTGGCGCGGCGAAGTACAATTTGAAAATCGTCGATCTGCCAGTCCGCTATGGAGAACGCGTTTATGGCGAAACGAATATTCAGCGCTGGAGCCACGGCGTGCTGCTGCTTCGTATGGTCGTGAAAGCGATGAGGAAGATAAAGTTCGTATGAAGAGAGCTTTGATCACTGGCATCACCGGGCAGGACGGTTCGTTTCTGGCCGAGTTGCTCCTTTCGAAAGGCTATGAAGTCCACGGCTTGATCCGCCGGGCCTCGACCTTTAATACGGAGCGGCTGGATCCGATCTATGCCGATCCGCATGAGGGCGGGGCGTCACTCTACCTCCATTACGGCGATGTGACCGATGGCACTGGGCTGAGGCGGACGATTGAGAAGACCCGCCCGTCGGAGATCTACAATCTGGCCGCGCAGTCGCACGTTCGAGTGAGTTTCGATCAGCCCGAGTATACGGCCGATGTGGTGGCGACAGGGACGCTGCGCCTGCTGGAGGCGGTTCGCGACTACGTGGCCATCGGCGGCGAGAAGGTTAAGGTGTATCAGGCCGGCTCGTCGGAAATGTATGGAGCAACCGCTCCACCGCAGGACGAGAAAACTCCGTTTTATCCACGCAGTCCGTATGCGGCGAGCAAGGTGGCGGCGCACTGGTACGCCGTCAATTACCGGGAAGCATACAAGCTCTTCGTCTCGAACGGCATCCTGTTTAATCACGAGTCTGAACGGCGCGGAGAGACGTTTGTTACGCGCAAAATCACCCGCGCTCTCGCCCGGATCAAAATGGGTCTGCAGAAGAAGCTGTTCCTCGGTAATCTCGAGTCGAAACGTGATTGGGGTTACGCCGGCGATTACGTCGTGGCGATGTGGCTGATGTTGCAGCAGGACGAACCGGACGATTTCGTGATTGCGACCGGCGAAGCGCATTCGGTACGCGAATTTCTCGATGAAGCGGGCGAGATCTGCGGTTTGGACTGGCACGAGCACGTTGAGACCGACGCCCGGTATTTCCGGCCTACGGAAGTGGATTATTTGCTGGGTGACGCATCCAAGGCTCGAGACACACTCGGATGGGCTCCGCAGGTTGGATTTCGCGACCTGGTGCGGAAGATGGTCGAACACGACTTGGAATTGGCGCGCCAAGAAAACACTCTCGCCGAGGCGGGATACACGCCGGTTGTTCGCGGACTTTCACAAGCGTGACGGATTCGGGTTGTGAATGCACACATATCCCGTCTCCAATCACACGTTCGTTGGTACTCGCTCTAGAGGCGAGTCTCTTCGCCGTGCCATGGCCTCCAAAGGAATGCCGCTTTCAGATTGCTAAGCTTTTCTTAAATCGAACGTGATAGCATGAGCGTATCCTGCTCACTATGCTGGATTTAGCAATGAATATACCCGCTCGCCTGAAGGATCAAGCCGAGGCATTCCGGGAGTACCTGACGCGCACACATCGGTGATACGAAGCGGGAATTGAACCCGCCATTTTAGAGATGCTTATGGACCTAACTGGGCACAGCAAAGCTCAGGATCTGAAACTCGCCGTCATCATCCCGACTTTCAACGAGCGGGATAACATCGTACCGCTCATCAAAAAGCTCGACCATACGCTGGCGGGTATTCCCTTCGAGCTTGTTTTCGTGGATGACGATTCGCCGGACGGAACGGCGGAACTGATTCGAGCGATTTCACTCCAGGATCCCCGGGTGCGTGTGCTTCATCGCATCGGGCGCCGCGGCTTGGCGTCCGCTTGCCTGGAAGGCATGATGGCGACGGCGGCACCAGTTCTGGCGGTGATGGACGCCGACATGCAGCACGACGAAACCATCCTGCCGAAGATGCTGGCGGAGCTCGAAGCGAAGAACTTGGATCTGGTAATCGGCAGCCGAAACGTCGAAGGCGGGAGCATGGGCGAGTTCACCAAGGAGCGCGTGGCGCTGAGTCAACTTGGACGCCGCCTTAGCGCCTTGGTGAGCCATTGTGAGATGAGCGATCCCATGAGCGGCTTCTTCATGCTGCAGCGCGGGTTCCTGGAACAGGTTGTCCATCAGGCGTCCGGAACAGGCTTCAAAATCCTTCTGGATCTGGTGGCGTCCGCGCCGCGGCCGGTCCGGTTGGGCGAGGTCGGCTACACGTTTCGCAACCGGATGCATGGGGAAAGCAAGCTCGATATCAGCGTGGGTCTCGAGTACATTTACCTTTTACTTGACAAATCGATTGGCCACCTGATTCCAGTGCGATTTGTTCTCTTCACGCTGGTTGGCCTGGTGGGCTGGGTTCTTTATGTCGCCCTTCTCGGCCTGCTGTTCCAGACGTTGGGCTACTCCTTCACGACGGCGGTGATTGCAGCCAGTTTTGTAGCGATGACGCTCAATTTCGCGATGAATAATCTGATCACATTCCGCAATCAACGGTTGCGAGGATGGGCCTGGCTGGGTGGGCTGATCTTTTTCTACATCGCCTGCGGCATTGGCGTTGCGAGCAATCTGTCGGTTGCGAGTCTACTGCTTTCCGCTGGTCTGCCTTGGATGATCGCGGGATCGTTCGGCTTGGTCGTCAGCTCTGTCTGGAACTATGGAGTTTCGAGCGTCTTCGCCTGGCGGATCCATCAATCGAAGAAGCGAGCGGTGATTCGCAAGTGAAAAGGAATTCGATCTCTTGCTCCTAGACTTACAGCGACGTTTCACGGACTGGCTGGTGCAAGAGGAACGGCCGCGCTGGGTACATTTTCCATTCGCGCTGTTCGCGTTGATTTCCATCCTGCTGCTGATGGGAACGGCGGCATGGCGTCCCCTCCAGTTCGAAGAGATCGTGACGTATTGGGTAGCGAAGTCCGCCAAGGATCTGCCGAGCCTCTACGATTCGCTGCTGAAGCATCTGGACAATCATCCTCCGTTGGATTATTCGCTGCGTCACCTCAGCATGCGTGTATTTGGCGATGGCGCTTTGGCGTTCCGGTTGCCTTCGATCGTGGGCTTCGGCCTCGGCTTAGTTGGCATTTACGCCATCGTCATCCGGTTCCTGCCGGTGGCGTGTGCGGTCGGCGCGGCGGCGCTCTTTGCGGCTTCGCAAGCCAATGCGGTCGGACAATATGGGCGTTCCTACGGAATTTTGCTGGGGGTGTGCGTGGGCGCGCTTTGGATGTGGCGCGTATGGGCAGACGAGCGGAAGGCCTGGGCGCTCACCGCACTCGCTTTGTTCATGGCAAGCGCGCCGATGCTGCACTACTACGGCCCCTTGCATCTGTTCGCGGTTGTCGTGGCGGAATTGGCGCGTACCTATCAACGCCGCAAGGTGGATTGGCTGGTATGGGGGGCGTTCCTGGCGACCTTTGCCTGTCTTCCGCTTGTCTATCCGCTCGCGGCTGACGCAAAGAAATATTCGCGGGGCTTCTGGACTCCAGTTTCGATCGATGCCTGCCTGTCCATTTACAAAGATCTGTTTGCGTACCTGGCAGCGCCCCTGGTGTTCATGCTGGCGGTAGTTGTGATCCTTCGGTTTTGGTGGCCGGGAAATACGGCGAAGTTTCAGCTGGATCGCAAGGCGGCTCCGGAGATCGTCGCGAGTTTGTGGCTGGTGCTGCTGCCCGTGGTGGTGTTTCTGGCGGCGAAATTCGTTACGGGAGCTTTGTTTTTCCGTTATGCGGTCTCGCTCATTGGCGGAGTCTGTGTGTTGTTTGGCTTCTCTCTCCGTGGGTCCAGATATTCGCGGGCGGCCGCGATCCTGATCCTTCCACTATTCGCGGTGGGTATGATCGGCGCCAAAGCAGTGGGATTCGCGAGACACTTCGATCCCGGTCCGGTTGCGGGATCCATCGAGCAGATCGCAAAGACCACGGATCTTCCTCTGGTCCTCGATTCGCCGCAAGCGTTTCTCGAGACATGGCATTATGCTTCTCCGGAGATTCGGAATCGCCTTTACTACCTGGTCGATGAGGAAGCAGCGTTTCGTATTCAGGGCCAGAACGTTGATCAGCGTTTTCTGCTGATCTTTGGCGAGCGTATCGGTCCGCATGCCGTGCCTCGGGTCGACTTTTTAAAGGTCCACCCCCGCTTTTGCCTGGTTTTTGAAGGCGGATGGCTGTTGAAGTCGATCGGTGAGGAAGTGAAAAGCGTGTCCGTTCGTTATCTCGGCCGCCAGGCATTGATCGACGTGAGTGTCGATCCGACCACCGTCCCCTAGTGGCGTGGCTCGATTTGCTTCAGCAAGGTCGAGCTGAGGATCTTCGTAAAGCGGACCGAACCTTCGTGGTTCAAATGGAACGCGTCGCGATAGAGGTCGGCCGGCCAGCTATTCTGCGGCACGGGCATGAGCACGGAGGTGCCAGACTGGCGAGCAGCCTCGAGCAAGCCTTCACTACTCTCCTCAAAGCCGGGCGGGAGCAGGAAGTCAAAGTCGACCTGGTATTCCGCGCAGGCCTCCCGGAGTTTCGCTAGCCGGGGGGCGGCGATAGCAAGTGTTTCCGCGTTGCTGAAGGCGCGCTTCGGTGTGTTGTTTAGATTGTGTAACACCGTTGAGTAGGCTGGAGCGATTCTGCCGAGGGAAAAATTCCTTACATTGAGTCTGCCCGCATAGAACATGCTGTAGCGGGCAAATAGTAAGTCGGATATTCCTGTCAAATTGAGATTAATGTCAGATCCGACGTCTTTCAGATCCCGCGTCCGAAAGAGATAGGCTGCGGAATATTCTCCTCGGATCGCATCCGACGTGAGGTGACGAAGATTCATGCTGAGGACGATCCGGTCTGGCCGACTGCCATCGTCCAGCAGACGACGGATACCGTAGTACCAGTCTAAATACTGGGTTTGCTCGATCGCAAACAGGATCGGATCCGCCCGTGAACCCAATTGTTGTTGCAAGGCTGTATATTCGACGCCTTCGAGTAAAAGTGAGTTGCCCAGAAGAAGGATAGTGGGATGGGAAGGACCCCCCTTGCGGGCCGCTAGCGCCGCGGCATGGCCTATATTTACACGCGATTCAATGTGGCTGATGCGGCTGAAACCGACTCGTGTCCCAATTTCCAAAGCAATCAAGAATAAGAGCAGAATGACCACAGTGATGACGATGGGTCTGGTGTAATCGCGACTCAGCGATTGGGTTTCAGAACTGGAAGTAGATAAAGACATTCGCGCCAATAGGCCCCAGGAAAGTAAGAATTACGCAGAACACGACAACCGTTGCAATGGCCAGTTCCGGGCGGCCTTTTTCAAACGGGTATTCCTCGCCTCGATGCTCGAGGAAAAGATCAAGCATCGCCGTCACGACCACGATACTCCCTAAGTATCCGAGAATCGACAGAAACCTTGGCTGCCATTCGATGATTCGAAGATCAGCGAGCATGCGCAGCGCGTGACTCAGATTCGATGCCCGGAAAAGCAGCCAACCCAGACCGACGACGAGCATAGTAGTGATCCAGCCGATCAGGCTAAAGCCTTTCGCTTCTTCACCTCGCTTAAACATGCGTTCGAACGACAGCCACAAGCCATGCAGTCCGCCCCATAGAACGAAGGTCCAGTTCGCACCGTGCCAAAGACCACCCAAAAGCATTGTGGTCATGAGATTCCGATACGTTTTCATGGGGCCCAAGCGGTTGCCGCCGAGCGAGAAATATAGATAGTCCCGAAGCCACGTGCTGAGGCTAATGTGCCATCGACGCCAAAAGTCCTGGAGACTCGAGGCGAGATACGGCTGACGGAAGTTGACCATGAAGTGGAACCCAAGAAGTTGCGCACTGCCGCGGGCGATATCGCTGTAACCGCTAAAATCGCCGTAGATCTGCAGGCTAAACGCAAGCACGCCGATCACCGTGACCCAGAGTCCATGCCCGAGCTGGCCGTCAAAAGCAGCATTGGCCATCGTCGCGGCATTGTCGGCAATCACCGATTTGCGGAACAGCCCGAGGAGGATGAGCATGATGCCGTCGAAGAATTTTCGCCCATCAAACTGGCGCGGTTGTTGTACCTGCGGCAGCAGGTGTTCTGGACGCTGAATCGGCCCGGCAATCAGGTGCGGGAAGAGGCTGATAAATAGTCCATAGTCGACGAAGCGCCGCGAGGGTGGCAGGCGTCCCCGATAGACATCAATGATGTAGGCGACCTCCTGAAAGGTATAGAACGAAATCCCGGGAGGAAGGACAACCCGGAGAAACGGAACCGAGACGGAATGTATTCCAAGAACTCCCAGGCCATCAATGACGGAGCCGATAAAAAAGTCAAAATATTTAAAGAAGCCCAGAACACTGAAGTTTAGAATTAGAGAGAAGACAAGAAAAGAACGGCGGGCGGTAGGGTTCTGACTATCTGCAATTTTCTGAGCCAGGACATAATCGAGCGTGGCGGAGGCCATCATCAGGACAAGGAATCGCCAGTCCCACCAGCCGTAAAAAAAGCAGCTGGCGGCGAACAGCATACGATTCTGAGATCGCCATCCCAGTCGCCAATACACCGACACAACCAGGATTAGGAATACAAAATAAACTGGAGTATCAAACAGCATGCTGCCGTATCCGAGAAACTAGGGGGCCTTTCCGCGTTGGGGTAACTAGTACGTATTTTAGAGTGGTCGTACGCTAGGAACAGCTTTAGACAATCAGCGGATTAGTCTTCTTCTTCCGGTTTTGCTGGACGAATGGATGCCACCAAATTTTGGGATCGCAGAAGCGATTCAAACGTGCCTGCGTCGGTCCACCAACCGTCAAGGTAGGAATACGTGAGTGTACCTTCGTGGATGTACAAATTGTTGACGTCCGTAATTTCGAGTTCGTTGCGGCGGGAGGGAACGAGCTGCCGAATCTTATCGAAGACCGAGGCGTCGTACATGTAAATGCCTGTAACGGCAAGGTCCGACTTTGGCTGCTTGGGTTTTTCTTCGATCCCGACGATTCGATCGCCCTGGATCTCGGCCACGCCGAACCGATGCGCGTCTGGAACCTGCTTCAAAAGAATACGGGCCCCTCGTTCCTGACCCCTAAATTCGGACGCCGCCTGCGCGATGCTTTTCTCGATGATGTTGTCGCCAAGGATGACACACATCTTTTCCCCGTCGACGAAGTGCTCGGCCAAGTTCAGAGCGTCGGCGATTCCGCCTTCACCTTCCTGGTAGGCATAGTTGACGTGCTTGAGGCCAAACTCTTTGCCGTTGGCCAGGAGCCGCAGGAAGTCGCCGGAATTGCGGCCTCCGGTGACCACCAGAATGTCCTCGATGCCGGCATCCACAAGCGTCTGAATTGGGTAATAGATCATCGGCCGATCGTAGATCGGCAGAAGATGCTTATTGGTGATCTTAGTAAGCGGAAACAACCGACTGCCGGACCCGCCGGCTAGAACGACACCCTTCACGATAAGCCCTCTTCCCGTCTCAGACTCTCAAAGCCGCCAACCGGCGGCGCGATACGCTTTCCATGGTACATCGGACCACCGGCCTCCGGAAGTCAAGGCGATCGATACATAATCAAGTCTCGGGGACCTTCCGGTATTCATTTGCGGGCGAGAAGGGGATCGTCGATACTAAGGGACGGGGGGCGAAATGCTAACTACCAAAGACGCTTTAGACTTAGACAAGGTTCGACTGCCCTTCGAACCCATAGCATCTTTTGAACCGATGCTCCGAGGTGAAGATGAACGCGCCGCTTGCCACGGCAAACGGATCGGCATCCTCATCGTAACCTACAACGCCGTGACAACGCTCACGAAGGTTCTGAGGCGGATTACTCCCCAGGTTTGGGCAAACGTCGAGGAGATCGCGGTCTTCGACGACGCCAGTCAGGATTCCACGTATGAACTCGCGCTGGGTATGAAGACCCTGCGGCATTTGCCTAAGCTTTGCGTATTACGGCACCCGAAGAATCTCGGCTATGGTGGAAATCAAAAGGCAGGATATCAGTATTTTCTCGATAAAGGCTTCGACGCCGTCGTATTGCTACACGGCGACGGGCAATACGCGCCAGAGATTCTATCGCATGTGTATAGTCCCATCATAAGAGGCGAAGCGGACGCCGTTTTTGGTTCGCGTATGATGTCCACTTACGGGGGGCCCCTGAAGGGCGGAATGCCGCTCTATAAATACCTCGGAAACCGGGTCCTTTCGATGTTTGAAAACGTAGCTCTTGGCATGACGCTGACGGAGTTCCACAGCGGCTATCGTGCTTACAACCTGCACGCTATAAAGAAGATAGACTTCCGCGAAATGACTAATGATTTCCATTTTGATACCGAGATCATTATCAAATTAAACCACCAGCGATTTCGCATTTCCGAAGTTCCAATTCCCACTTACTACGGCGATGAGATTTGCTACGTCAATGGCGTACGCTACGCGAAGGATGTCGCCCGGGCCGTATATCGGTACAAGCAAACGTGCAGGTCCACTTCATCATATCCGGAATTTAAAGAATACTTTGTTCACTATCCTATCAAGACCAGCAGCCACTCCTCTCACGCCTATATTCAGACGATGGTGGGTAAGAACGATACAATTCTGGATCTCGGCTGTGGGCATGGATTTTTTGCCGCCGAGCTGAAGAAGGCGGGCGAGCGAACCATTACAGGCGTAGATTCTTTGCCCAAACCGGAACGGCGTGAGGTGTTAGAGGATTATATTTCCGCCGATTTGGACTCTGGCGCCGATATCGACACGATCACAAAAACACTGGCTGGCAAAAAGTTTGATTCTGTTCTGCTCTTAGACGTTCTCGAGCATCTCACCACTCCAGAGCGATTACTGCAGGCGTCCAGTCAATGGGTCGAAGAGAATGGAACTGTCATCGTTTCTTTGCCGAACGTTGCGCACTTATATGTACGCTTAATGCTTTTGGTCGGGCGTTTCGATTACCAGGATCGAGGCATCCTCGATCGAACTCACCTACGCTGGTTTACGCGTAAAACGGCGCGGAAATTCTTTCATTCCAATGGATTTCGGATCGTTCGGGAACGAGCAACCGTAGTGCCACTGGAGTTAGTTATCGGGCTATCCCCCAGTAACGTCTTCATGCGAATGCTGAATGTTATATCGGCCGGGCTTACGCGAATCTGGCCGACGTTGTTCGGATACCAATTCATATTCGTGCTCGCTGCCGACCAGCGGCGGGAGCCATAGGCGGATGTTGTTCTTACAGAAATACGCGGCGGAGGCGTGGGTTGCGGTTGCGTTTGTTCTTTCGCGTATTTTATATTACGCGGCCGGCATTCGCTATGAGATCGGCCCAATCGACCACTTTTGGCAGATGTTAGATCCGGTCCTCTTGCGAAAGGATTTGCTTCGGAGCCTCTACTGGATGCACATGCAGCCGCCAGGCTTCAACCTTTTGGTTGGCACTGTAGTCAAGGGTTTTCCCGAGAGCTATGGTTTGGTTCTAAACATCCTTTTTCTGGCTGGCGGACTTGTCGCAGCTATCCTAACTGTCCGTCTGATGAAGCGTCTTCACGTAACCGATGGAATCGCTGCTGTTCTTGCCATCATTTTCGTGGTCAGTCCAGGATGTGTCTTTAATGAAAACCTCGTATCATACGACTACCCGGTAATGATTCTGCTTGTTTGTGCCGCGGCGGCTTTATACAAACTTTGCGCAACATCTCGCGTTCTGTGGTCCGTGGTGTGTTTCGCTTCCATTTTGGCCCTATTTTATATACGGAATGTCTTCCATTTGGCTTATATCGTCCTGGTTGCTGGGGTGCTCTCCTGGTTCATGCCTCATCTTTTGCGGGTTATTTGGATTGGAGCAGCCCCTGCGTTTGCCGCCGCGGCGGCACTCTACCTAAAGAACTGGCTTCTGTTTGGTGTTTTCACAGGAAGTACCTGGATGGGCATGACTACCGGCGTCGTGACGACCTATCAGATGACGCCCGATGAGATTGACCGGCTGGTGACGCAAGGTGTTTTGACGCCAATCGCCCGCATTCCTCCTTTTAGCGACCTGAATTTGTATTTGCCATATATCCAGTTACCGGCTAAAACCGGCCTGCCGGTACTGGATGACGCTGTCACCTCGACGGGGCATTCGAACTTCAATGCGCTGGGGTATTTTCAAGTTCATGAACAGTTTCTCCGAAACTCTAAGGCTGTATTGTTGCACTATCCGACAGCCTACCTGCGTTCCTGTGCCATTGCGTGGTTTGCCTATTTCCTGCCCGCCGGCGATATGCATTATTACGATGCTTCCAGGGCAAAGCTAGGCTTGTTCGACCGCGTCTATAGTGCGGTGTTTTATGGTAAATTTCGGGAGGCGAGTGATCGCAAACAGTTACGTGCGATTAAAGCATCCGGAAACACTTTTTCGTTAGTGCTTTATACCGGGCTCTTTCTGATGATTATACTGCCCCTGACGTTTTGTTGGGGGCTGGCTCAATTGGTCTTCAGGCGATTCCGGAGCAATTGGACCCAGCCGGAGATCGCCCTGATCGCTTTTCTGGTTTTCAATATTGCGTTTGTGACTGCAACATCAAACCTGTTGTCGTCATTCGAGAACAACAGATATCGTTTCCCATTAGATCCGTTCTTCACCGTTCTGCTCGCAGCTCTCCTAACACAGACTTTGCGCGCGAGGCACAAGTCCAACAAGACGGCTGTTTCCGCTAACAACTAAATAGCCCTACTTCGGTCTATCGATCAGGGACGTTGGGCCGCGTACACGGGCGTGCAGGCAGCGGCCAGCAATGCCCTATACCGGCAGCTACATCCAGATCGCAATCAGGTAGCTGTCTTGTTACTGCCTGTTAGCCACCACTTGGATGGCGGTTTGTTACCCGGAGCGAGAAGAAAGGATCTGCTTGATCGAGGTGAATTGAAAATCTGTCAGGAGATGTTCCAGGCGATCAAGGGTTCGGTCGAGGTTGTTGTAGTGCCGGAAGGCCTTGACGGCGGGAAGGGAAACGCGAGGTTGCTGTGGATCGACCTCCCAGGGGTGGAGGTAGAAGATGACTGGCCGGCCGGCGGCATTACATTTCCGAATCAGAAACTTCGTGAGGGGGTAGGGAAACAGGCGGAAATAACCTCCGCCGCTGCAAGGAATGCGCCGGCCGAACATGTTGGCGCAGCTCATGGGAAGCTCTGTAAGACCGTTATCCAGTTCATGGATGACGAGGGGTGCGTCGCCGATCCCATAGTCAGGGTGAAAGCCGACCGGAAATATGGAGGAGTCGTACGTGAGGCCGCACTGCTTTAGGGTATCGACCGCCCACCAGGTTTTACGGGTGATGGAGAAGGAAGGGGCGCGGAAGCCGGAGATGTGGGCGGAAGAGCACTTCGCGAGGACGTCCAAGGAACGTTCCAGGTCGGCTCGAAACTCATCGGGGCTCATGAAGGTGAGGAGTTTATGCGAGTAGCCGTGGGTGGCGATTTCGTGGCCCCGGCGTTCGACTTCGCGGACGAGATCGGGGTAGCGTTCGGCGATCCAGCCGAGCACGAAAAAGGTCCCTTCCACTTTATGCCTTTTGAGCACGTCGAGGATGAGAAGCGTGTTTCGCTCCACCCGGGATTCGAGCTTGTCCCATTCTTCGCGGGGGAAGACGTGACTTAGGTTTTGGACACAAAACCAGTCTTCGAGGTCGATGGAAAAGACGTTTTGCATCAAGGATTCCGTGGATGAGAGCAGACAGTTCGCTCCGTAGCGCTATGAGTTCGGCGCGAGGGAGGAGGCGTTCGCTCAGACATGTTCTTTCCCTTAGACTACCTTGTCGGTGTCGAGAAACGATAGCGGTTTTTTTCGGAGTTGGGCGAGTTCCAAGTCACCGAGAGCTTGGTTCTTGTCCCAATACCAAAAGGGCAGGCGCAGGGGAATGTAGCCCCGGAAGAACGCCTTGCGCTTCGCCTCGGGAGTCATGAGCATGATTTCGCAGAACTTGGCATGTCGATGCCGCAAGCCCCTCCACAAGGCGGCGTGGGCAGAGAGTGGGCCCAGAGAAGGCGGTGCGGCGACGATCCGTCCGATACCGCCGACGTCACCCACGCGCAAAGGGCCAGATTCCAGAATTCCGATATACGAAGAGATGGCTTTTTCGCGAGGATTGGCCGATACGGGGGACTTATGGGCGCGGCGGCCGCGTGCGAGCAGCCATTCGACGATCGGGGACGTCACCCCATAGACGCCGCTTACCGCTCGAAGCAAGAGCCTCAACCAGGGTTTCTCCACGCGTTCCCCATAATCATTGAGCATCGTCGTAAGGTTCAAAGGATGAACGCCGCGCCAAATGTCCTCGAGGGGCTTCCAACGGAGCTTTCCGTAGAGACGCTCGGCTTGCTTAGTGACTCCGACACCGAGGAGCACCGGATACCAGTTCATGATGCGCGAAATCAGTAAGCCGCCCGCGCCTTTCGTGCCGGGGCGGGCGCATACCTGAAATAGAAAATGACAAGGGACTCCGTTGGTGAGTTCAGGAAGGGCAGGGAGCAGAAAGCCGACGGCCTGCATTTTTCCCTCGTCGATCGCGGCTGCCAGTTCGACGCCCAGGGCTTGAAATGCCTGGATACGTTCCGGACCGTCGAGCGCGCGCAGATAGTCCCAGTGAAGGTGGCAGAGGGCGGCCGCTTCTTCAAATTGCTCCGCGGTTGGTTGGGTATAGCGGATTACTTCGAGCATTCCGCGGGGTGACTCGCCGGTCTGAGTTTAACGGCTCTTATAGCCTTTACCTTCATAAAAGTTCAAAGCGTTTTCGACCCCGGTGCGAAAGCTGGTCTTGTACCGGAATCCGAGCTGGTTTTGCTTGGTGGTATCGCCGCCGCGAGCGTGGACTCCGGCCGGCTTGTCCGACATACCTTTCACTTCCGGTTGATAGCCGGCGATGTCGGCGGCCATGCGGGCGAATTCAATGAAGCTGGTGAGAATGCCGGTAGAGAGGTTCACAGCGCCGGCGTCGTCAATTTGATCCATGGTGCCGAGGATTCCGTCAACGCAATCTTCGATGTGAATGAAGTCGCGCATCTGGGTACCGGTTCCCCACACCTGTACGACGTCAGAGCCACGATGGGCGAGGATGCGTTTGCAGATGCTCGGGAAGGGGTAGGTGTCATCTTGATCTTCCCCGTAGCCCGAGAAGGGGCGATAGCAGACGGATTTCAGGCCGTGTTTTTCGTAAGCGAGTTGGGCAAGGTACTCGCAAGTTAACTTGGCCCAGCCGTAGCTCATATCGGGCATGCCGATATCGTCTACGAACGAGATCATGTCTTCTTTGAGAAGAACGTGGTGATCCTCGCGCTGCAGCTTGATGGGGTAAGCGGCGCTCGAGCTGAAGCAGGCTGACTTTTTCGGCTTCGCTTCCTTGGCCCACTGCCAATACGCCGCGTCAATCGCAAGATCGTCGGCTACGGCGAGAGGGTTGTTCTCGATCATCAAACGTCCACCGACCATCGCAGCCAGGTGGAACGTGTAATCGAAATCGTCATCGAGGACGCGGTGAAAATACGTCCGGCAATCTTCCTTGTAGAAATGGAAGTTTGGATAATCTCGCGGCTCGAACAGCGGCCATCCCTGGGTGGGATCGACGCCGCCTGTAAACGGGGCCACGTTATCGACGGCGTGCACTTCCGCGCCTTTATCAAGAAACCGCTTCACAATATGGCGGCCCACAAACCCCGCGGCGCCGGTAACTAGAATTTTCATGAAATCACGCGATTACTGGCTTGTTCTGCCGGATAGATTTTGGGGACAAGTTTTCAATGGCGACATCAAGGACTCGTTGGCGGAGTTCCTGCTCACCACCGCAGCTTTCAGCGTAGAGGCGGCCGACGTCGGCCGTACGCACGCGCAATTCCGTGTCTTCCCACACCCTCTGGATAGTTTGCGCCAAGGCTTCGGCATCCTCGGGCGGAACCAGAAGCACCTGGTTGGCATCGAGTACGTCCGTAGTGCCCACGCCATGGGTGATGATGACGCACTTTCCCATCAGCATTGCGTTCAAATAAGTGCCGATGCCGGCAGGAGCGATGCGCTTCGAGAGCATCGGCAGGACCACGATTTTGGCACTTTCGATGATGCGAATCAACGATTCCGTACCGCCTTCGTCGGGCAGAATCTTTACATTCGGAGGCAACTGATCGACTGCGTAGCTGAATTTGGATGTGTGCTTCTTGAAAGCCTCGAAGTTCGGCGGAGGAATCGCGGCCGGTAGATCGGGCAGCTTCTCCATCGCTTTGAAAAACGTATCGTAATCGCGTTCCGAACGGCCGAAGCAAAGGATGTACTCGCCTTCGGCGCTTACCTTATAGTCAAAGCGAAAGCGAATATCCGGTTTGTACTTGATGCAGGTGACGCGATCGGGACCGATACCGAAGTATTTCTGATAGCCGTCGAGAATTTTGGAGTAAAGAGTGAAGTGATCAACACGTCCCAAGAAGAAGCGCTTAAAGGGGCGGGTCCACTTGGCTTTGGCTGTCAACGGGGTCCGCAACAGTAGATCATTGCCGAGGATGGGACGGCGGCGAAAAGGGAACAACAGATAGAGGGCCGCGAGCTTCATCATCAGGGCGCCGTCGGTGTTGATAATGACCAGATCGGCGTCTTTCGACTTTTGCAAAAACTCCCACGGCGTACGGGCCATCATGGACTTGCCGGTGACCCCGGAAGACGACTGCCAATTTTCCGGAAACCTCGGGAAGTTGGTCAAGATCATCATTTCGGCCATTGTAGCAGTCCTTGCCGGAGTTTCGAATTCTTGGGGACTAAGGATTTCTCCTTGAAGAATGGGAAGATGGCGTTGAATGGTCGCAGCAAAACGGCGCTTGGAAAGAAGCTCTTTCGAGCCCATCAAGATTCTGGCTTTCGTGGAGGCCGACTATGTCACGGGCCCGGCGAAACCGCTTCTCGCGTTTGGCGAACAAATGCGGAACCCGCCCATCGAGTGGGGCCTTCGCCGGGTGACGCTCTCGATTGCTACCTTCTGCCGCGGAAACACCGAAAGCAATGCCTTTATCGACGCTGTGCGTCAAGCGGACATTCCTGTCCACATCATTCGGGAGCGGTATCGCTTTGATCTGGATGCCCGTCGGCAAATGCGCGAGCTGATCGATCGCGAGGATCCGGACCTGATCGAGACGCACAGCGTAAAATCGCATTTTCTGCTGCATTCGGTGGGACGGGGCAATCGGCCCTGGGTCGCATTCCACCACGGCTACACCACTCCGAACCTGAAGATGCGGTTGTATAACCAGTTGGACCGCTGGACGCTTCGGTCGGCGGACGCCGTGATTACCGTCTGCATGCCATTCAAAAAGGATCTGGAGGATAAGGGGGTCCAGCGGGAACGGCTCCATGTACTGCATAACTTTGAGACCCCGTCGATCGCTCCGGACGCGACTGTTCTGGCTCGGTTACGCGAGGAATTTCAGTTGGGCGAAGCCCCGGTGATTCTGACGATGGGCCGGATGTCGCAGGAGAAAGGGCATTTGGTTCTGATTCAGGCGCTCAAGCATTTACGGGAAATCCGACCGGAACTGGACTGGGTTTTGCTCCTGGTCGGCACCGGTCCCGAGCTGGAAAGTGTGACACAGGCCGTGGCAGAAGCAGGATTGGCGGCGCGCGTACGATTCGCGGGCCAGCAGGAACATCCTATGCGGTTCTTTCACTTGGCGGATATTCTAGCCCTACCCTCGTTAAGCGAAGGTTCGCCGCTGGTGGTGCTGGAGGCTCTGGCGGCCGGTTTGCCGATTGCGGCGACGGCGGTGGGTGGGGTTCCCGAGATTGTGACGAATGGGGAGAGTGCGCTGCTGACTCCGGCGAGAGATGCCAAGGCGATGGCGGGATCGATTGCCACGTTGCTCGAGGATCCTATTGGGGCGCGAATGCGGAGTGATCGGGGCTTGGTGGATCTCAAAGAAAGATTTTCGCCAGAAGTCTACATGCGGACACTGGTGAACCTCTTTGAGAAACTGCTGCCTTGAGTTTACGCACCCATCGAAGCATGGACGCTATATAGGGCGGAGCCGAGACTTTGCCAATCGTAGCGGCGCGTGACCAGGTCACGGCCGGCGGCTACGAGTTTCGAACGCGCTTCCGTGTCGTTCAGCACCTCGATGGATTTCTCGTATTGCGCGGCATCGTTGGCGAGCAAAATGTCTTTGCCTGGGCTAACGGCGAGGCCTTCGGCCCCAAGCGCACTTGAGATTACGGGCACACCCGCGGCCAGAGCTTCGAGGATTTTGAGACGTGTTCCGCCACCAACCCTGAGGGGAACGATCGCGGCAAAGGCTTCACGGTAGTAGGGGCGGACGTCATCGACCGTTCCAACGACGTCGATACCGGGTTCGCTACCCAAGGCTAAAACGGATTCAGACGGGTTACGGCCGACGATGGTGAAGTTCAAATGGGGGAAACGGACGCGCAATGCGGGCCAGATTTCACGGCTGAAGTAGAGCACGGCGTCGATGTTGGCGTGGTAATCCATGGAGCCGACATACAGCGCCCGGTTGCGCACTGGCGCTACGCCTGGCCTCGCGCGCTCGTAGGCCGCGTTCATCTCGCCGTCGGCATACTGCATGACATCCACTCCGTTTTCGATGACGTGGATGGAGGCGGAGGCATCGAGAGCCTTCAGTTTCGCCCGTTCGCGATCGCTGCATACGGTATGCGCGTTGCATTCGGAGAGTAGATCTTTTTCCGCTGCCGCCATGCTCGCGGCCGTGCGACGCGCATAAAATTTGCGTGCCAGGCTGGCGGTGTCGGCATAGCGGAACATCAATTCGGATTCGATATTGTGCCAATCGCAGAGGATGGGGGGCCGGCCTTTGAAAGCGCGCAGGCTGGGCAGGTAACGGACTAGATGGACACCTTCCATTTGAATGGCGTCGAAGGCAACTTCCTGGCCAAGCTGGGCAAGAGCTTGGACTACTTGCGGGCTAGTGCAGTTGAGTATCGTGACCGGAGTTTTCCCGATAAGGCCGCGCACGAGATTTTTGAAGCCATAGCTGGGTGGCTTGGGTGCCATGATGACGCGCTCGAAGAGTTCGGCGGGCGGAGGCAATCCATCGTTTGAGGAAGCAGGCGGTTTCGGGTCGCTCGGGTTGAAGAGACCGAATAAGGTTACGCTGGCGTGGCTAGCGAGCTGGCGAGCCAGGTGGTAATCGCGGAGCCGTGCGCCGGTGTTGACGGGCCAGATTTCGCGAGATGTGAAGTATAGAATTCTCATCCGCGGATCGGCGGGATGGTTTGTTCGGCACGGCACCGGAGATACCACTTGTTGAAAAGGGACGTTTCTTTCGCCAGATCCCGCATGATCAGCTCGTCAGATTCCTGTTCAACTAATTTAGGGCGGGATGAAGAATCTCAGCCGGAAGCGCTGAAAGCAATTGGACGAAGTATGGCGGTGAGGGTGGGATTCGAACCCACGGAACCCGTGAAGGTTCAACGGTTTTCGAGACCGCCCGATTCAACCGCTCTCGCACCTCACCGTACTTCTAATCTACCTGATTCCTTACGCGCTTGCCAACACGATCGCTCCGCTGCCCAGAGTGGCGGTGCAAGTCCGCATTTTCACGGGTTCTGCGCGGTCGAGGGAACGGTCCTGTACCGAATCGAGCCAACCTGCTAGTGGGCTGCCTACGATCGACCCTTACCACGGTTGACTTGAAAAAGAGTCCCCGCCCTGACGGGCGGGGCTATAACGTGGAAAGTAGCGCACTGAAGGGATCCCGTGGACAGCCCACTAGAATGCGGCGGCGCCGGCTTCGGCGACGGCGTGATCCTGATCGCCCGATCCTCCACTGACTCCGATCGCGCCGACCACTTTGCCGTCGCGCTTCAAAGGAATTCCGCCGGCGAAGACCATGATTTTGCCGTCGTTCGACGCGTGGATGCCAAAGAACTGGCCTCCGGACTGTGAATGCGTTGCCAAGTCCTTAGTGGTGATGTCGAAGGCGCGCGAAGTGTAAGCCTTCTTGATCGAAATGTCGATACTTCCGAGCCAAGCTCCGTCCATGCGGACATGCGCGATCAGGTTGCCGCCGCCGTCGGCGACCGCGATATTCATGGGCTGGCCGATCTCGGCTGCCTTCTTTTCGGCGGCTGCAATCACCGCACGGGCTTGGTTGAGCGTAATCATGTCTCTGATTGTAGACTTTACCGCCAGGTATCCAATAGAACCGGGAGCCAAAGCGCTGCGCTTCGACTCCCGGGTAGAACAACGAACAAGATCCGAGTTAACGGCCGACGACGACGATCTGAAAGCTGTCGGCTACGGGTTGCGGGCGGCCCTTCTTGCCGTCTTTGCCTTCGACTGCCGGACCGTATTCCGCGGCGGGGAGATAGAGCTTATGCGCTTTCTGATCCGCCACGATGGTACGCGCTCCGCGCATGGTCGTGATGGTGGCCAAGGCATCGAACTTACCAGCGGACGATTCGCCGACCATGGTGATGGTGCCATCGCCACCGTTCGCGCTGAAAGCGTATCCGTCGTCGAAGGCGACTCCGTCGGTGCCGGGTCCGATGGCGGGGGAGGCGAGAACTTTTCCGGAAGCGGAGTCCGAAATCACCATCATTTTATTACCGCAAACGGAGTACAGCCGGTTCTTCGGATCGATGGCCAAGCCGCTGGGTCCGTCGCAGGGGGCGATGGAGTAGCGGCGGGAGACCACGCTGTTCTTGGCATCCACTTCGACGACTTCGTTCTTGTCCTCGATGTTCACGAAGACATGACCTTTCGTGTCGATCTGGGCGAATTCGGGCTTGCCGCCCATTGGCAGCGAGGCTGTGATGACGTTTCCAGTCTTGGCGTCGAAGATCGTCGCGTCGTTGCTACGGCCGTTAAAGGTGATTACGCGCTTCGAGACCGGTTCGTAGATGATCGCGTCGGGGTTCTGCCCGGTCTTTACTTTGGTGATGACTTTGAGCGTCTTGATATCGAAAACGGTTACGTCATTGTCGGTGCCGTCGCTGGTGTAGCCGCGGCCGAGGTCGTTGGCGACCGCGATGCCGTGCACGCCTTTCGTATCCGGAATCACGCCGATCAGCTTGTCGGTAGTGGTGTCAATGACTTCGGTTTGCGTGCCGTGCGAAACGTAGAGGCGGTGATTCGCGCTGTCCACGTAGGCGTAATCCCAGCGAACTCCGCCTCCGATTTTGATCTTAGTGACGACCTTGTAGACCGGCGGGGCGGCGAATGTGGTGGCGGCTGCCGCAACAAGCAAGAGAGCTAATTTTTTCACGAGAGATTCCTTTGCCCTAACATGGTACGGCCCAAAGCTGTAGATTGCCTGAAGAAGCGTTTACGAAACAGCCGCCGCCGCGGAGTCTCGCGCGTCCGACGCGGCATGGGAGGCAACGAACTCGACCCTAAATTCTGTCGACGCGCCCTCCGTGCTGGACACCTCGAGTTTCGCGCCGTGCGCTCGCGCGATGCTCGAGGCTAAGGCCAGGCCCAGCCCATGCCCTCCGCCCGCGCGAGCCGGATCTCCGCGGTAGAAGCGTTCAAAAATGCGAGGAAGATCCGCCGGCGGAATGCCAACACCAAAATCCTTGACGCTGACAGAAACGGTTGCATCGCTGTGCTGAATCGACAGAACGACCTTGCCATGCTCGCCAGAAAATTTGAGAGCGTTGTCGAGCAGCACGATAAAAAGGCGATGAAGCGCGGCCCGGTTCCCGATGGTCCAGGCGGGATCGCCGGGCGCCGGCGGCGTAACCTGAATCTGACGCAGATCCGCGAGAGGCTGCGTTTCGGCGATGACCTCGCGAACCAGGGCGCGGACATCGACGGCGCCGCGGGGCATGTCCACCGCGCCGGTCTCGTTGCGCGCCAGGGTAAGTAAATCTTCGACAAGATGGGTCATCCGGGTCACTTCGCCGGCGACATCGGAAAGCGCCTGGCGATATTCAGGAGCCTCGCGTGGCCGGCGAAGGGCCAATTCGACGGTGGTCTGCATCACGGCGAGGGGCGTTCGGAATTCGTGGGAAGCGTCGGCTACAAATTGCGAGAGAGTCGTCACGGCCGTCTCCAAGCGGGCCAACATCGTATTCAACGTTTCGGCGAGCCGGGCGAGTTCATCGCCGGTGTCGGCGACCGGCAGCCGTTTGGATAGATCCTCGATGCTGAGCGAGCGGGCGGCGTCCGTCAAGGCGCTGACCGGCCGGAGTGCGCGACCGCTGAGCAAGGCTCCGCCGGCGGAGGATAGGACGATGACGATAGGGATGAAGCCAAGCAAGAGCTTGCCCAACAGCGTGAGTGTGCGGTCCATCTCGGCGGTCGAGATGCGCACTTCGAGTTCGAAGTCCTCGCCGCGGAAGGCAAAATGGCGGCGAAGCGTACGAACCTCCGAGGACTCCCGCTTCGCTTGGGGAGGATAGTGGAAGGCAAACCCTTTGGAGCCCATGATCTCGACGGTGCTACTTGGCGCGAAGGCCTGCGAGAATTCCTCCAGCTCATCGTGCAATTGGGCGGGGTTGGTCTTAGCTACTTCTTCCTTAAAATATGCCTCGACGCGGTTCGCGCGACCCTCCAGCTCCCGATCGATTTCCCCTTGCAACTGGTGAGAAAGCGTCACCCAAATCAAGGCTCCAAACAGCCCGAGACCGGCGGTGAGAATCAACGCATAGGAAACCGTGAGGCGGAAGCGAATGGAGCGGCGGTTCATGCTCCGTCCCTCATGACGTAGCCGACGCCCCGCACGGTGTGGATGAGCTTGGGCTCCTGCTGGTCCACCTTCAGACGAAGGTGCCGGATGAAAACTTCGAGCGTATTCTCCGAGATGCTGCTGTCCACGTCCCATACCGATTCGAAGATGACGTCGCGTGTAACAGTGCGGCCCTTGTTCCGCATGAGCAGCTCCAGCAGGCGGTACTCGCGGCGAGTCAGGTTCAATGCCCGGCCCGCCCTGGTTACGCTGTAGGCGGCCGGATCCATGCGCAGGTCGGCTACTTCAAGGATGGTGGGCTGGGCGATCTTGCCGCGCCTGCTGACTGCGCGCAGGCGCGCTAGAAGGACATCGATCTCGAACGGCTTGGTGAGGTAATCGTCCGCCCCGGAATCGAGGCCGCGGATGATGTCCTGGGCGGCATCGCGCGCGGTCAGCATCAGGATGGGTGTCTGATTCTTTGACTCCCGCAGACGGCGCGCTACGGAGAAGCCGTCTATGCCGGGCAGCATGACGTCGAGCAGGATTACGTCGAAGCCGAATCCCAATCCGAGTTCCAGCGCCTCTTTGCCGCTCGACGCCAAGACCACGTTATGACCCTCTTCGATCAGCGTTCGCTTGAGGAGGTCGGCCATTCGAATCTCGTCCTCGGCGACCAGCACGCGCATTTACCGTGATAGTACCAAAAGCCATCAAAAAGCGACCAAAAACCGTCTTCAGGGAATCTTAAGGTTAGAGTGGATAACTAAAGAAGGAGATTTTCGAGAGGATGCGGACATGATCGCCCGGCTGACCATACTGTTTGCAGGTGTATTCGGACTCAGATGCGTCGCGTTCGCTCAGGCTCCGCCGACGGCGGCCCCTCCGTCGGTCGCTTCGCCCGGGACGATCGCTTTGAAAGACGCGTTAGCGCGTGCCCGGCAGTACGGAGGCCAATACCAAGCCGCGAATTTGGCGCTATTGCAAGCGAAGGAAGACACGAAACAGGCGAAGGCTGCCCGGCTGCCGAACGTGAATGCGTTCAATCAGTTCATCTACACCGAGGGCAACGGCACCTCTTCCGGCGTCTTCGTGGCCAATGACGGCGTGCATATTTACAACGAACAAGCGGTGGTTCACGAGGACCTCGGGATGTTCCTGCGACATGGTGAGGTCAGTCGAGCGCAGGCGGCTGAAGCGGTAGCGCGGGCCAAGACGGAGATCGCGATCCGCGGTGTGAATGCCACGGTGATTCAGAATTACTACGCGATTCTCACCGCGCAATACCGGCTTGCCAATCTCGAACGCAGCGTCCGCGAAGCGGAGCGTTTCGTGGACATCACCACCAAACAAGAAAAAGGCGGCGAAGTCGCGCACGCCGACGTCCTTAAGGGGCAGATCGATTTACGCCAGCGGCAGCGCGATCGCAAGGAAGCGCAACTGGCTTTCGTGAAAGCGAAGATCGCGCTCGGCGTGATTATTTTTCCGAATTATTCGACTGACTACCTCGTCGAAGATGATTTACAGCAGCCGTTTCTGCTGCCGCCCGCCGATGAGAATCGAAGCGCGGCTCTCAATTCGAGCCCGGATATTAAATCCGCGCGGGCTGGCATTCAACAAGCCGGCTTCGACGTCAGCGTCGCCCGATATGGATTTCTACCGACGTTCGCGTTGGATTTCTTTTACGGCATCAACGCCAACCAATTCGCGGCGCGCACCCACTATCCAACGGAAAATGGGATCGAACAGCCATACCGCCAGAACCTTGGTTATGCCGCGCAGGCCACGCTGACCATTCCAGTTTGGAATTGGGGCGCAACCCGGAGCAAGGTGAAGCAGGCGGAATACCGGCGTCAGCAGGCCGAACTCGATCTGACTCTTGCGCAGCGGACGCTGCAGGGAAACGTCGCGACCGCCGAAGCCGAGGCGCGCCTGGCGCAGGAACAGTTGACATCGCTGAAAGAATCTTCGGAAATGGCCACCGAAAGCCTTCGATTGATTGTCTTGCGTTACCAGGCGGGAGAATCGACCGCTCTTGAAGTGGTGGACGCGCAGAACACGTTAACACTCGCGCGAAACGCCTACGCGGATGGACTGATTCGTTATCGAGTGGCTTTGGCAAACCTCCAAACGCTCACGGGGAGCTTGTAAATCATGGCTGGCGACAGATTCAGAGTGGGTTTCCGCATTCGCGGTACCGTTGTCGCGATTGCGCTTTTTCTGCTGGCGGGCTGCGGCAAAGATAACGACGACAAGGAGAAGGAGAAGGCCGGCGAGCCAGTTGTCAACGTCCTGGTCGAAACCGCCAACAAGGGCGCGATCGATCATATGGTGATCGCGGACGCAGTGCTGTATCCGATCAATCAGGCGAATATCACGACCAAGATCACAGCGCCGGTCAAGCGGGTTCTCGTCAACAGGGGCGACCATGTGCGCGCGGGTCAGGTGTTGCTGGAACTTGAGAGCGGAGACATTTCCTCGAGCGCGCGCGAAGCGCAACACCAATTCGAGCAGGCGCAAGCCGCCTACGAAACGGTAAAGGGCGCTACCGCGCCGGAAGATCGCGGCAAGGCGCAATCCGATTTTCAGGTTGCCGAACAAACGGTGCAGGCCGCGCAGAAACTGTATGACAACCGCGTGGCGCTCCAGAAGGAAGGGGCGCTCGCGCAGAAACTGGTGGACGACGCCAAGGTCGCATTAGCCCAGGCGCAGGGTCAGTTGACCGTTGCGCAGCGGCATCTGGAAGCGGTCCGGACGGTGAGTAATCGTGAATCGATCGTAAGCGCGCAGGCACAGATGAATGCCGCCAAAGCCCATTACGACAGCGCCCTGGTGCAAGTGTCGTATGCCCAGGTCCGCAGTCCGCTCAGCGGCATCGTGTCCGATCGCCCGGTGCTGGCGGGGGAGGTTCCGGCCAGTGGGAGTCCCATTATTTCGGTGGTCGATATCTCGCAGGTGGTGGCTCGCGCCAACATTCCGGTGAAAGACGCCTCGGCCATCCAAGCCGGCCGGCCCGCGCGGATCACGGGTCCGGATGGCGACATCCCGGCAAAGGTAACCGTGGTGAGTCCGACTGTCGATCCGAACACGACGACGGTGGAGGTTTGGGTTCAGGCCGCCAATCCGGGCGAGAAACTGAAGCCCGGCGGAACGGTCCGGGTGGCGATCATTGCCGAAACCATCCAGGACACCATCATAGTTCCGGCTACGGCGCTACTGAATTCGGATGACGGAACGCCCAAAGTGATGATCGTCACGCCCGACAACAAAGCGCGCGAGCGCCGGGTTTCGGTCGGGGTCCGGCAAGGAAAGCGGGTGCAGATCCTCAGCGGTCTCCAGGAAGGCGACAAGGTCGTGGTGTCCGGCGGCCTGGGTCTCGAGGACAAAGCCAAAGTCGCGATCCAGCAGCCCAAGGCGGAAGACGAAGACGAGGACAAGAACAGCGACGACGAAGCGAAACCGGACGCGAAGAAACCGGATGGGGCGAAGCCCAACGCCGCGAAGAAGGATGACAAGGGCAAATGAGCGAACGGCCCGAAGTTCACGAGCCCTCTTCTTCGGTTCCTGCCGACGCGTCTGAGCATTGGACGACCCGATTCGCGCAGCCGATTATTTTCGTCATCCTGACGATGATCGGCGTAGGCGCTTATGTTGCCTACACGATCCCGGTGGCGGTGTTTCCGAATACGGATTTCCCGCGAATCGTCGTCGGTATCGATAACGGCGTTTCGCCGATCAACCAGATGCAGGTTGCGATCACGCGGCCGATCGAAGAAGCGATGAACAGCGTGCCGGGTCTGGACCATGTGCGGTCGACCACCAGTCGCGGATCCGCCGAGGTCAATTTATTTTTCAACTGGAACCTCAATATGTTCCAGACTCTGCAGTACGTGAATGCGGCTCTGGCACGCGTGCAGCAGTCGTTGCCCGCCACGGCGAAATTGACCGCGAATCGGCTGACGTTCGCGGCGTTTCCCATTCTAGGTTTCAGCCTGACGTCCGACAGCATGTCGCAGACGCAGCTTTGGGAGCTGGCGAATTACGAGATTAAGCCACGCCTCAATCGAGTCAATGGCGTTTCGATGATCGTGGTGCAGGGCGGCAAGGTACCGGAATTCCAGATCGAACCGGACCCGGCAAAGCTCCTGCAGGCGCAGGTGAGCGTTCCGGCGATTCTCGACGCCGTGGCCAAGTTCAACCTGATCGATTCCCCCGGATTGATCGAGAACAACCACGAGCTGTCGCTGGCGTTGGTCACGGGGCAAGCCGCGGATGCGAGCGAGATTGCCAATATCGTGGTCCGCACGACGCCGGGCGGCGTTCCGGTCCGGATCGGTGACATCGCGGTGGTCAAGCCTTCAGTGATGCCCCAATACACGATGGTCACGGCGGATGGCAAGCCGGCAGTATTGCTGAATTTGTTCCGCCAGCCGGAAAGCAACACGGTCGCGGTCGCCGATGCGGCCGAAGCGGAATTGGCGGCGATTCAAAAAACGCTTCCATCCGGCGTCAAAGTCCAGACGTTCTATGACCAGAGCGTGATTGTCCGCGACTCGATTTCGAGCGTCCGGGACGCGATCCTCATCGGACTGGTTCTAGCCGTCATCATCGTGGTTCTGTTCCTTCGCGACTGGCGTAGCTCACTGGTCGCGGCGCTGGTGATTCCGGCCACGATTTCGATCACTTTGATCCTGATGCGCTTGCTGGGCGAGAGCTTCAACCTAATGACGCTCGGTGGACTGGCGGCCGCGGTCGGACTGGTGATCGACGACGCGATCGTGGTTGTCGAGAACATCGTGCTTCATCGTGACGCGGGAGAATCGCGGTCGGAAGCGATTCGCAAGGCGCTCAAGGAAATTTCCGTCCCGCTGATCGGATCGACCATTACGCCGATTGTGGTTTTCATTCCGCTGATCTCGATTACAGGCGTCACGGGAACCTTTTTCCGCGCGCTGGCGCTGACGGTCGGCTCCGCGCTGCTCACTTCGCTCGCGTTGGCGGTGACATGGACGCCCACGTTAAGCCAATATTTCCTGCGCCGCCGGGAGTCGGATTCCGAGCCCGTTGCAACCCACCAGGAAGTTGCGACCACCGGCGTGATGGGTGCCGTAACGCGCGCGTATGAGCGAACGCTGAAGCTCGTGGTCGCCCGCCCGATCGTGCTCGCGCTCGGATCGATGATCTTGATCGCGGGTTCTTATCTCTGCTATCGAAGCCTGGGGACCGATCTTTTGCCGGCCATGGATGAGGGCGGCTTTATCGTGGATTACCTGATGCCGGCTGGTTCGTCGCTCGCCGATACGAATAAGGTGCTGCTGGGCGTCGAGCAGATTCTCGCTAAGACCCCAGAGGTCGAGCGTACGTCACGCCGCACGGGCCTGCAGTTGGGTTTGGCGGCGGTGACCGAAGCGAACAGCGGTGATTTTACCGTTCGACTGAAAACCAAGCGGAGCCGCGCCGTGGATAAAGTCATCGCCGAAATTCGCGGCAAGATCACTGCGAAGTACCCGCAGCTGGATGTCGAATTCATCCAGATTTTGCAAGATCAGATTGGCGATCTGACCAGTTCGCCCGAGCCGATTGAGATCAAGCTCTTCGCGGCGGATCCGGCGCTACTCAAGCAATACGCTCCGAAGGTTGCCGACAAAATCAAGAAGATCAAAGGCGTGACGGACGTAAAGAATGGCATCGAGAACACCATCAGCGGCTCGTCGATCGTGATGAAAGTGGATCCGATCGTCGCGGCGCGGTCTGGATTTACGCCGCAGGAGATCGAGCTGGATGCCAGCGCGCTGCTGCAGGGCGAGCCGGCGACTACCCCGCTGATTACCAACGATCGCTCCTATACGATCCGCGTCCGGTTTCCGGACAGCTCCCGGCTCACGGTCGATCGGCTTCGCAACGCCATGATCACCAGCAATTCGACCGGCAAAAGTTCCACACTCGGCGCTCTGGCGGAATTCAAAATCGAGACCGGGCAGACTGAGATCCGGCGCGAGAATCTGCAGCGCTACGTGGCCGTTACCGGGCGATTCGAAGGAATCAGTCTCGGGCAGGGGATCGATCTGGTGAAAGCCGAAGTCAAGGCAATGGATTTGCCGGCCGAAATTCGCGTGGTGTACGGCGGTACGTACGCCGAACAGCAGAAATCTTTCCGCGATCTGCTGTTGGTGTTAGGACTGGCCGTAGTGTTGGTGTTTACGGTGTTGCTGTTCGAATTCCGCGAGTTCTCGGCTCCGACAGCGATCATCTTATCGGCGCTCCTGTCTACCTCGGGCGTCTTTCTCGCGCTGCTGATCACCGGCAAGACATTCAATATCTCGTCGTTCATGGGGCTGATCATGGTGATCGGAATCGTCGCTAAGAACGGCATTCTGCTTCTCGACGCGGATCAGCGATACCGGCTGGAGGGGTTCTCGCCCGCCGAGGCCATGATCCGCGCGGGAGAGCGGCGTCTACGGCCGATTCTGATGACTGCGTTGGCAACCATCGCTGGAATGATTCCGCTGTCCCTCGCGATCGGAGCGGGATCGCAGATGCTACAGCCGTTGGCGATCGCGGTAATCGGTGGATTGGTCGCTTCGATGGTCATCTCTCTCATCGTGACGCCCGCGGTGCACTACTTCCTGAGTCACAGGAGCGAAAAGCCTGCCGGCGAACCACTCGATCCGATGGTCAGCGTATCCTAATTGAAGCGATCTCCCTGCGATGCCGACGAATCGTGCGAAGTCTCTTAAGATACAGGTAATGGATGTGACGAAATGACGAGTCCGGATCAGGTGATCCGATACGCGGATATGTTTTCAGCCATGGGCACGGAAGCCCGGCTGCGGATTATGCAATTGCTCCTTTCGGCCCACCCGAAAGGCCTTATCGTCGGCGAGATTCAATCGGAGCTCCGCATACCCGGCTCCACGCTGTCGCACCATCTCGACAAGCTGAAGAACGAAGGTCTGGTGAAGGTCCGGCGTGAGGGCACCTTTCTCTGGTACACGGCGAGCACCGAAGAATTACAGGAACTGCTTGGGTTTCTCTACGCGGAATGCTGCACGCGGAACAAAGCCATCCAGCCGGAGAAGATCGCCGCGTTTGACGGCCAGGTGGCGGAGGCCGTCGTGATCGATGGCCAATTAACGAGCGTTTCGATTCGATCCCAAACGGGTTGCTGCGACCTACCCGCGGGCTGCGGCTGCGATCATGCGCCCGAAACGGCTTCCGCCGATACCTTCAAGCCGGAATAAGAGTCTCATCCTCAAGTCCTGAAATTTTGATCTGGAGGGCCTGTGGCCGCCGTCGAAGAAAAACTTGCCAGCAATCAATCGGAGTCGCCGGAGGAGAGTCCAAAGGACGTGTGTTGCTCAAAGAGTTAAGCAGCACCGAAGCGTTTCTTTCGCGCGAACAGGAACTTCACTCGCAGAGCGAGCAAAGTGGGCGCGAAGTTGTGTGGGTCTGGGAAACCAAGCAATATTCGGTGGTGCTCGGGCGTTCCTCGAAGGCAGTGTCGGAAGTTCATCTCGCGGCTTGCAATGCCGATGGGGTCCCGGTTCTGCAACGCGGGTCCGGGGGTGGAACGGTGGTCCTGGGGCTAGGTTGCCTCAATTACTCGCTGGTGCTTTCCTTCGCGGCGCGTCCGGAATTGCAGCCTGTTGCGGATAGTTATCGACCGATTCTGGAGGCAGTCCTGAGAGCAACTGGAGTTTCGGATGGAAATCAGGCAGGAACCGATTTGATGGTTCAGAACCGGAAATTTTCGGGCTGCTCGCAGCGCCGGATGCGGCATACGCTTCTGCATCACGGGACGCTGCT
The DNA here is from genome assembly GCA_038210135.1 of Bryobacterales bacterium. Lineage (GTDB taxonomy): Bacteria > Acidobacteriota > Terriglobia > Bryobacterales > Bryobacteraceae > JBBQWZ01. The sequence goes on from JBBQWZ010000004.1 coordinate 80,763, forward strand.
CTACGCATTCGATCTAGACCGCGTCAGCCGCTACCTGCGGCAACCGGTTCGTCAGCCCGTCCATCGACAGGCACGAACGCACGCGGAGTTCCTGACGAACGTTCCGCTCCGCGGCGATTTCGCCACGCGCCTGGCGGCAGAGTTTCCCCAAGCGCAGGTGATCTCTTGAGTGGGCAGAGGCCGGTTTATCTGGACTGCGCGGCGTCGGCGCCTCCGGATCCGCGCGTCGTCGACCTGATGCACCGGTACCTGACAGTGGAATTCGGAAATCAGGGGAGCCGCACGCACGGGTACGGCGATCAAGCGCGCCAGGCTGTCGAGCGTGCTCGCGATCAGGTCGCCAAGGTCGTATCGGCGCGAAGGAGCGAAGTCGTTTTTACGAGCGGCGCGACGGAAGCCAATAATCTGGCCATTTTCGGGATCGCGAAATCCGCCGGCCGCGGGCACATTGTAACGACGGCGATCGAGCATCCGGCGGCGATGGAACCGGTCATTGAGTTGGAGAATCGCGGCTTCGCGGTGACCCGGGTAGCGCCGAAAGCCGGCGGTTGGGTGGATGCTTCCGAAGTTCTTGCGGCAATCCGGCCGGACACGATTCTCGTTAGCGTGATGCAGGTCAACAACGAAACCGGCGCACTGCAGCCCATAGGCGAAATTGCGGACGGAATGGCCGCTTCCACCGCGCTGTTCCACGTCGATGCCGCGCAGGGTTTCGGGAAGATTCTGCCGCCGCTTCGCCATCCGCGGATCGATTTAATTGCGATCAGCGCCCACAAATTCGGCGGTCCGCAAGGCGTCGGAGCTCTCGTCGTGCGAAAGCGGGAATCGGGGATTGGCGTCAGTCCGCTGATGTTTGGCGGCGGTCAGGAACGCGGTTTGCGGCCAGGGACTTTGCCCACGCACCTGATCGCAGGATTCGGTTTGGCAGCTGAGCTAGCCGTCCTCGAACAAGATCAACGGCTGGGTCAGGCGACGGCCTTTCGAGCGAAATTGCTGGACGGCCTTACTCTAACCGGCTTCGTCCGGAACGGGGACCCAGAGCGCCTATCGCCGTACATCCTCAATATCTCGTTTCCCGGCTTCGACAGCGAACAGGTGATCGACGCTTGGAGCGAAATCGCGGCGGTCTCGAATGGCTCGGCCTGCGCGTCGCATCAGGCCCATTGCAGCTACGTCCTGAACGCCATGGGTATCGATGACGAACGCGCGGGTGGAGCGATCCGGATGTCGTGGGGTCCATCGACCGTGATGCCGGATCTGGCGGCGATGGTCAAGGCCCTCGAAGCGATTCCGGCGAGGACGCATGGCCGCGGCTAATCAGGGCACAATCTATTACAAGAGGACGCGTTTCCTAACGCATCTTCCGGTGGGTCGTCTCTACACCAAGTCGCATGGTTGGCTGCTCGAAGTGCGTCCGGGCGTGTGGCGAGTCGGGCTGACCAAGTTCGCAAGCCGGATGCTGGGAGACGTGGTAGAGTTTGGTTTCAATGTTCGGAGCGGCGAAGTCGTCGCAGTTGGGCAAAGTGTTGGCTGGATCGAAGGTTTTAAAGCGATTTCAGACATTTACTGCGTGGCTGACGGCGAGTTCCTGGGACCCAATCCGGCCTTGGATTCCGACATTACGCTATTCGATTCGAAGCCCTATGGCGACGGATGGCTCTATGAAGTACGGGGCACGCCGGACCCCGCGGTTGTGGACGTTCAGGGATATATAGCGATTTTGGACGCCACAATCGATAAGATGGTCGAAAGCCGTCACGACGAGGCTCATGAATAAGGCGCGGTACATCATGATCGGCGGCTTCCTTGGAGCCGGCAAAACCACGGCCGTGCTCGCCCTCGCGCGCCATCTTCGCGCTGCCGGCAAACGTCCTGGCTTGATTACCAACGATCAAAGTTTCGGCTTGGTGGATACGGCCATGCTCACCTCGCAGGGCTTCGACGTCGAGGAAATCGGCGGGGGCTGCTTCTGCTGCCGGTTCAATTCCCTGATCGAGGCATCTGAAAATCTTTCCCGCGAGGCGCGGCCCGATGTCTTTATCGCCGAGCCTGTGGGAAGCTGCACGGATTTGCGCGCGGCCGTGAGTTATCCGCTGCGGCGGATTTACGGTGACGATTTTGAAGTAGCGCCGCTAAGCGTCCTTGTCGATCCGCTTCGCGCGGAGCGAATCCTCGGACTCGCGGAAGGCCGTGCGTTTGCGCCCAAAGTGCAATACGTCTACGAAAAGCAGCTCGAAGAAGCGGACGCGATCGTCATCAATAAGGCGGATCTGCTCGATGAAGCGAGGCTGGCTGGTTTGCGCGTCGCATTGGCTGGCCGTTATCCGCAAGCGCTGATCTTTTCGGTCTCGGCGCGCACGGGTTCGGGGCTCGATGCCTGGTTCGAGTACGTGCAGACCGTTTCCGGCGGCTCGCAAGCGGCTCCGGACGTGGATTACGAAGTGTATGCCGAAGGCGAAGCTCTTTTGGGCTGGCTGAATTGCACTGTCAGCCTACACGCAAAAACTGAATTCGACGGCAACGCGTTTCTCGAATCGCTCGCTGGCCGGTTGCGCGCGGGCATGGATACGGGCGAGATCGCTCACTTAAAAATGACACTGTCGCCTGAGGAGGGCAACGATATCGCCGTTCTCAATCTTGTTCGGAACGACGGCGTTGCCGAGCTTTCGCATCAATTGCAGGCGCCGGTTTCGCGCGGTCTCCTGATCGTCAACATGCGCGCCGAAGACGATCCGGAACAGCTTTGGGCGCGGATGCAGACTGCTCTCGGCGAAACCGCTTCCGAATTCGGAACGTTGGCTACTGTCGATCAGCATGAATTCTTCCGGCCCGCCAAACCGAATCCGACACACCGGATGGCGACCGTATGACGCGTATCGTTTACTGCAATTGCTCGTTCGCGCGCGTACTCGCTCCGGAGGTGAAAAACCGGGTGCTCGAGGGATTAGCCGCAAGCGGGCAGGCATTCGACGCCGTACCGGACTTGTGCGAAATGTCCGCGCGCAAGGATCCAGCGCTGGTGCAGATCGCGCAGGGCGACGTCACGATCGCCGCATGCTATCCGCGTGCGGTCCGTTGGTTGTTTTCCGCAGCCGGAGCGCCCCTCGATCCTCAGCGCGCAAACATCTTGAATATGCGGTCGGACTCGGCGGAATCCGTCCTCGCTTCGCTGTACGGAGGTGCGCAATGAGCTTCCGCGTCGCTCTATATGAAAGCGATGGAGCGCTGCCGCTCGAAGATTCGCAGCGCTCGGCGATTTTGCGTGGGCTGCTCGAAAAGGGCTACCGGGTTTCGTCGATCCGCAAAGGCGGAATCGTCGCCGATGCCGGCGAAGACGCTTTGCTGGTGCTCGGGCGATTTGAAAGCACGACGCCCGCGGCTGCCGCCGATGGCGCCGTCCGCGTCTCGTTTCGCAATGTCGACGGTCTGGAGCCCGCTGCCATAACAGCTCTGGTCGAAGAAGGGCGGACCGCGGTGGCGGCTCCAGAGCCCGGCAAGTGGAAGCCCTGGTTCCCGGTCATCGACTACTCACGCTGTACCAACTGCATGCAGTGCCTGAGCTTTTGTCTGTTCGAGGTTTACGGCGTTTCGAGCGATCACAAAATCCAGGTGCAGAACGAGACGAACTGCAAAACCGAGTGTCCGGCTTGTTCGCGCGTCTGTCCAGAAGTCGCCATCCTATTTCCGAAATACCGGCATAGCCCGATCAACGGCGACGAAGTGAACGCCGACGATATGCGGCGCGAAGCGTTGAAGGTTGATATTTCCGCGCTTCTGGGCGGAGATATTTACGCCGCGCTCCGCGATCGCTCGGCTAAATCCAAGTCGAGATTTTCGAAAGAGCGCGACGAAGAACGCGCCATCAAAGAACGTGCGAACTGTCTGGTGAAGTTGACGAAAGAAGCCGGCATTCCGCCGGAAGTGCTGGCATCCCTGCCGTCGCCCGAAGAAATTCTTATCAAGGCCGAAGCCGCCAAACAACGCGCGCAAATCGCACTGGCGCAAAACGCAATCGAGCAACCCAAATGATTTATCAGTTCGGAAAACGGATGCTGACCGAAGTCGATCCGCGTCTTCTCGGCAAGATCGCCTGGAACTTCGGCGTGAAGGGCGTCCGCTCCGTGGAGCTCTACAAGAAAAGGCTGAAGCGGGGCGAGCATTTCCCCCCGTTCCTGTTTATTTCGGTGATCTCCGGCTGCCAGCTTCGTTGCCAGGGTTGCTGGGTGGATGTGGACAAGCCATCGAAGAGCATCGCGATCGAGGATCTGAACAAGCTGATCAACGACGCGAAGGCGCACGGGAATTCCTATTTCGGAATTCTCGGCGGCGAGCCGTTCCTGTATCCGCATCTCATTGAGCTTTTCGAGACGCACCCGGATTGCTACTTCCAGGTTTTCACCAACGGCCAGTTGATTACCGACGCCGTCGCCAAGGAGTTGCGCCGGGTCGGCAACGTGACGCCGCTGATTAGCATCGAAGGCAGCGAAGTGATCAGCGACGAGCGCCGGGGCCGTCTCAACGTCCTGAGTAAAACCTTGGCGGGCCTCGAAAATTGCCGCAAAAATAAGCTGATCACCGGCGTGGCAACCAGCGTCTGCCAGACCAATATCGATCTGGTTTCTGAATCGTGGCTGCGCCGCCTGATCGATCTCGGCGTGCATTACGCCTGGTTCCACACGTACCGCGTGGTCGGTCCCAAGCCGTCGGGTGAGCTCGCTCTATCGCCCGAGCAAGTGTTGAAAATTCGTAAATTCGCGGTCGAAATGCGGGCGAAACTTCCGATCGCGATTGTGGACGCATATTGGGACGACAAGGGCGAGGCACTGTGCCCGATGGCGACCGGCGTCAGCCACCACATCAGCCCCTATGGCGATATCGAGCCGTGCCCGATTATTCAGTTCGCGACGGAAAACATCAAAGAGAATCCGAGCATCTACGATCTGATGAACGGGTCCGAATTCCTGCGCGACTTCCGTGAAACGGCTGCCAAGGCGACTCGTGGCTGTATCGTGCTCGAGCGTCCGGACCTGGTGCAGATCCTGGTCCAAAAGCATGGCGCGCGCGACACGACACAACGCGGAACCGCTCTCGCCGAAATGGAAAAGCTCGTACCCCGAACCAGCCAGCATAACCCTGGCAACGAAATTCCGGAAGAGCACTGGGCTTACCGCATTGCCAAAAAACATTGGTTCTTCGGCTTCGGTGCGTATTCGTAGACAATAGACAGAAGGCGACACGAGGCACATGCAGTTATCCGTCATCAACCTGCCGAAAGCGGTTCCGATGCTTCCCGATCGTCCTCCTCAGGAGACGATCCCGCAGACTCGCGCGGAACGGGAGGGCATGCGCGTAACGGTGCAGCGTTACGTCGTCGCGCATCGCGACAAGCTGGTTCCGCCGCTGGTGCTGAATGAACTGCGCACCTTCGCCGAAGATCTCGTGGCGCGCACTGGAACCGATATCAAGTACACCGACTACGTCGGGGTCCTGCTCAATAACGAGATTTGGCGTGAGCATTTAGCGACCGTTCCTTTCGAGCGCCGGTTGCTTCTGATGCCGAAATGCCTGCGCGTCGAAGACCGCTGCCCCGCTCCGTTCGATGAATTTGGTCTACTGTGCAAGCAGTGCGGATTGTGTTCGATCCAGGATCTCCAGGAAGAAGCAGAGAAACTCGGCTACGCCGTGCTCGTCGCGGAAGGTTCCGCTCTGGTGATGGCTCTGATCCAAACCGGCAAGATCGACGCCATCGTCGGCGTCAGCTGCCTCAGCGTTCTCGAACGCGCGTTCCCCTACATGGAAGCTGCCGCGATTCCCGGTATCGCGATTCCGCTTCTGCAGGACGACTGCAAAGATACCGGTGTGGATGTCGAATGGGTTTGGGAAGTCCTGCACCTCACGAGCGAGGACCGCACGCGCCGCCTGGATCTTGAGCGTCTAAAGGAAGACGTTCGCGGCTGGTTCTCAACGGATTCGCTTAACGAGGTGCTGGGTAAGCCCGGCGGCAAGACCGAGGAAATTGCTCGCGACTGGATGGCTCGCGACGGCAAGCGCTGGCGTCCTTTCCTTACGGCGTGCGCCTATAAGGCGATGGTAGACAATCCGGACTTGGCACTGCCTCGCAGTCTCCGCGACGTCGCTGTCGCTGTCGAATGCTTCCATAAGGCTTCGCTGATCCACGACGACATCGAAGATGATGACGCGGAACGCTACGGAAAGCAGGCCCTTCACGTCGAACACGGAGTCGCGGTCGCATTAAACGTCGGTGATTTTCTGCTCGGCGAAGGATACCGCTTACTCGCTTCGCTTCCAGACGACGTATCTGCCCAAACGCGCGTCCAAATGCTTCGCGTCGCGGCCGAAGGTCAAAAGATGCTCTGCATCGGACAGGGCGCGGAACTCACATGGGCTCGCGATCCGCAGCCGATGCGGATGGAAAAGGTCCTCGAGATCTTCAGTCAGAAGACCGCGCCCGCCTTTGAAGTTGCGCTGCAGTTGGGCGCTCTCTATTCCGGATCCGGTGACGACGTCGCGGCCGCTTTGAAACGCTACAGTGAGGCGCTCGGCATCGCGTATCAGATTCAGGATGACCTCGACGATCTGGTCGCGGAAAACATTTCGGACGTCAGTGCAATGCGTCCATCGCTTCCGATGGCGATTGCGCTCGAACGCGCCAAGGGCGACGCAAAGGCAACGGCGGAGCGGTTCTGGAAACGCGCCGCGCTGCCGGAAGACGAAGCCGCACTGCGGCAGTTGTTGATCGACGCGAAGGTGGAAGACCGCTGCCGCGGCCTGTTCGAATCCTACAAGGAAGAAGCGATTCGCTCGCTGCAGAGCATCGAGCACGCCAGCCTGAAAGGCCTGCTGCGCCGCGTGATTGGAAAGATTTTCAGCGTGGAGATCAAGGGGTGGTGCAGTGAGTTTGAGGCTCGAAATGCTCCAGGTGGCGAGGTTGTCACCGAAACAGTTGGGTGATTCAAAAGACCTGATCCTCCAGTTCCTCCACAGCCAGCAAGTCGACGGCGCATTCCTCGACCGGTCCGGAAATCCCGACCTGTATTACACCGTTTTCGGCTTGGAGTGCCTGCGGGCACTCTCCGCCGAATTACCGGCCGCGACATCGTCGTTTCTCAGCAATTTCGGCGACGGCGGAGGGTTGGACCTCGTTCATCTCACCTGCCTCGTGCGCTGTTGGGCGAACATCGACCGCACGGTTCCGAACGCCCAGGACCTAGCCGCGCGCGTGGAAACATTTCGCACGGCGGACGGCGGCTATGGCGCATCCGGATCCGGTACGCAATACGGTTGCTTTCTGGCGCTCGGCGCCTATCAGGATTTGCGAATCGAAGTTCCGAATCCAGCGCGTCTCTTACAACGCGTCCACGCGCTTCGCGCCTCGGACGGTGGGTACGCAAATCAACTGGGCGCTCCGCTGGGATTAACGTCCGCGACCGCTGCGGCGGTGGGCCTGCTCCGGCATTTCGATCAGCCGATTCCCGCGGAAATTGGCCCCTGGCTCTTGCAGAGACAGCATTCCTCGGGTGGATTCTTCGCTGCGCCCGCCGCTCCGATTCCGGATTTGCTTTCGACCGCGACCGCGCTTCACGCGCTCTCGAGCGTCCACGTGCCGATCGAACCCATCCAGGATTCGACGCTCGATTTTCTGGATTCGCTCTGGACCACTCGCGGCGGATTTCTGGGCAGCTGGGCGGACGACATCCTCGACTGCGAATATACCTACTATGGCCTATTAGCACTCGGCCACCTAAGCCTTTAGACCGGTCGACACGATGACGACGGCGGAAACCCTCAACCAAACGGCGCGCAACACGATCGAGTATCTGCTCGCGCAACGCAACGCAGCCGGAGTTTGGGAAGGCTATCTCTCGAGCAGCGCGCTGTCTACGGCGACCGCGGTGATCGCGTTGAGAGCCAATGGCAGCGACTCCGATTTGGTTGCGCGAGGCCGTGAGTGGCTAACGAAGACCCAGAACAACGACGGCGGCTGGGGAGATACCGTGCTCAGCGTCAGCAACATTAGCACCACCGCTCTCTGCTGGGCGGCGCTTCCGGATGGCGATTCCGCTTCGCACGCGGAGCAGTGGTTAAGCGCAGCCGCAGGTTCAACGGATCCGGCCGCGCTGAGCAAAGCGATCGCCGATCGCTATGGAAAGGACCGCACCTTCTCGGTCCCGATTCTCACTGCGCTCGCCATCGGGCACCGGCTCGGAACTCCCGAAGACGCTTGGCGGCGCGTCCCGCAGCTTCCTTTTGAACTGGCGGCCTGTCCGTATCAGTGGTTCCAGTTTCTCAGCCTTCCTGTTGTCAGCTACGCATTGCCGGCTCTCATCGCCATCGGCCTTTCTCGCCATCGTAGGCGGCCTTCCTGGAATTTGCCGGCGCGCGGCATTCGGAATGCGCTCACCAATCGCGTGATGCGAATTCTCGGCGGCATCCAGCCGTCTTGCGGAGGATTTCTCGAAGCCACTCCGCTGACGAGCTTCGTCGCGATGAATTTGATTGCGGCGGGCATGGGCTCGCACGAAGTCGTCCAGAAATGTCTCGCCTTCCTCCGAACCTCCATTCGTGATGACGGCAGTTGGCCGATTGATACGAATCTATCCACGTGGCTGACTACGCTGGCGATCAACGCATTCGGCGAAAGCGTCGCCGAAGTCTTTACTGAGCCGGAGCGAACGCACTTCGCGGAATGGCTGCTTGCCCAGCAGTTCGACACGGAGCATCCCTACACGCACGCCGCCCCGGGTGCGTGGTCATGGACCAATCTGCCAGGTGCGGTTCCCGACGCCGACGATACCGCGGGTGCTCTGCTTGCCTTAAAGAATCTTGGAATTCGAAATCCGAAGGTGCTCGAAGCCGCGAGCCGCGGAACCGTATGGCTTCTCGATCTTCAAAATCGCGACGGCGGCATTCCGACGTTTTGCAGAGGCTGGGGCCACCTTCCATTTGATCGCAGCGGTGCGGATCTCACCGCGCACGCCCTTCGCGCCTGGAACGCATGGCTCCCGGATTTAGACCCGCCGACGCGCAAGCGGGTACAGTCAGCGATCCCGCAGGCGGTTTCGTATCTCACACGCGAACAGCAATCCGATGGAGGCTGGGTGCCCCTTTGGTTCGGCAGCCAACACGCGCCGCTCGAACAGAACAAGACGTTCGGAACGTCTCGCGTGCTTGTCGCCCTGCGAGAAATGAAAGCCGCGCAGGATCAGTATCTGGCCGGCGTACGATGGCTGATTCGAAATCAAAATTCGGATGGCGGCTGGGGTGGAGCAATCGACGTGGCTTCGACCGTGGAAGAAACTTCGCTTGCGGTCTCGGCGCTCGTCCCGGTTGCCGACCCGGCGCTCGAACCCGCGTTGAACAAGGCGATCGATTGGCTCGCGTCGCACACCCAAATCGGAACCGACTTTCCAGCCAGCCCGATCGGCTTCTACTTCGCAAGCCTTTGGTATTACGAGAAGCTTTACCCCGTCCTCTTCGCCACGTCCGCATTCCGCACTCACAGCAAGTGACTTTGCGGCGCTCGCCGGTGCGCCGAGTGGCATAGGCCTCCGGCCTGTGCATCCTAAACAAGTGGCATAGGCCTCCGGCCTGTGCACCAAGCTCGCAACGCTACTTTTACGACTTCTTTATACCGCGCGCTTTACACTCGCAATTGAGGATGCGTCCAACCAGATGCTCCCGGGTGCACCGCGGTGAATTACTGGCCGCGTGCATAAAAATGCATCGGAGATTTCCATGAAGATGTCCCGCCTATTGAATCCCGGACAAAGCCGCGGCTTACCAACCCGGCTATTGGGATTGACGATCTGGATTGCTTGCCTCTTGGGGCTCATGATCTGGCTTCCTTTAATTCGCGCAGAGGCGCCGCCAGCGGGTCCGCTCACCACGCGCGAAAGGGCAATGCTCGAAGAATTACAAGATTTAAAGCGACGCCTTGCAAGCCTCGAATCGAAACTTACCGGCCTGTCGCCGCAACAAGACGCCCAGCCGGAAGTGAACGCAGCAAAAGTTACACTTGGCGGACTTGGCGGCGGCACCTCACAACAAGCGTCGCCGTATTTCTCAAAATATCACCCGTTGCTCGCGACCTATTCGACTCGACCGGGACCAGCGCCCTTACCGCCCCTCGGCGAGGCGGCACCTGCAGACTGGGCTCCCCGCGCCGATGGATCGCCGACGCCTGCCGTACCGGCGAAGGGCAAGTCCGAACCGTTCGCGTTCGCCGATTTTACCTGGCTGACGGGAAACCCGCGTACCAAGGAGTCGCCGATCGATACCAAGTGGTTCACCGCCGAATTCCGAATCGATGCCAACTATACACACGATTTGAATCACCCCAGGGACAACACGATCGGCGGATCGAGCGAGATCTTCCGTTCAGGTGAAGTGCAACTCACGCAGGTTGGAATCGGCGGCGATTTCCATTGGGAGAACGTACGCGGCCGCTTGATGACGCAGTTCGGATTGTACTCGCAGACTACGCCAAGGAACGACGCGAGTCCAGCGCGCGGTCAATGGAATCTCGACAACGCCTACAGGTATCTATCCGAGGCCTACGGTGGCTATCACTTCGACAAGCTGCACGGAATCAATGTGGACGCGGGCATCTTCATGTCCTACATCGGCCTGTTCAGCTACTATCAGTTCGACAACTGGGCCTATCAGCCGTCTTATGTTTCGTCGAATACGCCATGGTTCTTCAATGGCGTTCGCGTGCAAATTCACCCCACCGACAAGTTGAAGATTGAACCCTGGTTTATCAATGGATGGCAGTCGTACGGCAAATTCAACAAGGCACCCGGCATCGGCGCGCAGATTCTGTGGCGTCCGAATGGCACGGTTTCCATCGTTTCCAACAACTACTGGGGCACCGACACGCTGGGAATTCCGGACCGCAAACGCGTGCATACCGACAACAGCATCCAGCTGAAATATTACGAGAATCAGAGCCGTTTCCTCAGTAAATCCGCTGCCACATTGACGATCGACGCCGGCTGCGAGTACGGCGAAAAGAGCGGAGTGAGTTGCCGGGGCGGCAATGCCCTAAAGCCCTCGCAGTATTTTCTCGGCTTCATGGCGTATCAGCGTTTCTGGTTTCACAAAGACAAGTTCGCGACGACGCTGGGCGGCGGAGCCATCACCAATCCAGGCCGCTACCTCGTCCTGGTACCGCCCATCAACGGCGCCACGGCCTTCACCGGAACGCCCTATTTTTCCGCATCGCCCGGCGATCCCTACAAGGCCTGGGACGCTTCGGCAACCTTCGATTACATGCCAAGGCAGTATCTGACATGGCGGTTCGAGTACAACCATCGCGCAGCGAATGTACCCTATTTTTCAGGCGCTGGGGGCATCACGCCTCCGGGCGGAAACACGGGTTCCCTGGGGTCTTTTGTACCCGACTGGTCGCCCGATTTGCGGAAGCGTGAGAACCGATTCACAATCGCTTTGCTGATCAAGCTATAGCCTGCGGGCGTGGAAGTACGCGAACAGGGCACATTTTTATGCCTTCTTAACACTGGTTGGCGTAACTTGGAAATCGGGAGTCTGGACTGTTGTCAGGCACCCGGAAATGAGGGCGTTATGCTCGATTTGTTTTACGTCGGAGTGGTTTGCGCCTTCTTCGCAGGCTGCTGGTACCTCGTGAAGGCCTGCGAGAAGCTGTAGGCCTTCCTCCTCCATCGCACCAGTTCCGGAGTTCCCACATGGATTACCTTTTCGCCGGAATCGCAGCCATTCTGCTATTCCTCTACCTGATTTACGCGCTCCTCAAACCGGAGCGCTTCTGAGAAACTTATGACATCGAACGGTATTCTTCAGATCGTCGTATTCTTCCTGATCATTCTTGCCGTCGCGAAGCCAATTGGCATGTACATGGCAAACGTGTTCGCGGGAGAGCGAACCTTCGCAACGTCTTTCTTTCGTCCGCTCGAAAGGCTTTGCTATCGCCTCGGCGGAGTTAACGAATCCACGGAACAGAGCTGGTCGCAGTACGCGGGCAGCATGCTGGCATTCAGCCTCTTCAGCTTTCTGCTTCTTTATTTAATGCAGAGGTTCCAGGGTGTTCTGCCGGGGAATCCGATGGGCTTCGGCACCGCGCATGCGCCGGCCGGTGCCACGGCGATGACGCCGGACCTCGCGTTCAACACCGCCGTCAGCTTTACGACCAACACCAACTGGCAAAGCTATGGGGGCGAAACGACGCTCAGCTATCTGGTTCAGATGGCCGGGCTCACGATGCACAATTTCACTTCCGCGGCCTGCGGAATTGCGATTGCGATCGCTCTGATTCGCGGTTTCGCACGGCAGCAAGTCCAAGTGCTCGGTAACTTTTGGGTGGATATTACGCGCGCCACCGTGTATTTGCTACTTCCGATTTCGTTGATCGTCTCCGTAGTAATTTGCTCGCAGGGCGTCATTCAGAATCTGAAGCCGTATACGGTCGCAACCACTCTCGAAGGCAAGTCACAAACCATCGCGCAGGGCCCGGTCGCGTCACAGGAAGCGATCAAAATGCTCGGCACGAACGGCGGCGGTTTCTTCAATGCCAACTCCGCGCATCCCTTCGAGAATCCAACGCCACTCGTCAACATGCTGCAGATGCTCCTAATCTTCGTCATTCCCGCGGGCCTGACGTACACGTTCGGAAAGATGGTCGGGGATACCCGCCAGGGGTGGGCCGTATTTGCCGCGATGAGTCTGCTGTTTCTGGCAGGCGTCTTCGTGCTGTACGGAGCCGAGCAATCCGGCAACCCCATCCTCGCCAAGCTCGGCGTCCAATCTGCTGCGACCGACGCGCAGACTGGCGGCAACATGGAAGGCAAAGAAGTCCGCTTCGGAATCGCGGCAACAGCCTTGTTCGCAACCGTCACCACCGACGCCAGCTGTGGCGCCGTCAACGGAATGCACGACAGCCTGACTCCGCTCGGCAGCCTGGTTCCACTGTTCAATATGCAGGTCGGCGAGGTCATCTTCGGGGGCGTCGGAGCGGGCCTCTACGGAATGTTGCTGTTCGCGATTCTCGCCGTTTTCATTGCGGGTCTCATGGTCGGCCGAACGCCCGAATATCTCGGAAAGAAGATCGAAGGAAAAGAAGTGAAGATGGCGATGCTCGCGCTGATTGCGACCTCGGCAGCCATCCTGTTGTTCAGCGGCGCGTCATCGGTGATTTCATTCGCCAAGGACGCGTACTGGAACGGATCCTACGCCGCGGCGACAGGCAACCTGAATAACGGCGGCCCGCATGGCTTCGGCGAAATCCTGTATGCGTATACGAGCGCGGCCGCGAATAACGGAAGCGCGTTTGCGGGCATTAGCGCCAATACGCCCTGGTACAACCTGACCATGGGCCTGGCGATGTTGATCGGGCGATTCCTGATCATCATTCCCATGCTGGCGGCCGCCGGAAGCCTGGCGGCGAAAAAACGCATGCCGGTCACAGCAGGAACGCTGCCAACGCATGGCGGATTATTTGTCGGATTGCTGGTCGGAACCGTCATCATCGTCGGCACGCTGACCTTCTTTCCCGCTTTGTCGCTCAGCCAAATTGTGGAGCACTTCATGATGCACGAGGGGAGGTTGTTCTAGCCATGCCGGCAGTTATCGATGAGCCCCAAAATTCTCCCGCCAGCGGACCGGATCGAAAAGCGGATCCGGCCGACCTGCTACCCAAGCGGCTGGCGCATTCGCGTCCCCTCTTCGATCCCACGATTCTGCGGCGGGCCACCAAGGATTCCTTCGTCAAGCTGAATCCGCTCACGTTGGCGAAGAACCCTGTTATTTTCGTGGTCGAAGCCGGCGCTGTTCTCACCACGGTTCTATTCGCGCGTGACCTCGCCACCGGCGCGCACGACGTCGGCTTCAGTCTGCAAATCGCCCTCTGGCTGTGGTTTACGGTGCTGTTCGCGAACTTCGCGGAAGCCATGGCCGAAGCGCGCGGTAAGGCGCAGGCTGACGCGCTCCGCAAGACCAAGACGGATTCACTGGCGAAGCGGATTCTCTCGAACGGCAACACGGAAGAAGTCGCCTCGTCTCTATTGCGATCCGGCGATGTCGTGATTTGCTCCGCCGGAGATACGATTCCCGGCGACGGCGACGTGATCGACGGCATTGCGACCGTCGATGAATCGGTGATCACGGGCGAAAGTGCTCCCGTGATTCGCGAATCCGGCGGCGACCGCAGTGCAGTGACGGGCGGAACGCGAGTGCTATCGGACGAAATCAAAATTCGCATTACGTCGAACCCAGGCGAGACGTTCCTCGACCGCATGATCGCATTGGTGGAAGGCGCGCAGCGTCAGAAGACTCCCAACGAGATTGCGTTGAACATTCTCATCGCCGGGTTGACGTTGATCTTCCTGCTGGCGGTTGTTTCTCTTCAACCCTTCGCGCGTTACTCGGTCTCCGTAACGAATACAGGCGCGGTGCCCTCGGTGGCGGTGTTGGTTTCCTTGCTGGTCTGTCTGATTCCGACAACAATCGGCGGTCTGCTCTCCGCGATCGGGATCGCGGGCATGGACCGCGTGATGCAGCACAACGTCCTCGCGATGAGCGGCAAAGCCGTCGAAGCGTCAGGCGATGTCAACACACTGCTACTTGATAAAACCGGCACGATTACGATCGGGAATCGGCAGGCGGTCGAGTTCCTTCCGGTGCAGGGCGTGACGGAAGCGGAACTCGCTGATGCTGCCCAGCTATCCAGCCTTGCCGATGAGACTCCGGAAGGCCGCTCTGTTGTCGTTCTTGCGAAAAATAAGTACGGACTTCGTGGACGCGAAGTCGCAAGCCCTGAAGCCACCTTCATTCCGTTCTCAGCGTATACGCGGATGAGCGGCGTCGATATCGACGGACGCCAATTGCGAAAGGGCGCGAGCGAATCCGTGGCGCAATTCGTAAGGGATCAAGGCGGCACAGTACCGCCGGACCTGATTTCCAGCGCCGCAAAAATCTCCCGCATGGGCGGAACTCCGCTGGCGGTCGCCGACGGGCGACGCGCGCTCGGCGTCATCTACCTCAAAGATGTCGTGAAGGGCGGCATGAAGGAACGCCTGGCGCAATTGCGCGCGATGGGGATCCGCTCGGTGATGATCACCGGCGACAATCCGCTGACGGCCGCTGCTATCGCCGCGGAATCGGGCGTGGACGATTTCCTCGCGCAGGCGTCACCCGCGGACAAGCTCGCGTACATCCGCAAGGAGCAAGCGGAAGGCCGCCTGGTCGCGATGACCGGCGATGGAACCAACGACGCTCCGGCTCTCGCGCAGGCTGACGTCGGCCTCGCGATGAATACCGGCACCATGGCGGCGAAAGAAGCCGGGAATATGGTGGACCTGGATTCGAATCCGACCAAGCTCATTGAGGTGGTCGCGATTGGCAAACAGCTTCTGATCACTCGTGGCGCGCTCACCACCTTCTCGATCGCCAACGACGTCGCGAAGTACTTCGCAATTATCCCGGCGATGTTCATGACCACGTATCCGGCGCTCGCCAAGCTCAACATCATGGGCCTGCACACGCCGCAAAGCGCGGTGCTTTCGGCTGTCATTTTCAACGCGCTGATCATCATCGTGCTGGTGCCGCTCGCCCTCCGCGGAGTGCGTTACCGGCCGGAAAGTGCCGCCGCGCTTCTTCGCCGCAACCTCCTGTTCTATGGACTGGGCGGGCTGATCGCCCCGTTCCCGGGCATCTGGATCATCGATCAGATCGTCCATGTTTTGGGTCTTGCTTAGGAGCAATGCAATGTGGAATCAAATGATGCCCGCTCTTCGGATGACGCTGCTTTTCACCGTGCTGACAGGCCTGCTTTATCCCGGTCTGGTGACAGGGATCTGCCAATTGGTGTTTCCGAACCAGGCGAACGGAAGTCTGATCACGCGTAATGGAAATATCGTCGGCTCGTCGCTGATCGGTCAAGCTTTTACCAAACCGGAATACTTCCAGCCCCGTCCGTCGGCTGCTGGCGATGGTTACGATGCAGCCAATTCGGGTGGCTCCAACTTCGGCCCCACCAACCAAAAGCTCTCCGACCGGGTCAAGGCGTCGGTCGATAAATTCCGGAAAGAGAACCCTGACTTCAGCGGTCCGATTCCCGCCGATCTGGTGACTTCCAGCGGCAGCGGACTCGATCCTCATCTGAGTGTCGCGTCCGTCGAGGCGCAACTGCCGCGTGTGGCAAAGGCTCGAGGAGTCGGCGTGGATCAGCTCCGCCAGCTAATGGAGCAATCGGCAGAAGGCCGCGACCTCGGTTTTCTCGGCGAAAGCCGCGTAAACGTACTCCGGTTGAACCTTCTCCTCGATGAGCGCTTGCCGATAAAGAGTAGTCGCAGGAGCCGTTGTGCCTGACATCATGTTAACGAGGACAGGACGTGTTTACCGAAAAAGTGACCCGCATCTTTATTGGAAAGTGCATTGTGGGAGCCCTGCTGCTCGGGGGAATTCCTCCCGGCGTCCACGCACAAGAATCAGCCGGTAACTCCGCCGAACTCAGCCGGCGGGTGAACGAACTCGCGGCGATGGTCGAAGTCTTACAGAAAAAAGTCAGCGAACTCGAAGGGGCGCGTGCGGCGATCTCCGTCCCCACGCCCATTCCTGCCGCCGCAACCGCGAGCGTAGCCGCGCCGCCGCCATTGACCCAAATCGCGGACCCGGCCAGCAAGCTCCCATCCGGCGCGACGCTCCTTGGCGGCACCACCGTAAATTTCCTCTTCGACGGCTACTACGGGTTCAATTTCAACAATCCCATCGGACGCGTCAACCTGCTCCGCCCCTACGATGTCAGCAGCAACGCATTCAGCCTCAACCAGGCCGGAGTAATTTTCGAGAACGCGCCGGATCCCGAGCGAGGAAAGCGATTTGGTCTACGGCTGGACTTGCAATACGGACAGGCGACCGCCACGTTGCAGGGGAACGCGGTGAATGAGCCGAGACCGGATATCTATCGGTCCATCTTTCAGGCCTACGGAACCTATGTTCTGCCCGTCGGCAAGGGCCTGACTGTGGATTTCGGAAAGTGGGCCAGCTCGTTGGGCATCGAAGGAAATTACAGCAAGGATCAGATTAATTACTCCCGCTCGCTTTGGTTTGAGTTTCTGCCGTTCTATCACATGGGCGCGCGCGCCAGTTACAAAGTGAACGACTCCCTTGCCCTCAATTACTGGGTGGTGAACGGCACGCAGTGGACCGAAGCCTTTAACGGATTCAAGGATCAGTTATTCGGGTTCACGCTGCAGCCTCATAAGAAGGTCGGCTGGACGGTGAATTATTACCTCGGCCAGGAACACGCGGACGTACGATTCCTGCCGAATTCCACGGATACAAGCTTGCCGACATTGCAAGGTCTTCCCTTCCAGCCGATCCTGAATCCGCCGCAAGGTAAGCTGCACATCTTCGACAGCTACGCGACTCTTCAGGCAACGCCGAAGCTGTCTTTCGCGCTCGAAGCGGATTACGTGGTTCAGCGCGATCAGAGCTATTCCTCTCCCTCGCACGCACTCGGAGGAGCCGCCTACATGCGTTATCAGTTGACGCCCAAGCTGGCATTGGGCGCGAGAACGGAGTACGTATCGGACCGCGGGGGACTCTTTACCGGCGCGACACAAGCCATCCGCGAGAACACCGTCACCTTCGATCACAAGCTCGCGGAAGGCTTCCTGATGCGGGCGGAATGGCGGCGCGACTCGTCAAATCATCCGTACTTCCTGACCGACACCCTCGGCATTCTGAAGAAAGAGCAAAATACCGTAACCCTTGGCCTGATGTGGTGGTTCGGCGGTAAACAGGGTCCCTACTAGCCAACGTCGGCATTCGACGTGACGCTCCACTTCCAGTCACGGATTTCGGGCATGTCCTCACCGTGGGTGTTGATGTACTCGCGATGTTCGAGTAACTTCTCATGCAGCCGCGCTTTTAAATAGCTACCCCGTTCACCGGTCTGCGGCATCCGATTGATCGCGTCGATCGCCAGATGAAAGCGATCCATATCATTCTTCACTGTCATGTCAAACGGCGTCGTAATGGTGCCCTCTTCCTTGTAGCCACGGACGTGGATATTGTCGTGATTGGTCCGTCGGTAGGTCAGGCGATGGATCAACCATGGATAGGCATGGAACGCGAAGATGACCGGCTTGTCTTTGGTGAAGATGTCGTCAAACTCCAGATCGCTGAGTCCATGCGGGTGCTCGCTCCGCGGCTGCAGCTTCATCAGGTCAACGACATTTACCATGCGGATCTTCAACTCGGGAAGGCTTTCGCGCAGGATGGAAACGGCTCCCAGGGTCTCGAGCGTCGGCACGTCTCCGCAGCAAGCCATCACCACATCCGCCGGAACGCCCTGATCGTTTGAAGCCCATTGCCAGATGCCAATTCCGGTGGTGCAATGCCGCACAGCAGCGTCCATCGGCAGCCATTGCGGAGCGGGATGCTTACCG
The DNA here is from genome assembly GCA_038210135.1 of Bryobacterales bacterium. Classification (GTDB taxonomy): domain Bacteria; phylum Acidobacteriota; class Terriglobia; order Bryobacterales; family Bryobacteraceae; genus JBBQWZ01. Next base: position 99,209 of record JBBQWZ010000004.1, read on the forward strand.
GCGACGACCACGTTGACGTAATGTCGGCTCCGCAGGCAGTGATCCATTACGGACAGCAGGCAGTTCGCGTCGGGCGGGAAATAGGCCCTCACTACTTCCGCTTTTTTGTTTACGACCACATCGATGAAACCCGGATCCTGGTGCGTGAAGCCATTGTGATCCTGACGCCACACATGCGAGGCCAGCAGGTAATTTAGAGAGGAGATCCGGTGCCGCCACGGCAAGCCAGCGGTGACCTTTAACCATTTGGCGTGCTGGTTGAACATCGAATCCACAATGTGGATGAAGGCCTCGTAGCAGTTGAACAGGCCGTGCCGTCCCGTCAAAAGGTAGCCCTCCAGCCAGCCTTCGCACTGGTGCTCGCTCAGCACTTCCATCACGCGGCCGTCGTGCGCGAGATGCTCGTCTCCGGCAATCGTTTCCGCTTCCCATTGCCGTTCGGTCTTCTCGAAGACAGCCCCCAAGCCATTCGACAGCGTCTCATCCGGACCAAAAATACGGAAGTTCCGTTGTTCGTTATTCAACTGGATGACGTCGCGCAAAAATGGACCCAGCACGCGCGTGTCGCCGATCCCATGGACGCCCGGCGACGGCACGTCCACGGCGTAGTCGCGAAAGTCCGGCATGCGAAGATCGCGGAGCAGACCTCCTCCATTGGCGTGCGGATTCGAACCCATGCGGCGAGTACCTTTTGGCGCGAGTTCGGCGAAGTCCGGCAGTAGACGCCCCTCCTCGTCGAAGAGTTCCTCGGGCCGGTAGCTTCGTAGCCAGGCTTCGATCAATTCGAGATGAGCGGGATTCGCGGCAGGATCGGAGATCGGGACCTGATGTGACCGGAACGTGTCTTCGATTTTCTTGCCGTCCACCATCTTCGGACCGGTCCAGCCCTTTGGAGAACGGAGCACGATCATCGGCCAGCACGGCCGGCCGCTGATTCCGCCGACCCGCGCATCCTGCTGGAAGTTTTTGATTTGCGCAACGCATTCGTCGAGCGCGGACGCCATGGCCCGATGCATCGGATCCGGTTCGTGGCCTTCGACAAAAATCGGATTCCAGCCATAGCCTCGCAGTAATTGTTCCAACTCCGCATGGGGAATTCGTGCGAGTACAGCCGGATTGGCGATCTTGTACCCATTGAGATGGAGGATCGGCAACACCGCTCCGTCGGTGGCGGCGTTCAGGAACTTGTTCGAGTGCCATGCCGTCGCCAGAGGACCGGTTTCCGCCTCGCCGTCGCCCACCACGCAGGCAACGATCAGATTCGGATTGTCGAAAACCGCTCCAAAGGAATGGCTGAGAGAATAGCCCAGCTCCCCGCCTTCGTGAATGGAGCCTGGACATTCGGGCGATACGTGACTGGGAATTCCGCCGGGGAAAGAAAACTGCTTGAACAGCTTCTGCAGGCCAGTCTCATCCTGGCTGATATCCGGATAGATTTCGCTGTATGTGCCTTCGAGATACACGTTTCCGACGACAGCCGGACCGCCATGTCCAGGTCCGGACACATAAATCATGTCGAGGTCATATTGTTTGATGATCCGGTTCAGATGCGCATAAATGAAGTTCTGCCCAGGCGTGGTTCCCCAGTGACCCAGCAACATCCGCTTCACATCGGCGAGCGCCAGCGGACGCTTCAGCAGGGGATTGTCGCGAAGATAAATCTGGCCGACGGACACATAGTTGGCAGCCCGCCAATAGGCGTCGATTCTGCGAACTTCTTCAGCGGTGAGCGGCGTGTTCATATTTTGCGTTCTTTCTGGAAGGCAGCGCGGTTCGACTTCTGCTCGGCGGCGAACGAGACCGTGACCTACCTGTATTGTCGGACTTCCGCGTGAAGGCCTGATGTCAATTTTTTGAGCGGCGACTCAGCAGGCGCCGGACCGACCGGGCGATCATCACTTCCTCGTCCGTTCGGATGACGCGAACCTGAACGCGGCTGGAATCGGTCGAAATGATGCTGGCGTTGCGTCTGTTCCGCGGGCTGCTGAGCCGGATACCGAGAAAGCCGAGATTCTGACACACACGCTCGCGAATCCACGGGGAATTTTCTCCGATGCCCGCCGAGAAAACCAGCGTGTCTATCCCGCCCAGTGCAGCTGCGTAAGCGCCTATCGCCTTGCGCACCTGGTAGCAGAACAACTCCAAAGCCTCCGCCGCTCGCGGATCGGTGTCTCGCTTGTCGCATAAATCACGCACATCGGAACTGGTTCCGGAAACGCCCAGTAATCCGGATTCGTGATTCAGCATCTTCTGAAATCGAGCCGGAGACATGTCCTCAGTGCGCGCCAGAAAATAGGCCAGCCCCGAATCGACGTCCCCGGAGCGGCTACTCATCATCACGCCGGAGTTGGGCGTGAAGCCCATGCTGGTATCGATGCTCTTTTTCCTGTAAACGGCGGCGAGACTCGCGCCACTGCCGAGGTGCGCGAGCACCACTCGCTCGCGCGCCGCTTGCGGATCGAGACGAGTCAGTTCTTCGAGCAAATAGGAGTACGACAGGCCGTGGAAGCCGTAGCGCTCGATTCCCTTTCGCTGGTACCGGCGCGGAATCGGAATCACTTTCGCCACTGCTGGCATCGTCCGATGAAAAGCGGTATCGAAGCAGGCGACCTGAGGCAGCTTCGGCCAGCGACGCGAGATTTCGCCGATCAATCCGATTTCCCCCGGAAGATGATCCGGATCGTACGGTGTAAGGCGCTCGAGCTCCGCCAGCAACTTCGGGGTAACTCGCTCCGGCGCCGTGTGTTTCATGCCATGGACGACGCGATGCCCCACTGCATTCACGGAGGAGAATTCCGGCTGCTCCGCGAGCCAGTCAAGCAGCGCCTTTGCACCGAGCTTCGACGCAAAGCGCTGAACTTTCGGCTTGCACCCCGCGCGTTCGATTGACAGGGCGGTGTTCGCCGCTCCGGCGCGATCGAGCTTCCCCTTCAACAAGGGCGTATCGCTACTCGAATAAATCGCGAACCGGACACTCGACGAGCCACCGTTCAGCGTGAGTATTCCGGTCGCAGTCACTGCCACCATCTTCGCCAATGCGCAGGCTCGTGACTTCAGCCCTATGCGGCGACTTCGAGTCTCTGCTTAAAGAAGCCTGATCAGTTTTGTATCCGTCTTGCGCATTACTGTTTGAAGATTGCTTTCGGAATCAGCCCGTGGACGCCTTTCGTGCCATCCACCAGTTGGGTGATGTGGAAATCGACAGCGACGCTCGAGAGCATGTACGCGTCCTCGCGGGTCATGCCTTTTTCGGAAACGAGAAATTCGATGGCTTCGCGGACCACCAGCTTGGTGGCTTCGGTAAGGTCTTCGTGAAGGCCCATGACGATGAAGTGCGTGGGCGTTTCGCCGCGCGGCCAGCGCAGGAATGTGCCCTTATGAACGATGAATTGAAAACGGCCGCTGAGCGAAGTTTCCATCGCGGTGATATCGACTTCGCCGTCGCCCTGGCCCGCGTGTCCGTCGCCGACTTCAAAGAGTCCCCCGGGTGCGTGAACGGGAATGAATAATTTTGTTCCCGCAACGAGATCCTTATTGTCGAGATTTCCCGCGTGAACCCATGGAGGCGCGCTGTTGATTCGGCCCGAAACCTCGGGCGGCGCGAGGCCCATGCTTCCGAAGAAGGGTTTGAGCGGAAGTTGAATTTTGTCCGCGAAGTGCCCGATCATGCGCTCGCGGTCAAGCGGAATGATTTTGGTTTTCGCGGCCGTGAAATCGTCCGGCAGAAATCCGGATCCGGGGCGAAAGCTGTTGTAGGCGTACGGAACGTCGAGTTTGACTTCGAGAATGCGGACTTCGAGCGTGTCGCCCGGCGCGGCGCCCTCCACGTAAACGGGTCCGGTGAGCAGGTGGCCGCCCGGTCCGCGATCTTTGACTTGTTCGTATACGGCGCGAAGTTCGGGCTGGATCTGATTGGCCGGAAGGCCTGCGGCTTCAAGACGCGCGGGAGCGCCGGAGACGGTTTGGATCGTGACGATGTCGCCCGATTGAATCCGGAGCACGGGTTTCGCAGTCGCGGAGTAGTAACCCCACGCGATGTTTTGGGGTTCCGCTTTCAATGAGTATTCGGCTGCGGACAGGGCGCCAGAGGCAAGCAGCAAGGTGAGCAGAAAACGCATTGCTCATGGTGACATAATCGAGTCCTGACGTTAGTTGGTCAGGAAAAGTGGCCGAGTGGTTTTCGCGCCTGTTCGACTTGCAGGTTCGCGACTTGGTTCAATAGAGCTTAACGTGGAGGAAGAACAATGACATTTTGCCCGAATTGCGGAGCAGAGGTGGCGGCAGGTGGCGCGGCGTGCGCAAAGTGCGGCACGGCGATCGGTGTTCCAGGACAGGGATATCAGCAGCAGGGATACCCGCCCCAGCAAGGCGGCTATCAACAGCCTCCTCAGCAGCAGGGTTACCCGCAACAGGGCGGTTATCAACAGCCTCCCCAGCAGGGTGGATACCAACAACCTCCCCAGCAGGGCGGTTATCAACAGCCTCCCCAGCAGGGCGGATATCAACAACCTCCCCAGCAGGGTGGATACCAACAGCAACAGGCTGGATACGATCCGCAACAGGGTTACCAGCAGCAACAGCAGGGCGGTTACCCGCAGCAGGGCGGCTACCAGACTGCTCCGGCAGCCGCAGGCATGGAAGAGAATGTCGCTTCGGCAATTTGCTACGTGCTGACGTTCATTACCGGAATCCTGTTCCTGGTGCTCGAACCGTACAACAAGAATCGTAATATCCGCTTCCACGCGTTCCAGGCGATCTTCCTGGGCTTGGCGATGGTCGCGGTTTCGATCGTATTTTCAATCCTGGTGTCGATTCTCGTGGCGGCGATGATTTCGACCGGCGGCTATGGCTTCATCCGGATCATCGGAATGTTGGGCTGGATGATTAACCTTGCGGAACTCGGCATCATCGCCTTCATGGCGTATAAAGCCTACAATCGCGAACTGGTGATCCTGCCGATCATCGGACCGCTCGCCCAGAAGCAAGCCAACGGTTAATTGCCGGACAGGGAACTCCGGCTGCAGGTATCGCGCCTTCGCAGTGGTTCGCGAATTGCAATGCTTGTAGCCGGGGTTCCCTTTTCTGCGTCTACATTTCGTGCCATCGTTTTTCAAGAAAGCCGCCGCCGCGGGCCTGCTGCTCGGAACGGAAGTGTTCGCCCAGCCTCCCGCCAAGCCCTTCCTCGAAGCTCCCCAAATTGGTTTGATTGATTTTTACGGCTTGCGCAAGGTGCCCGAGGCCAAAGTACGCCAGGCTCTGGCCCTGAAGCCGGGAGACCCGCTTCCTAAATCCAAAGGCGACGTCGAAGATCGCATCGATCAGCTCAACGGCGTGGTCGAATCGCAAATTTCAGCCGTTTGCTGCGAAGCCGGGAAGGCCATCCTCTACGTCGGAATCGCAGAACGAGAGACACCTCATTTCGATACGCGCGAAGAGCCGTCCGGCGAAATCCGGCTCCCCAAGGAAGTACTCGACGGCTATCACCAATTCCTTTCCGCCGTGAATGAAGCGGCTCAGCAAGGGATGGCCGAAGACAATCTCTCGCAAGGGCACTCCCTGATGTCCTACGGTCCGGCGCGCACTTGGCAAAATCTGTTCATCGAATTCGCCAAGCAGTATCCCAAGGAACTTCGAAACGTCCTGCATGATGGCGCCGAGGAAGAAGAGCGGGCCGCCGCCGTCTGTGTGCTCGCCTATTACCCACGCAAGTTCGACATCGTGGACGACCTGCAATATGCGATGAAGGATCCGAGCCCTTCGGTGAGAAACAACGCGATGCGCGCCTTAACGGCTATCGCCGCGCTCAATCATATCGATCCTGAAGCCGCTCCGAAAATCACGCCGACCTGGTTTATCGAAATGCTGAATTCAGTCGTATGGACGGATCGCAATAAAGCGTCCATGGCGTTGCTCGAGCTCACGGAGGCGCGGGATGAGGCGACGTTGAGAAACATTCGCGAACGCGCCTTGCCGTCCCTCGCGGAGATGGCGCGCTGGAAATCGCTGCAGCACGCTTTTGCGCCGTTCGTTATTCTGGGACGGGTCGCGGGCCTGCCGGAAAAAGTGATTCAGGACGCCTGGTCGTCCGGCGACCGTGAAAGCGTCATCACCGCGGCCACTGTCAAGAAGAAAAAATAGCGGTCCGCGCGCCGGTAATTGAGGCATCGAGGCGCGCACGAAGCGAGGCGAAGCCGAGCGGAGTAAGTGCTCCCGACATCCCCCAATGTTTCCACGCTCTTTAGTGCAAGCCCTTCTTCTTCAGGTACGCGATTAACGCCGCCGGATCGTCGCTGATAATCGCGTCGGCTCCGGCTGCGATCATTTTGTCCCATTCTGCCGGCGTATTCGGTGTCCACGGAATCACCACCAGCTTCGCGTCGTGCGCCGCTTTCACGCGCGCCGACGTCACGAGCTTCGAGTTGGGCGACAAAATCCGCGCACCCGTCTCCTTCGCCACCGCAAGCCAGTCGCGATCCTTTTCGACGAACAACGCCGACAGCCGAATCTCCGGCGCTAGCTTCTTCATCACCGCCAGCGTGCGGAAATCGAACGACTGCAGAATGACGCGCTTCTCAAGCTTGTGCTTGCGAACCAACTCGAGCACCAGCTTCACGAACGCTTCCGGTTCGGGACTGAGTTCCGCCCGGCGATCCGACATCTTGGTTTCGATATTGAATTCGAAGCTGCCCCTCGAAGCGAGCTGAAATACCTCGTCGAGCGTCGGAATGTGTGTGCCGGGAATCGGCGTCTGCGTCGCGAAACCCGGATTCCGGATCGCACCGCAATCCCACTGGCGAAGCTCCGCCAGCGTCACTTCGCGGATCGGCACATCCTCCCGCGGACCGCTGCAAACCGGCTTGTGCAACAGCAGGTCGTGCGAAACCACGACGACGTTATCTTTCGTCACCGCCATGTCGAGTTCGAGCGCGTCCACACCCTGGCGAATCGCATACTCGAACGCGGGCAGCGTGTTCTCCGGGAACATCGCGCGCGCTCCGCGGTGCCCGTGGACTTGAATCTTGGGGGTGGACGCCGCCATTGCGGCCCATGCTAACACTGCGATCCAACGAGTCGTCACGGTCTACAGCATATAGCAGAAAAGTGGCGGATGGATGACGCGCGAAGCCGCGCCTCTGCGGCGGTGCTACACAGTCCGCTGATGGCGCAATTCGCACTGACAGCAATCGCTGCAACGCTTGCAGCGTTCGCACAGATGGTTGGCGCAAGTATCTTTGGTGCAGTTCACGCAGAGATCGGTCGAAGGCTCGACACAAATCGAGCAGCTGAACGTGAGCGGCTGGGGCGGGGTCGGTTGAGTCGGAGTCATCTTCGCTTCTCTTCTATTGTCCCCGATCCGATCAAGGTTGTTTCTTCGCTTTGGGGGCCGCGGCCGGAACCGACTGCTTCATCAACTGGCCGCGACAGCGCTGCGCTTCGCGATCGGCGACATCAAATTCTTTTTCCTTCGTGTTGGCGAGTTCCGCGATATATTCGCGAAGGCGCTCTCGATTGGTCGAATTCTCGACCACCAGCGAACGAATGAGATCCGCCAGAGCTGGATTCTGGTAGGTCCTAACGCCATCGAGCAGCGAACCCAGCTTGTTCTCGACTCGTTCCAAGCGGAAGTAGGTCTCAATCGCGAGAGGAAGCCGCTCCGGCTGTCGCTTAAAAGATTCGGCAATCGTCAACACACCCTGAAGCTCGGCCTGCGTGGAGTTCCACTGCGCCACATAGGTGTCCGGCGCGCCGTTCGCCACCCATTCTTTGAGGTTCAGCTGCGCGAGCAACGGCTTCAGCCGGGCGGCCTGGGCGGTGAGCCGGTCGATGGCCGGTTTGATATCCCATTCCGCTTCGACGCCGTTGTTCTGCGGAGCGGGCTGCGAAAACGCAGGAGCGGAAAGTAGCGTCAGCCCAAGCGGTACCAGAAAAAAACAGGCTCGCATGTCACCAGTCTCGCACGCGGATCTGCGCTGAAAAGCAAAAAGGGCCGGTTCGCACCAGCCCTTTCAGGAATTCGTAAATTGCTAATTGCCTGTAGGAGGAGGCGGCGGTGGCGGAGGAGGAGGTGGAGGCGGCGGAGTTCCGCCCTTCGTATCGCCAGGCAGGCCTCCACCTGAGGATCCACCACCTGGAAGTTTCACACTCGAACCACGCGACTGCAACGTGGTGACGGCGTCCAGAATCATACGCAGCGCCGCCTTGGCGACCGTACCTTTACTGAAAGCGCCCGACAGCGCCAACGGCTGCGTCTTCAAAACCCGGACTTCTTCGCCCGAGGTCAGCGTGCGCGGAGTTCCGCGTGGCAGCAGGGCGTGTTCCACATCCACAATGCCTTCTTCCACCTGAACCAGCGTGCTTTCGTCGTCATCGTTGACCGTAACGTCAAACGTCGTCCCACGAACCGAGATAACGGCCGTTGGCGTTAAGATCCGATTGGGATTCGGTTGGTTGCCGAAGCGTTGAATATGGATCCGGACCTGACCGACGACAACGTCCAGCAGATCTTTCCAATTCGGCGGGTTCTTGCGGAAAACCACGTAGGAATTCGGGAACACTTCAAAAGTGCTGCCATCCGAAACCTGGAAAACCGCCCGTCCATCCGGGCCCGTGATGATCACTTGCTTGACCAGAACCGAATCGCCGATGCTCAGCGCCCAGGGTTGATTGTCCTTGAGCACCGAAACCTGACCGGTTTGGCTGGTGACCTTGGCGGCGTAAAGGCCCGCGTCCGGGGTAGACATCTGCGCCAGACACACTACCGCCGTAGCGGCCATAACTGGCAGCAAAGAAGCCAAACTCCTAAGCGCGGAACGCATATACCCCTGTCTGCCGGAGACACTTCCGACGGATACCACAGCTTACCATCAAATTCGACAAACCGTTCAACGTGAAGCAACCTTGAAGACGTACGAGGAAAAGCCTCGGCCTTCGGACGTGTTGACCCGGACCAACCCGGAGAATTGCCATGCAATTGCAGGTCCGCAAGAGAAATCTTCCACCTGTCCAGACTCTATATACAGGATGGCGGGCGACCCTTTGATGTCCGATTTGCGATCCCAGCGGGAAACCGTTTCCGCCTGAAACCCGTAAGCCATAGGAAGGTAAGCTTTAACGCCAGCTGAATGAAGATCGCCGTTAACTTCCCCGTCGCGACCGCGTCTTACAAGAAGCGGCGACGTCTATCAGCTTTGGCCGTTCGGCTGCCGATAGATAAGGTGTCCGCCAAGGGTACAATAGACTCGTTCATGGGCCACTCTGCCACAGTACGCCGCGCCTCTCTGGTCACTCTGGTGATCGCGCTGTCCGCGTTCGGGCAGGCGCGCACAGACTGGCGGCGCATCGGGAATTCGTCGGTGGACGCCTCTCTCGCCGCCGTCGTCACTGGAGCCGCTGACCGGATTTGGTATTCGGCGGATGGCGAAAAACTCTATTCCCGCACCCGCTCCGGGCGCATTTTCGAAACTTCCGATTTTGAAAACTGGAAGGCGAGCAGCGAAAAAGCACCTGCCCGGGCCGCCTCGCCGATTGCGTCGCGTCTGCCCGAAGCCTCCGCCCAACTCCAGGCCGGGCGCGGAACCCGACTATATGCCATCGGGCGTTTTGCCTGGCGCAGCGACGACCAAGGCATCAGCTGGACCAACCTGACCGCGTACAAAAACGAGTCGATCGTCGGCGAAGGTCTCTTCGACGTCGCCGTTTCCCCGCGCGACGATCAGGACATCACCCTTGCGACCGCCTCAGGAGTTTGGCGCACCGTGGACGGAGGCGCCTCCTGGAGTGGCTTGAACGAGACGCTTCCTAATCTGCCGGTCCGTAAAATCATCAGCCTTCCCGCCGAGGGTCGAGGTGCGCGCGTCGCCCTTGAAGCTGCTCCAGGAAAGGCGGCCACTACTCTTGAATGGCTGCCTGGGGGAAAACGCGCATGGCACGCAGCGTCTTCGGAGGAATCGGGTCAGGAAGCGCAGCTGAAGCTGGAACTCGGTAGCCAACTCGGCGCCGTCCTCACCGAGGCGATCGCCGCCGGAGATTACCGCTACGCCGGTGCCGCGGATGGGCGTATGTGGTCCTCCTCAGACGCTGGCCGGAACTGGATGCCATTTCGCGCCGCCGATTCCGGCTCGATAGAAAAGATCTGGGTAGATCCTCGCGATCCGCGGATTGCCCTCGCCGCCCTGGGCGCGAGGCCCGTGGATGCGGCCTTCGCGGCTCGCTCCGCGCACGTTCTCCGTACTTTGAATGGCGGAGCCTTCTGGGACGACCTTTCGAGCAATTTGCCGGACGTCCCCGTCCACGGCGTCACGGCGGACCGCGCTTCAGGAGCCGTCTACGCCGCTACTGAGAAAGGCCTGTTCCTTAGCTTTGTGGATTTGCAAAACGCCGCGCCGGCGACTTCCTGGTCACCCGTTACCGGCGAGTTGCCCGACGCTCCTTTGATGGACGCGCGCCTCGACGCCAACGGAAATCAGCTATTTATCGCGGTGGACGGTTACGGAGTGTACGCCGCCGCCGCTCCTCACCGGATTCGCGATCCGCATGTTGTCAACGCGGCCGATTACAGTATGCGAGCGGCCGCTCCCGGCTCGCTGTTAAGTGTTCTCGGAAGCCGCGTCTCGTCGGCGCGCGCCGGTGGCCTCGACGTTCCGGTTCTCGCGGCGGGCGAAACCGAATCGCAAATTCAGGTTCCCTTCGATGCGCGCGGCGACTCACTCGCGCTGTCCCTCGATTCCGCGAACGGCCGCATCAACGTAGGCCTTACGCTGCGCGAAGCCTCTCCGGCTATCTTTGTTGATCGGGACGGGACGCCCATGTTGCTTGATGCGGATTCCGGCCTGGTTCTCGATTCCATGCGGCCCGCGCGGTCCAATACGCGGATGCAGATCCTCGCCACCGGCCTCGGCCGGGTTCGTCCGGATTGGCCCGCCGGCGTCGCCGCCCCGGTCGATCAGCCACCCTCCGTCGTGGCACCCGTTCGCGCCTATCTCGATCGCTCGCCGATCGAAGTGACGCGCGCGGTTCTCGCACCCTACGCCGGCTTTTATCTCATCGAAGTCGAGCTTCCGAAAATCGTGAATTACGGCCCCGCTGAACTGTACATCGAAGTCGGCGCCGCGGGAGCCGGTCAAACAAGCAATCGGGTTCGCCTGTATATTGAGCCTTAGGGTTTGCCGCGGCCGCCGCGCGGATCTGGACTCGATTCTGGTGCAGCCTCGAAGCCTGCCAATGAAACGGAGAGAATGCCGATGACTCGCCGCGCCGCGCTGTTGCTTCCCCTTGCACTTCTGACCGCGCTCGTTACCTACGGGCAGGAGAAGAAGGAGAAGACCGAGAAACTGGCTCCATACTATCCGACGCCAGAATCCATCGTCGAAAAGATGCTCGAGCTGGGCAGCCTGAAGGCCGGCGAGACCATGTTCGACCTGGGCAGCGGGGACGGGCGCATCGTCATCATCGGCGCAAAAAAATTCAAAGCCAACGCCATTGGCGTCGAATACGACGAAGCTCTCTATCATCAGAGCTCCGATCGAATCGAAGAACTCGGGCTCGCCAAAACCGCCCGCATCATCCACGGCGATATTTTCGATCAGGATTACTCGAAGGCGGACCTGCTGGCCGTCTATCTGCTGCCGGTTTCCAATGACAAAGTAGCCAAGCTTCTCGACAAGCAGCTGAAGCCGGGAACCCGCATCGTGGCCCATGACTTCGAATTTTCGGCTTGGAAACCGGTCAAAATCGTGGATATCGATGACGACGGCGAAGGCCGCAGTCACCGCCTCTACCTGTATGTAAAATAGCGTCCGAAACACCATGCTTCCTCACCTCTGGCGCATCGCGCTGCGGACCACCCGCCTGATTCTGACGGTGGGCTGCGCCGCGCTCTACGCCTTTTCAGCGACCAGAATCTCCGACCCTGTTTTGTGGCTGTTCGCCGCCATCGCGGTCTTCGGAGTCTTCGGTTATTTCACCCGCCGCTTCGATTCGGGACGCTGGGCGATCGCAGGCCTGATCGTTGACACCGCTCTGTTCGTCCTGTGGTCCGTCGCCGGACCCGCCTCCGCCGGCTGGTGGCTTTCTGCGATTCTCTACGCCTATACGCTGGCGAATGCAGTGCTGGTGCATGATCTGATTCGCGTGGTCATCGTTTTCCTCGTCTGCTCGCTGTGCGTTTTTCTGCCCGCTCCGAAACAGCCCGCGCCTTGGCACGTCGTCCTCGCCGCCGGACTCGTCGCCTGCATGGGCGCCGTGCAAAAGCGGCATCTCGAAGATCGCGTAGCGCAATCGGCGCGTCAGGCCGTGCTGTTCCGCAGCGAAGCGCAAGGTGCGCGCGAAGCCGAGCGGCAACGCATCGCTGCTGATTTTCACGACGGCCCGCTGCAAAGCTTTATCAGCTTTCAAATGCGCCTGGAGATCGTGAAGAAACTCATGACGCGCGATCTGGATGCCGCCAAGCTCGAACTCGAACAGCTCCAGGCACTCTGCCGTTCGCAGGTCGGCGAACTGCGTAGCTTCGTTCGCAGCATGCGGCCCATGGAACAAGGCGGCAGCTTGAGCGCCTCCATCTCTCGCATGGTCGAACAGTTCCAGCGCGAAAGCGGAATCGTCGCGTCCTTCTCAAGCGGGGACTTTGGCGATCCGCCCGAGGTTGAGATGTCCCTCGAGCTTCTGCAAATCGTGCGCGAAGCCTTGAATAACATCCATAAACACTCCGGCAGCACGCGCGCCGCGGTTTCGATGTCGAAGATCGACGAGAAACTCGAAGTCACCGTCGAAGACAACGGCAAAGGCTTCCCGTTCAGCGGATCCTATTCGCTCGACGAACTCGAACTCCTGCGCCTGGGTCCGGTCAGCGTCAAACGCCGGGTGCGCCTGCTGGGCGGCGAAATGAATCTGGAATCGAGACCTGGCCAAGGCACTACGCTGATGCTCCGGATTCCCGCTTGAAGCGGATCGCCTTCACGTTCGCGCTCGTCGCGTTGGCAGGTTGCGGCAAATACGCCGACTTCCGTCTTCCCGCGCCGCAAGGAACCGCCTCGAACATCCGTTTCGCGTGGGAAGTGGACAAGCATCCTGTCCTCGGCCGCGGAAACGGCTGGGATTCGGTGGACGTCCTGAATCCATCTATCGTCCGCGACCAAGCCGCCTACGCGAATCTATATTCCGGCTTCGACGGCAAGACCTGGCACACCGGCATCGCGACGTCGCCCGATGGGAAGACCTGGACGCGCCGCGCGAGGATTCTGTCGCCGGCTCTTCCCTGGGAAGGCGCCTACATCGCAGCCAACGGTTCCGCCCTGATCGATGGCGTCACCAAACGCTATTGGTATGAGGCAGGCAGTCCGATCCTGAAAATCGGACTCGCGTCGGGATCCACTTTCGATTCGCTGCAGAAGCATCCACAACCCGTCCTCGAACCCGGTCCCGCCGGAAGCTGGGACGAAAAAGGAGTCGCCGATCCCAACGTGATCCGCTCCGGCGACTCGCTCTACATGTTCTATCTCGGCCAGGATCGCGCCCGCCGTCAGCGCCTCGGCGTCGCGCGCTCGACCGACGGAATTCGCTGGACCAAGCTGCGTTCCAATCCCATTCTTGAACTGGGCCCAGCCAACGCCTTCGATGAAATCGGACTTGGCGAGCCAGCCGTGTGGACTAGCCACGGCCGCTGGTGGATGCTCTACACCGGGCGCGATCGTGCCGAGAATCGCCGCCTTGGAATGGCGTCGTCCACGGACGGCGTCGCCTGGACGCGCGTCGAAGGCTTTCCGATTTTCGCCGGCACCGAACCTTGGAATTCCAAAGTCGTGTGTGACCCCAGCGTCGAGCTTCTCGAAGACGGCACCGGCGTCCGCGTTTGGTTTGGAGGCGGCGATGTCGCGCATCCAGCGGAAAATATTCACGGGCAAATTGGCTTCGCCATCCTCCATATGACGCCTACGCATTGACAGCGGCTCTCGCCGTCTGATAGAAACCCATGGGGCGTCTGGGCGGGGTCCATGAAAAAAAGACAAATCCGGCTGGCGAATATTCACTATGCGGCCGCGGAAATGTTCTGCCGTAAAGGCTACGACGCAACCACGCTCGGCGAAATCGCCGAAGCGGTCGACCTCACCAAAGCGGGCCTCTATCATTACTTCCAGACCAAGGAAGAACTCCTGTTCAGCATGGTTAACTTCGCCATGGACCGCGTGCAGGAAGTCGTCATCGATCCGGTTCGCGAAATTGAGAATCCGCACGAGCGGCTGCGGGCCATGACCTCCAACTACGTCAACCTCATCATCGAGAGCGGCGGTTATCTCACCCGCGCCATCGAGGAAAGCAGCCGCCTGCAACGGACCCGGGCCCGCAAGGTCGCGCGCAGGCGCCGGGCCTTCTACGATTTCGTACGCCAAAGCATCCAGGAAGCGCAGGACGCCGGAGCGCTGCCCGGAATTAACGTAAGCATGGCTACTCTAAGCTTCTTCGGAATCGTTCTCTACATGGCAGAGTGGTATAAGCCCTCCGGTGCGCTCACGAAAGCCGAGGTAGCGGACCAAATCGTCCGGATTACGGTTGATCGTATGCTGCTTGGTCATGGTACTGGAACCCCTCATAAGGGTTAAGTCTCTGTAATCAATCCAGTTTGACGGAATGAAAGATTCGCGTGCTTCCCCGGTGTATACAAATGGATACGGGCTTCTAAAAATGGAACGCAACCCAAGGAATCTATGGAAGTTAGAGATTCGGCACAGTGTGAAAATAAGTTGACACACGGGTAACGAACACCGTAAACTTCATGCTAGTTTCCGGGCCGGGTACTGCTAGCTTGGCTCCGAGTCCGTCCACGAAGCCTGTTCTCTTCGTCGGCGATGGCTGTGACTTCGTTGCTTTGGATCTAATTGGGGGTTTATGAACCGAGTACGTTCACTTTTTCTAAGTAGATTTTGGCTTGCTGCATTTGTTCTGTGCGCAAGTCTGCTATGGGCTCAATCGGATAGCGCGAATATCAGTGGCGTAGTCCTGGACGCCTCCGGTTCCGTGGTGCCGAACGCCAAGATCACCGTTCGAAGTCAGGCCACTGGCCAGATTCGCGAAGCTATGTCAGGAGGCACCGGCACGTACACCGTGCCCTCCGTCCCGCCCGGCCTGTATACGATCATTGTCGAAAAGGCTGGCTTTAAGAAATACGAATCCCGAGACAACAACGTCGATGCCAGTCTGCCGACGAACATTAGCGTGCAGATGCAGGTAGGCGCAGTCACGGAAACTGTGGAAGTGACCTCAACGGCATCGTTACTTCAAACCGAATCAGGCGCGCTCGGCAAGGTCATCGAGAGCTCGCAGATCAACAACCTTCAGTTGAACGGCCGCAATCCGGTGTTTTTAGCCCAGTTGAAGCCAGGCGTTCGCGGAGGCAACAGCAGCGGATTCAACTTCGGCTTGGGAACGGGCGGCTTCAATATTAATGGAGCACGCTCTCAGGAAACGCTGATCACCTTCGACGGCGCGGTGGGTATCCGCACCCGGTCGAACGGAGAATCAATCGGCACGGCGGACATCGACAACGTCGCGGAAGTGCAGATTTTGACGGCGGGCTACGGGGCCGAATATGGCCGCTCGTCCGGAGGACAGATCCGCGTTGTCACCAAGAGCGGTACCAGCCAGTTCCACGGGACGGCATACGAGTATCTCCGGAACGATGTGATGGACGCCAATACCTGGTCTCGCAATCGGAACCCAGCGACCAATTCACAACCGATCAACAAGTTCAATCAATTTGGCTACAACGTCACCGGCCCGATTTTCATTCCGAAGATATTCAATGCGGACCGCAGCAAGCTGTTCTTTACATGGAGCCAGGAGTGGGCGAAGCGCCGCCAGACGGCCACTAACACGCGTATCGTTCCGACCGCGCGTATGAAAAACGGGGACTTCGGCGAATGGCTGACAGCTCCCAATCTCTGGTACAACTCGAACGCGGTGCAGATCATCAAAGACCCGTCGAACGGTCTGCCCTTCTCCGGCAACATTATTCCCAAAGCCAGGCAGAGTCCGAACGGAATAGCACTGCTCGCGGTTTACCCGCTGCCGAACGTAGACCTTTCGAACGCGAACTGGTACGGCGTCGCATCCGCGCCAACCGATCAGCGGAAAGACAGCCTGGGATTGGATTACCTGCCTACATCGAGAGACTCCTTCAAGTTCCGGACATCGTTTTTCCACTTCCTCGATATCAATCCGTTCCAAACCACATACTTGTTTTCGTCGCGTACGTTCGACCGGCCCAACCAGTCGGCGTCGTTGAACTGGACGCACACCTTCAGCCCGACCCTGGTTCTTGAAACTTTGATCACTGCCAGCCGCGACCAGGTGTTCATCCGCATGACGGACTCTCCGGCATTTGATCGGAATACGTACGGCCTGAACTATCCGTACATCTATTCGGGCAAAGACCGCCCCAATAAACTGCCTGCAATCTCGCTGACGCCGTTCAACGATTACTCGGGTAGCCCGTACCCGTCTAACTCGACCGGCCCGATTTACACTGCATCGACCAACCTGACCAAGATTCTGAGAAGCCACACGCTGAAATTCGGATTCAATTTCGAACGCTCAGGCCAGAACGACTACGATCAGATCAATGTGCAGGGCGTCCCCGGCGGCACCGACAACCAGAACGGCCGCTTTGAATTCAGCGCTTCGCGTCCAGGCGGCACCGGCGTGCCGGCCGGCGATGCGGCCCTCGGCCTTTTCAACAGCTACGCCGAGATCGGGATTCGGTCGTTCACACCATACCGGGGTCACATGTATGAAGGGTATGCCCAGGATGAGTGGAAGGTGAACCAGAAGCTGAAGGTCACCTACGGCGTCCGCTATTCGATCATCCAGCCCTATTACAGCCTGTGGGGCAACCTGTCGATCTTCGATCCTAAGTACTACGATCCGTCGAAGGCCGTAAAGGTGGACCGAGTGACCGGCAACCCGATCGCCGGTTCCGGCGACGCTTACAATGGCGTCGTGATTCCCGGTAACGGTTGGCCGGATTCCGCAAAGGGCCGGGTGCCGATCGCCACCACGGGTGAATTCGATCGCCTGTTCCGGAATGGCGCCGAGCCTCGCTACTATTCCGATATCGATTACGGCAACTTCCAGCCGCGTGTTGGAATCGCCTATCAACTGAATAACAAAACCGTGATCCGCGGAGGCGCCGGCAAATACACAACCAAGTTGGGTGTGAGCGATTCGGTGTTCCTGGGCGGCAACCCGCCATTGCAGCCGATCGCCTCGGTGCCGACGGGCAACGTCGACAATCCGGGCGGAGGATCGCGGGCTTCCTTCCCCCTGAGCATCAGCACCCAGGCCAAGGTATTCCATATGCCCCAGTCCTACAACTGGAACGCAACGGTGGAACGTGAGATTGGCTTCAGCACCGTGCTGAGCGCCAGCTACGTCGGCCGCCGCGGTCTCTATGGGCAGCGCGAGAAGAATATCAACCAGCCGGCTATCGGTACCATCCAGGCGAATCCCGGCGTAAACGTCAACGCACTTCGACCGTATCTCGGGTTCGGACCCATCCGCGAAACCTTCAACGATGCGAATTCGCTGTACAACTCCTTCCAGATCGAAGTGTCCCGTAGATTCAAAAATGGGCTCAGCTACGGCGGAGCCTACACGTATTCCAAGTGCAACGACAGCGGATCGAATCAGCGGGACGTGATTCCGGACGCCTACGACGCAACCTTCCTATGGGGTCCGTGCGACTACGACGTTCCCCACATGTTCCTGGTCAACGGGATCTATGAACTGCCGATCTTCCGCACTACGGGCAGTCGCTTTGTGAAGACCGCGCTCGGCGGATGGCAGATCACCGGTACCTTCCAATACCAGTCTGGCCAGCCCTTCAAGGTCCAGACCGGCGACGACTTCGCCGGCATCGGACCCGGCAGCGGAAACCAGATCCAGTACTTCTGGAAGTACGCGGATTTTGGCAAGGGTGCCACCTATCCCGGACAATTCGCGGCGGGCGGGAACGCCGATCCGGCGCAATACTTGGCTGTTAAGGACCCCTCCGGCAACCCACTGTTCACCCAGCCTGCCGCGGGAACCATTGTTAAGGACCGCCTGCGGAACTATTTCCGCAATCCGGCGTTCAATAACATCAACCTGGCGCTCTTCAAACAGTTCACGATCACTGAAAAACAGCGCGTCGTGTTCCGTGCGGAAGCCTACAACCTGCCGAACCACCCGAACTGGGGCGGCATCGACGGCAATCCACGATCCGGAACGTTCGGCAAGATCACCAGCAAGACGGATGATCGCCGCAACCTCCAACTGAGTCTCCGTTACTCGTTCTAACCGGATTCTCCCGCGTTAGCATGAAGGGGCAGGCCGAAACGCTTGCCCCTTTTCATTTTGGACGCGGATGAAGTGACTCGAAATACAAAACAGCGCGCCGCCATCCGCGAAGCCGTCGAACAGGCCGGACGTCCGCTCTCCGCCGATGAGATCCTGACCGCTGCCTCCGAACACGTCGGCGGACTCGGAATCGCCACCGTCTATCGCGGCGTCAAGGATCTGATCGACGAGAAGTGGCTGGCCGCTGTCGAACTCCCTGGCGAGCCACCTCGCTACGAGCGCGCGGGCAAAGCGCATCACCACCATTTTCATTGCTGCGCCTGCGGCAAGGTCTTCGAGATCGAAGGCTGCCCAGCGGAAATCGAAAAGCTGGTCCCGGCCGGTTTCCGCGTGACCCGTCATGAAATCCTGTTGCATGGCGCCTGCCCGGCCTGCGCGAACGCTACAATCCAAATAGCTTGACCCGCGAACGCTCCATCGCCTCTTCCCTCGCCGCCGTTGGCAGCGTCCTCGCCGCTTCCAGTTGCTGCCTTCCCCTCGGAACCCTGTGGCTTGCCGCCGGAGCCGCCGGCGCTGGCGCTTTCCTCGACAAATACCGCCCCTGGCTGATGGGCGCGTCGCTCGCCCTGATCGCCTACGGATTCTTTGAGGCGAGCCGAGCGAAGAAATGCGGCAGGAATCCCGGTTGGCTCAGCCGCGGACTCCTCTGGTTCTCCTTACTCTTCGTGGCGACCTCGTTTCTCTTTCCCCAAATCTTCGCTTCCCTGATGGCGGGCTAATTGGCTTCGTTTCGCAATTTGCCGCCGCACCGCCGCCGCCTCGCGTTATCCTGACTGGCAGCACCTTGAAACAAAACGCAAAGTACGTCGTTCTCGGGATTCTCCTGGCCGGACTTGGCATCGCATGGAAGATGTCGCGCACTACTCAGGTGCCCGACGGCCAGCCTACGCTGACCACGCTGAGCAGCGCCAATCTTCCGTCGCTTTTCCAACAGTTCGACGCGGCTTCCGACCGGACCCGCGTCGTGGTGCTGCTCTCGCCCAGTTGAAGCACATGTCTGCAGGGGGCCTCTGCAGTCGAAGATGTGTTGAAGAAGTTTCCTGGTCAACCGGTTTCGGTGTTCATCGTGTGGGAGCAGGTCCTATCCAGCGACTCGGTGCCCATTTCGCGGGTGCTCGCCCGCATTCCCGACCTCCGTGTCGCGCAGTTCTGGGATCCGGAGCGTGTCTTGTCTCATCACCTAGGGGAGACAGACGATCGCAAATCCATTGTCTGGGACTGGGTTGCGGTGTATCCGAAGGGAGACAAGTGGGGAGCCAAACCGGGCTACTCCGGGCGGCCGGTAGTCAAAGTAGCCGAAGCCTTCGAGGACGCCCTGCGCAAAGAATTGGCCCGCCGGTAACACCGGAACCGTCGATTGCGTCACGATGAAGAAGCGGAGTTTCTCTTTGGGGCGTTTGAGGAAAGCCTGGGTTCGAATGGGTCTGTTTCTCTTGGCAGGCCTACCTTTGGTTGCCCAAAATTCCTCGTTGGTAGGCACGGTTCGCGACGGGCAGTTTGCCACCGTTCCCGGCGCGTCCATCAGTCTCATTAACCAACTCACCGGAGTCACTATTTCAACCATCACCGGCGATAGCGGGGTCTACGTGTTCCCGCTGGTGCATCCCGGCACCTATGCAC
Source organism: Bryobacterales bacterium (assembly GCA_038210135.1). Lineage (GTDB taxonomy): Bacteria > Acidobacteriota > Terriglobia > Bryobacterales > Bryobacteraceae > JBBQWZ01. Next base: position 119,216 of record JBBQWZ010000004.1, read on the forward strand.
TGCGCATCGAACGCTTTGGCTTCAAAACCTATGAACAGCGCAAAATCGCGTTAACCGTCGATCAGCGCGCCCGGATCGACCTGCAACTCGCCATCGGCGATACATCCACCTTCTTGAGCGTCGAGGAAAACGCCGGACGCGTGCAGATCGAAACCGCTAGCCTTGGCGAAGTCATCGAAACCAAGAACGTGCTGGAACTGCCGCTGAACGGCCGCTACTTCCTTGATCTTGTCCGCCTGACTCCGGGAACCGCGGTGCAATCTACCAACAACCGCATCGCCAACAGCAACGTCACCCGCATTGGGCCCACCGGCATCAATGCCTCCGGCGCGCGCGAGGACTCCACCAACTACCTGTTCGATGGCATCAACCTCTCGGACATGGCCCAGAATCAGATCTCGTTCCAGCCGAATATCGACATGATTCAGGAGTTCAAGGTGCAGATCGACGCCTTCTCCGCCGAATACGGACGCAACGCCGGAATGATCATTAACGCCATTTCGCGGTCCGGCCTGAATCAACTCCACGGAACCGCCTTCGAATTTATTCGCAACGATGCCTTCGACGCCCGCAATTATTTCGACCGGCCAAGCGATCCGATCCGGCCATTCAAGCGGAATATTTTTGGGTATTCGCTCGGCGGACCCCTGGTTCGCAACCGGACCTTCTTCTTCACCAGCTACGAAGGCCGCGAAGGCCGCGAGTCGGCCTCGATCCGCACCTTGGTGCCGTCGGCCGCACAGCGCGCGGCTGCCAAAAATCCCGTCATCCGCGCGCTGCTCGAACAGGTGCCGGATGCCAATTCCGTCAACAATTTTTATGTGCAGGCGATTCCCAAGCGGCGCGATTTGAACCAGTTCTCCGCCCGAATCGATCACACCCTGAACCCGCACCACCAGATCTTCACCACATTCATCTCGAGCCGCGACAACCGCACTGAACCCACGCTGCAAGGCAACAACCTCCCCGGATTCGGCGACAGCCGGCCGGCCAGCCGCTACTTTGCAGCCATCGGGCTGTCTTCCTCCTTCGGTCCGCACGTCACCAACGACCTCCGCATGGGCATCAACCGGGTGCGAATCGATTTCGTGCCCGACGCCGAGGTCTTCGATCCGCGGGAGTTTGGAATCGCCAGCGACTCCGCCGCCTTTCCCCGTATCGTGGTGTCTGGCGCTATGGCGTTTGGCGGCATCGCCGGATTCCCGCAAGGCCGCGGCGATACTACCTTTCAGTACACCGACACTCTTTCCTGGGTCGTCGGCAGTCATTCCCTGAAGGTGGGAGCGGAATGGCGCCGCTTCCGCGCGAACATGGCCAACGGGGGAACCGGAGGCACCATCACCTTCGCCTCCATGTCCGACTTCATCGCCGGAATTCCAAACTCTACCAATCAACAGACGGTCGCCGCCAATCCCGCCCTTCGCGTCAGCGCGCTCAACCTGTTTATCCAGGATGACTACAAGGTCTCGCGGCGCTTCGCCCTCACCTACGGTTTCCGCTACGAGTACAACGGCATTCCCAGCGAAACCCACAACCGGCTGGCCGTCTACGACTTCGGTTCTGGAACGCTCGTGCCGGTCGGCAGGGGCGGAGTCTCATCGCCCTACGACGGGCAGAAACACAACTTCGGACCGCGCCTGGGCTTCAGCTTCGACCCCACCGGCAAGAACCGGACGGTCATCCGCGCCGGGGTCGGACTCTATTACGACCAGCCCGTCACCAACCTGACCGCCTCCCTCGGCAGCAATCCGCCATTCGCCGGATCGGTTTCGTTCGTCTCCACTCCACAGCGCCCATTGAACATCGATTTGGCTTCGCCCTTCAGCCTCCCGGGCGGCGGACCCGCTCTCTTCAACGCGTTCGCGGTCGCACCCGACTTTCGCAGCGGTCTCATTGCGCACTACAACCTCACCCTCCAACACGAACAGTTCCGCACCGTTTTCCAGGCCAGCTACAGCGGCAGCGCCGGAAGCCATCTGCGCCTTTCCCGCGACTACAACCAGGGCGTGGATGCGGTTCGTCCGAATCCGGCCTTCGGCAGCATCACCATCGCGGAGTCCAGCTCGCGGTCGAATTACAACGCGCTATGGTTCAGCGCCAATCGTCGCTTCTCGACGGGCCTCACGCTCTCCGCGTCGTACACGCTATCCAAATCCACCGACCTCAATTCCGTCGGCGGCGCCAATCCGCAGATTCAGAATGCGTACAACGTGGCCGCTGAACACGCCCTCTCGGACTTCGACGCGCGCCATCGTTTCGTATTCAGCGGCGTGTACCTGCTGCCCTTCACCGCCAATGGAAAGCTGAAGTACATTGTCGAGGGCTGGAGCCTTTCGCCAATCGTCAACATGCAGTCCGGCAATCCCTTCAGCCCCATCATGCCCACTTCCCGGTCCGGCAGCCTCGAGAATTTCGACCGGCCGAATTATGTTTTGGGCCAGGCGCTGATCCCGGTGCATCAGTCGGCAACCAATTGGCTGAATCCGCTGGCCTTTACGCCTAACGCGGTCAGCGAATTCGGTAACGTCGGGCGCAATATTCTGACCGGCCCGGGATTTCAGAACATCGATTTCTCCCTTGCCAAAATCACCCGCTTGCGGGAACGCTATCAACTCCAACTCCGCGCCGAATGCTTCAACATATTCAACCACCCCAACCTCGGCCAGCCCGGTAACGTCTTCGGAAGTCAGAACTTCGGAGTTATCACAGCGACTCGAGCCGCTCGTGGCGATTTAGGCTCTTCGCGGCAGCTCCAACTGGGCATGAAGTTCGTGTTTTAAGGCCTGAGCTTCCCCTGCGTTCCGACCATAATTTGAAGGGATGCCGCTCAAGGTCGGCCCACTCACCGCATTGTGGTGCCCACTCACGGCAAGTTGCTTTGCTCGTTTGTAAAGTCATGTTACATTCAGGGCACTATTGCTTCAGGAGGCTATAAATGCAACACAAACCCTTCGTGTTGATCCTCGCCCTAATGAGTCTCTTCTCGATTTCCGCCTTCGCGCAAAATGCCGCGCTGACCGGAACCGTTAAGGACGCCCAGGACGCATCCATCCCTTCCGCCACCGTAACCCTGACCAACCAGTTGACCAAGGTTGCTCAGACCACCCAATCCGACGAAGCCGGTAATTATGAGTTCCCGGTTCTCCGCCCAGGCACGTACTCCCTGAAAGTTGAAAAGCCAGGCTTCAAGACGTTCGTGGAGAACCAAGTCATTCTCGCCGTCGCCGATCGCGGCCGTATTGATCCGACTCTCGCGGTCGGAGAAGCGTCCACTATCGTAAATGTCGAAGCCACCGCCAGCGGCATTCAGACCGAATCTTCAAGCCTCGGTACCACCGTGGACAATAAGAAGATCGTCGAGATTCCCCTCAACGGACGCTTCTTCCTCGACCTGGCGCTGCTGACCGCGGGAACCGTCGTTCCCAGCACCAGCAATCGCACCTTTCTCGCCGCGCCCAGCGGAATCGGAATCTCCGGCATCAACGCCAGCGGAACCCGCGAAGATTCCACGAACTACCTGTTCGACGGAATCAACCTCAGCGACATGGTGCAAAACCAGATCACCTTCCAGCCGAACCTCGACATGATTCAGGAGTTCAAGGTGCAGACCAACGCCTTCAACGCCGAATACGGCCGCAACGCCGGAATCATCATCAACGCCATCTCGAAGTCCGGCTCGAATGGCTTCCACGGAACCGCTTTTGAATTCGTCCGCAACGAAGTGTTCGACGCTAAGAACTTCTTCGACAAACCCGGTCCGATCACCCCCTTCAAGCGCAACATTTTCGGTTACTCCATCGGCGGACCGGTGATCAAGAACAAGACCTTCTTCTTCCACAGCTACGAAGGCCGCCAAGGCCGCGAAGTCGCCACGTTGAACGCTCCGGTCCCGACCGACGCCCAGCGTGCCACCGTCACGAATCCGGTGATCAGGCAACTCCTGACGCTGATTCCGAAAGCCACCGATCCCACCGGACTCCTGTTCCAGGGTTCGAATCCTCGCCGCCGGGTCCTGAACCAGTTCACCGGCCGCATCGATCATCAACTGTCGGCGAAGGATACGATCTTCGGTTCGTTTATCACCAATCGCGACGAACGCACGGAGCCGACGCTGCAAGGCAACAACCTTCCCGGCTTCGGCGACGCGCGCCCGGCCAAGCGCTACTTCCTCGCGTTCGGCTACATCCGCGTCCTCTCGCCAAATATCACCAACGAATTCCACGCTGGCCTCAACCGCGTCAACATCACGTTCGGACAGCTGTTCACCGGCCTCCCCTCGGACTTCGGCATCACTTCTCCGTCTACTGTTTTCCCGCAGATCGTGGTCGCGGGCGGCGGCGGTGGCGGACCGGAATTCGGCGGCATTAGCGGATTCCCGCAAGGCCGCGGCGACACCACGTTTCAGTACAACGACACGCTCGCCTGGGTGAAGGGCAAGCACTCCATCCGCGTCGGCGCGGAATTCAGACGCGTACGGAACAACAACTTCAATTACGGTACCGGTGGCGTTCTCAGCTTCGCCTCCATGGCCACCTTCCTCGCCGGAACCCCGACTTCCGCCACGGAAACCGCCTTCTCCGTCACGCCTGCCTTCCGCGCGAATGCCCTCGGCCTCTTCGTGCAGGACGACTACAAAGTCACCAAGACGTTGACCGTGAATCTCGGACTCCGCTGGGAGTATAACGGCGTCCCCAACGAAATTCACGACCGGATGGGCATCTATGATTTCAGCCAAAACAAGGTCATTCGGGTTGGCACCAATGGGATCGAGCGGCCCTATAACAAGCAGTTCACCAATTTCGGACCGCGCGTCGGCTTCGCCTACGATCCGTTCGGAAAAGGCAAAACGGTCGTTCGCGCCGGAGCCGGCTTCTACTACGATCAGCCAGTGCTGAACATTCTTTCCGGACTGGCCGCGAATCCGCCTTTCTCCGCGTCCGTCAACAACACCAGCAACATCAACCTGGCGAACCCATTCGCGGTACCTCCCGGCGGATCGAGCGCGATCGCGGCAGTGGATCCGAACTTCAAGAGCGGTCGCGTATTCTCTTACAACACCAACATCCAGCACGAAGCCTTCGGCACCGTGTTCCAGGTTAGTTACGTCGGAAGCCAGGGCCGCCATCTCCGCATTGCCGGCGACCTGAACCAGGGCATCCTCGGAATCCGTCCGATCCCCGGCTTCTCGAGCATCAACTACCAGCAGGCGGTTTCAAATTCGAACTATAACGGGCTCTGGATCAGCGCCGATCGCCGCCTTTCGAAGAGCATCAGCTTCAACACGTCGTACACAGTCTCGAAGTCGATCGATAACAACTCGGTTGGCTCCAGCGGAGCCCAGGTGCAGGATTACCGCAACCTGGCCGCCGAGCGCGCCCTATCCGATTTCGATGCGCGCCAGCGCTTCGTCCTCAGCGGAACCTACCTCGCTCCGTGGAAGGGCAATAGCGCCTTCACCCGCCGCCTGCTCGAAGGCTGGACCTTGTCGCCCATCGTCAACATGCAGTCCGGCAATCCGTTTAGCCCGATCATTAATGCTTCCGATACGCGGGGCAGTCTGCTCGCGAATAATCGGCCATTTGTGAATCTTGGCGTGCCGCTGTATCTGCCGAATCCCGGACCATCCGGCTTCGTCAATCGCGCGGCGTTCACGCAGCAGGCCACTGGATTCGGCAACGCGGGACGCAACATCCTGACGTCGCCCGGTTTCCAGGACGTCGATTTGTCCATCGCCAAGATTACCCAGATCAAGGAACGCTTCTCCGTGCAGTTCCGCGCCGAAGCCTTCAACCTGCTCAACCATCCGAACTTCGCGCAGCCGGTCAACAACCTGCTAGCCGCGAGCTTCGGCCAGATCCTGGCCACCCGCACCACCCGCGGTGACCTCGGAAGCTCACGCCAGCTTCAGCTTGGTATCAAGCTGATCTTCTAAACAGCTAACGATAGAAACGCCGGACGCGGTCCGCCACATAGTGGACCGCGTCATCGGCAAGGTAAGGCCAAAGCGGCAGGGAGACAGTCTCCTTCGCCGCTTTTTCCGCGTTTGGGAGGCTCCCCTTTTTCTGTTTCGCACTCGCGAATGCCGGATGCAGGTGAAGCGGAACCGGATAGTGGACGCCGGTCCCGATGCCTTCCTTCGTAAGAAATGCTCGCAGCCGATCGCGCCTCTCCGCGCGCACGACGTACAAATGATTTGCGCTTCCAGCATCCCGCTTCACGAAGCGGATTCCCGCGCAACCTACGAGCGCCTCGTCGTAGAGCGCCGCGATCTCGGCCCGCCGCGCATTCCATTCGCTCAATTTCGTGAGAAAAGCCAGCAGAAAACAGCACTGCAAATCGTCCAGCCGCGAATTGATCCCCGCCGTCAAAGCAATCTGCGCTCCGCGCCGTCCGCCGTCGCGCCAACTCCGCAACCTCTTGGCGATCGAGTTCCGATTCGTCAGAATCGCCCCGCCATCACCTAATGCGCCGAGATTTTTGGTGGGATAGAAGCTGTAGCAGACGTAGTCGGAGAACGCACCGAGCGCCTTGCCCTGAAAGCGCGCTCCATGCGCCTGCGCCGCATCCTGAATCATAACCAGCCGGTGCGCGCGTGCGATCTTCGCAATCCGATCGATCGCGCAGGGTTGCCCATACAAGTGCACCGGAACCAGCGCGCGCGTCTTCTTTCCGATGCGGGCCGCCAGGTCCTCCGGATCGACCTGAAGTGTATCCGGATCCACGTCCGCAAACTTCGGTACGCATCCTGCTGCGGCGATCGCGACTCCAGTAAACGGAGCGGTCAATGCGGAAGTGATCACTTCGCCGGAGACGCCCGCATCGCGCAGGCTGAGTTCGATTGCCGCTGTTCCCGTGCCTACGCCGACAGCGAACTTGCACTGCATCGCGTCCGCGAATTCGCGTTGAAACTCCGAAAGCTGATCGCCAAGGATGAAAGGGCCGCCCTGCGCGAGCAGCTTCGCCATGTGGACGCGCCAAACCGTTTCGGTAGCTGCGATGGCGGGTGCTAGATTTACTGCGGGGACAACCATGCCACTAACGATTGCATGCGCGGCACCCGGGCGAAGACCACCAACCGGAACCACAAGCGCACGATCTGCGAGAAGGTCGTTGCCAGAGACCGAATCCGGAAGAATTGCGACCGCCCGTGTTGGCGGGCGTAATGATGAACACCAACTTCGCGTACTCGGCAGCGCGAGAGTTCCAGCTTCCTGACTAACTCGACGCAGATCGTTCCGCTCGTCGAAGTGAGCTCGATTTCCTCGAGCAGTTCGCGCCGAACCAGCCGGAAGTCGCAATCGATATCACGCAGCCGGATCCGGAACAGGAATCGCGCAAAGCCGTTATACAATTTACCGATCAGGACGCGGTGCGCCGGATCGTTACGCTCCAACTTGAACCCGTTGACCAGGCCAACGTCGGCCGTCATCTTCTCGAGCAGTTTCGGCAGTTCCCCGACATCATACTGGCCGTCGCCGTCCGTATAGAAAATCAAATCCTTGGTCGCCGCGTCGAAACCGCTGCGCAGCGCGCCGCCATATCCACGGTTGACGGCGTGCGTGACCACCCGCATCCACGGGCGATTCTCGCGCTCGATCTCCGCCAAAACTTCGGCGGTTTTATCCTGGCTTCCGTCGTTCACCACGATCACTTCAAAATCGTCGAAGTGCGCTCGCAAGACCTCGAACGTCTTGCTCAAAAGCACGGGCAGCGACGGCGCATCATTGTAGGCCGGAAAAAAAACGGAAATGCTGTACTTCGAGGCCAAGCGGTCAACTGTATCACGCAAAAGCCTGCCAAACAGTAAGTATCTGTAAGCCGACTCACCTGCCATCTTTGCGCTGAGAATATTCGCTTACGCCATACACCATTTGTTGTACGGCACACCGGTCCTGCCAGGGAAAAACACCGGTTCTGTGACTCACAGAGCGTAAGCTCTGTTCGAAACGCTTCCGCCGAGGCCATTTCCGACGGGGGCGGCCGTATGACAAGCGTTGAACGGTCCTCCCTGAAAAACCAGCCGGTTACGGCCGGCGACCGACCAAGGAAAGGCAACAGGTATGCACGATACCCGCTGGTATGCGCTCACCGCGCGGCATCAACACGAAAAGCCGGTTTCGGCCGCCTTGGCGATCCGGAGCCTCCAGACCTTCGTGCCCGTGTATGTCGCCCGGCGCCGCTGGTCGGACCGCACCCGTACGCTTGAATTGCCTCTCTTTCCTGGCTACGTATTTTGCAGCATGTCCGCCGATCAGCGCGCCCTCGCCCTGTCCACGCCGGGCGTCACCAGCATCGTCGGATTTGGCGGCAAGCCGGAACCGGTGCCGGGCTTTGAAATCGATAATCTCATGACCATCGCCGCTTCCGGCCTGCCGGTCGAGCCCTGCAAGCTTCTCAAAGCAGGCGACGAAGTCACGATCGACGACGGCCCTCTCCGCGGACTCCGGGGAAAGCTGCTGCGGGACGCCGATCGCAATCAATTAATCGTTGGCGTCCAACTTCTGCAACGTGCCATTGCCGTAACTCTCTCCCTCGATCAGGCCTGGCCTGCCGAAAATTCTCGTATGCAAGCCCAACCCGAGCGTGCCCGCGGCGCAAAAGCCTCCTAAATTCAAATGTCCACATTTAAGGTTCGCAGCCGCCTCGTCAACTTCCGGTTGACGCAGGAGGAACTCGAAAACTTGCGCGTTGCCTGCCTGCTTCGCGGGTCACGCAATTTGAGCGATTTCGCCCGCACAGCGGTCCTGACTTCCGTCGAATCGCAGATCGACCCCGAATCCGCCGTGCGCGACCGTCTGGACCGCATGGAGGCCCGCTTGGCTGGACTCGAATCCCTCCTCCAATCCCTCTTGAATCACGCCATGCTCGGCGCGTCCGCCAATGCCGCTCCCATGCGCGCACAGGAACTCACCACTCATGCCTAAACTCATTCGCCTCGCTATCCTCGGGCTCGTCATCGCTTTCCTCCTTGGAGCCCAAAACCGGCCCGCCGCGCCTACCGACCCGGGCGGCAACCTGCCCGCTCAGCCCATCGGCGCCGATGACCTGATCGCCGTGTCCATCTACGATGCGCCGGAACTTTCGCGCACCATTCGCGTCTCGCCGGACGGCAACATCCGCCTGCCGATGCTCAAGAAGCGCATCCAGGCTAGCGGCCTGATGCCGGCGGAACTGGAACGTGACATCTCGTCGGCTCTCGAAGCCGAAAACATCCTGGTGGACCCGGTCGTGACCGTCACAGTTTCGGAATATCACTCCCGCCCGATCAGTGTTTCAGGCGCCGTTCACCGGCCGGTGACATTTCAGGCCTACGGAACCGTCACGCTTCTCGACGCCATCACTCGCGCCGAAGGCCTCGGCACCGAAGCGGGCTCTGAAATCCTAATTTCGATTCCCGCCCGCGCCGGCATGCCGGCAGACCTCCGCAAGATCTCCGTCAAAGGCCTGATCGAAGGTTCCGATCCCGCTCTCAACCTCCGCCTGACCGGCGGTGAAGAGGTTCGTGTGCCGGACGCGGGGCACGTGTACGTGGTGGGCAACGTGAAGAAGCCCGGCGTCTTCGCGATTCGGGAATCTTCGGAAACCACGGTCCTGCAACTGCTCGCGCTCGCCGAAGGTCTGCTGCCTTACGCGACCAAACAGGCATTTATTTATCGCAAGGATCCGGTGACGGCCGAGAAGAAGGAGATCACCGTGGACCTCCGCCAGATTATCGACCGCAAACAGCCCGACATCGCGGTTCAGCCCAGCGACATCCTTTATATCCCCGACAACCGCACACGCCGCGCGTCGATGCAGGCCCTCGAACGTATCGTCGGCTTTGGCGCATCCACCGCTTCCGGTCTCTTGATTTGGGGCGCCCGGTAATCACTCCCATGACGAACGAAATTACGGAAAAGCAGTTTACGCAGATCATCGAGCCGAAGCTTCTCAGCTTCTCCGCCGGTCCGCCGCCGGAGCAGCAGGAAGATCGCGGCATTCCGATCTCGCACTATGGTTGGATTCTTCGCCGCTATCGTTGGAAGATCCTGGGCTTCGTTGCGGTCGCTGTTATCGCGACCATCCTGATCTCGGCGCGGATTACGCCCGTCTACGAAGCGACCGCCACCATTGATGTGGACCGCCAGGTGCCACCGGGGGTCATCGGACAGGAAGCCAACCGCGCCCTCATCAATGATGCGGACCAGTTCCTCGCCACCCAGATCAAGCTCATTCAGTCAGACTCCGTCCTGCGTCCCGTGGCTCGAAAGCAGTCCTTGGCCATGCGCGAAAACCGGACGCCTTTGCCAGCCAACGCGGCCCGCGTCGAAGCCGCTCCGATGCTGCTGCCGAATCTTCGCGTAACCCGCCCGCCCAACACGTACCTGCTGCTGATCAGCTATCGTTCCCCCGATCCGGCGCTCGCCTCGGAAGTCGCGAACGGAGTCGCCGAATCGTATCTCGAACACACCTACAACATCCGCATCCGTTCCTCGGCCAGCCTTTCCAATTTCATGGAAAAGCAATTGGAGGAACTGAAAGCCAAGATGGAGACCTCCAGCATGGCGCTGAACCACTTCGAGCGCGAGCTGAACATCATCAACCCCGAGGAAAAAACCAATATCCTCTCGGCGCGCCTGCTGCAGCTGAATCAGGAATACACCAACGCCGAAGCGGATCGCGTTCGGAAAGAGACATCCTGGAATTCCGCCAAATCCGGCTCCCTCGAATCCGCGCAAGTTTCGACGCAAGGCGAAGCACTGAAGCGGCTGATGGAACGGCTGAACGATGCCGAACAGAAATTCGTCGAAACCGCCGCGCACTACGGATCTGGCCATCCGGAATATCGGAAAGCCGCCGCCCAGATCGCCGAAGTCGAAAAGCAATTGAAGGCGTCGCGCGAGAACATCGCCCGCCGCGTGCAGATCGAATTCAATGACGCCTCCCATCGTGAAGCGATGCTGAAGAAAGCCGTTGGGGACACCAAAGCCGAGTACGACCGCTTGAATGTCAACAGCTTCGAATACCAATCCCTCAAGCGCGAAGCCGAAGCCGACAAGAAACTCTACGAAGAGCTGATCCGCAAGATCAAGGAAGCCGGAATTAACGCGGGCTTCCAGAATTCCGGAATCCGCATTGCGGATCTTGCGCGCCCCGCCTTGAATCCAGTCTTCCCGAATGTCCGCCTGAATGCCATGATGGCGTTCCTCGTCTCGCTGCTTCTCGCGATGGGCCTTGCGATCATCACCGATCTGCTCGATAACACCATCCGCGATCCCGAACAGGTTGCCCGAACCCTCTCGACCACCGTCATCGGCACTCTGCCCGTCGTGAAAAGCTGGCAGCACCGCATCGGCTCGATCCACGGACCCGCCGGCACCGCGCTGCTCCACTCCGGCGACTCGAAGAACATGGCGATCTCCAGCTACGGCGAAGCCATCCGGACCTTGCGAAATTCCATCCTCCTGGCCAATATCGATCGCCGGATTCGCTCCCTGTTAGTCACCAGCGCCTCACCCGGTGAAGGCAAATCCACCACCGCCGCGAACCTCAGCGTCGCCCACGCCGAGCAAGGCAAGAAGACTCTGCTCATCGACGGCGACCTGCGCCGTCCGAGCGTTCACCGCCGCTTTGGCCTCAGCGGCGCCACCGGACTCTCGAATGTTCTGCTCGGCGAGTTGCCCTGGCGCAGCGCTCTCATCCCGCTCGAAGGTCTTCCCGACCTGCACATTCTTCCCGCCGGACCGCCTTCGCGCCGCGCCTCCGATCTCGTCGGACGCGGTCTGACGGAACTGCTCGAAGAGGCAGCCGCCGAATACGACTTGGTCATCCTCGACGCGCCGCCGTTATTGGGTTTTGCCGAGCCCTTGCAGATGGCCACCGCCGTCGACGGCGTCCTGGTCGTCACCCGCGCCGGAGAAACCAACCGCAAGGCCGTGGCCAGCGTCCTACGGACCTTGGAACGCTTACGCGCTCCCGTGGTCGGCGTCGCGCTAAACGAAGTGGACAAAGAGATGAGCAACAACTACTACTACTACGGCCAATACGGCAAGTATCAGAAGTATTACCAGACCAAGGAAGCGTAGAACCGGCAGCGCAAGGCAATTGTCATGAACTGGACAGAAATAAACCTATTAATAACCGGCGGCACCGGATCGTTGGGCAAGAAGCTCACCGAAATTCTTCTGGCGGAATACCATCCGAAGAAGCTGATCGTGTTTTCGCGCGACGAATTGAAGCAGTATGAAATGCGCGCCGGCGGCTACGATCACGAATCCATGCGCTACTTCCTCGGCGATGTCCGCGATCCTTCGCGCTTGCGCCGCGCTTTCGACGGAGTGGACGTCGTCGTCCACGCTGCTGCGCTCAAACAGGTTCCCGCCTGCGAGTACAATCCCATCGAAGCCGTCCTCACCAACGTAATCGGAGCGCGCAACATTATCGATGCCGCCATCGACGCTGGCGTCCAGAGGGTGATGGCGCTATCGACCGATAAAGCCGTCAATCCGGCCAACCTCTACGGAGCGACCAAACTCGTCAGCGAGAAGCTCTTCGTCCAGGCCAACGCCTACGCCGGCGCCGGACCCACCCGCTTCGCCTGCGTCCGCTACGGAAACGTGGTCGGAAGCCGCGGCAGCGTCGTCCCGCTATTCCGCCAACAGCGTCTCGAAGGCGTTGTCACGCTGACCGATCCGCGCATGACGCGCTTCTGGCTGACACTCGAACAGGCCGCCCGCTTCGTCATCCGCGGCATCGAGCGAATGCACGGCGGCGAGGTCCTGATCCCCAAAATCCCGAGCATGCGCATGTTGAATCTGGCGCACGCGCTCGCGCCCGGCTGCCGGATCCGCGAAGTCGGAATCCGTCCCGGCGAAAAGATCCACGAAATACTGCTCTCAGAAGACGAAGCCCGCCAGGCTCTCGAACTCGACGACATGTTCGTCATCCGCCCGAACTTCCCCTGGTGGAATGCGGGCCAATGGCCGGAAGGCCGCGAGATCCACGACGGCTTCTCGTACTCCTCCGACAACAATACGCAGTGGCTTTCGACGGATGATCTCTGCCGCCTCACTGGCGAGCCGATCCCATCTCTCGCGGAGCCGGTCGCCAAATGACGCCGAAAACCATCCTGATTACCGGCGCCAGCGGACTCCTCGGCGGCGCGCTCGCCGCGGAATATGAGGCCATGCGCCTTCCCATCGTGCCGCTGTACGGCGTCGCCGACGGCGACCTGACGGATCCGCAGGCAGTCGAAGCCATTCTCGCAAAGCACCGGCCGGCCGCCGTCATTCACTGCGCGGCGCTCACCGATGTGGATTATTGCGAGACGCATGTGCCGTCCGCCTGGCAGGTGAATGTGGAGGTGACTCGCCAACTCGCTGCCTGTTGTGCGGAATCCGGGGCCCGGTTCGCCTACATCTCGACCGATTCCGTTTTTGATGGCACGCGCGGGAACTGGCGCGAGAGCGACGCGCCCGCGCCCTGCAACATCTACGCGCGCAGCAAGCGCGAGGGCGAGAACGCGGCCCGGAACGAGAATCCGGATTCACTCGTTTTACGGACCAACATTTACGGCTGGCATCGTCACCACAACTCGCGCCGCAAACTCAGCCTCGCGGAGTGGATCATCGAGCGGCTCGAAGCCGGGCTCGAAGTCCCTGGATTCACGGACGTCATCTTCTCTCCCATCCTGGTCAACCATCTGGCCGCGCCGATCCTCGAACTGCTGCGCGAAGGCAACTCCGGAATCTTTCACCTGGCTGGATCCTGGTCTGGCAGCAAGTACGAATTCGCCTGCCGTCTCGCCGAAACCTTCGAGTTCGACCGCTGCGAGATTCTTCCGGCCAAGCTCCAAGGCGCAAAGCTGAAAGCACCGCGGCCACTCGATACCTCGCTCGATATCCGCAAAGTCAGCCGCGTTCTCGGTGCGCAAATGCCCGGCCTCGACGAAGGCCTGCACCGCTTCCGCGCCCTTCGATCCTCGAAGGAGCTGGCCTATGCTTGACACCGCCAGCGCCGGATTCTCCATCTCCGATCGCAAGATTGGTCCGGATTCGGCCACCTATTTCATCGCCGACATCTCCGCGAATCACGACGGATCGCTCGAACGCGCCGCGGCGTTGATCCACCAGGCGGCCGAAGCCGGCGCCGATGCCGCCAAGTTCCAACACTTCCGCGCCTCCAAGATTGTCAGCCAGCGCGGCTTCGAGAGCCTGGGCAAGCTCTCGCACCAGGCCGCCTGGAAGAAACCGGTATTCGAGGTCTATAGAGACGCGTCCCTGCCTTGGGATTGGACCGAAGCGCTGGCCCGCGAGTGCGCCGTAGCCGGCATCGACTTCCTCTCCACACCCTACGACTTCGAAGCCATCCAGTTGCTCGATCCCTTTGTCCCCGCCTTCAAAATCGGCTCCGGCGACATCACCTGGCCGGAAATGCTCAAGAAAGTAGCGGACCGGAACAAACCTGTATTCCTCGCCGCCGGAGCCTCCTCGCTCGACGACGTGGATCGCGCCATGCGTATCCTCCTCCCTCGCGCCCACGGGCTGGCCCTCCTGCAGTGCAATACCAATTACACCGCCAGCCTCGACAACTTCCGCCACATTCATCTCAACGTGCTGAAGACCTTCGCGCGCCTCTATCCACAAGCCGTCCTAGGGCTCTCCGACCACACTCCCGGCCACGCTACCGTTTTGGGCGCCGTCGCTCTTGGAGCCCGGGTGATTGAAAAGCACTTCACCGACGACCCCACCCGTCCCGGACCCGACCACAAGTTCTCCATGACCCAGGCTTCCTGGCGCGACATGGTGGATCGCACGCGCGAGCTCGAAGCCGCGCTCGGCAGTTCCGAAAAATTTGTCGCCGAAAACGAAAAGTCCACCGTAGTCGTTCAACGCCGCTGTCTCCGCGCGGCGCGCGACATCTCCGCCGGAGAAATCGTCACGCCCGAGCTGGTGGACGTCCTTCGGCCCGCCCCCGCCGGCGCTCTGCCGCCCTACGAAATCGACCGCTTGCTCGGTCACGCCCTCCACAACGCCCTGCCCGCCGGAGATTGTTTCCGCGCGGAGATGCTGGTTTCGGCCGAAGAGAATCTTCATGCGAGTTCTGTACGCTAGCCGCGGCTACACGCCCCACGATCGCCGCTTCCTCCTGGCGCTGACCGCGGCCGGTCATACGGCCGGTCTGCTGCGGACCGAAGACGCGCCGCTCGATCCCGGATGCCTGCCCGACGGCGTCGTTGGTCTAACCGGTTCGATCGAGAGCGCTCTGCGCGAGTTCGAACCCGATGTCACGCATGCCGGTCCGGTGCCCACCACCGCCTATCTCGCCGCCAAAGCGAAAGCGCGCCCGCTCATCGCGGTCAGTTGGGGGTCCGACCTTCTTGATCTCGCCGAAGACCGCCGAGCCGATGCCAAATTCGCGCTCGAATTCTGTGATCTGTTCCTCTGTGATTCCGGGGAGGTTGCCGCCGCCGCACAGAAGCTTTCTGGAATTCCCCCTGGCCGCACGGTTCAATTCCCTTGGGGCGTAGAACTCTCCCGCTTCCGGCCCGCTCCGGCGCGGCCCGCCGTCATGCACTTCATTTCGACGCGCGCCTGGGAGCCGGGCTACGGAATCGAGACCGTACTGACGGCCTTCGCCGGAGCCCGCCAATCGGAAAACCAACTTTGCCTGACGCTCTTTGGCGGGGGCAGCCTCGCGTCGCGCATCCGCAAATTTCTTGTGAAGAACAATCTGACACAGGCGGTCGAAATGCACGGCCGCGTCGCCGAAGCCGACCTGCCGATTTATCTCACCGCCGCCGACGTCTACGTCTCCGCCGCGCCCGTCGATGGCTCGAGCATCTCTTTACTGGAAGCGCTCGCCTCCGGACTGCCGGTCATCGCGACGGACCGCCCGAGCAATCGGGAATGGATTACGCCCGGCGTCAACGGCTGGCTCGCGCCCCCAGGAGATGTCCGCGCCTTTTCTGAAGCCATGATCGAAGCCGCCCAGGCCTCGCTATCCCAACGCGAGAAAATGCGGGCCGCCAATCTGAACCTCGCCCGCACGCGCGCCGACTGGACTCGCCACGCCGCGACATACCTTCATGCCATCGACTCTGTGGCCTGCCCTGTCTCCGTCTAGTTTGAAAAAATCAACATGCCCGATAGCTTCCTGATTCTTGGCTGCGGTTCAATCGGCAAGCGGCACATCGCCAACCTGCTCGAACTCTCCGCCGGCGAAGTCATCGCCTACGACCCCAATCCGGCTCGCCGCCTGGAAGTAGAAACCCGCTTTCACGTGAAGACTGTCGACGATCCGGCCCTCGCACTCGCGCAAGGCGTATCCGTAACCTTCGTCTGCTCACCGACCCATCTCCACATGGAGCAGTCCCTCGCCGCTGCCCGCGCCGGAGCCCATATCTTCGTCGAAAAGCCCCTCTCGCTCGATATGCGCGGAGCCGACGAGCTCGCAAAAGAAGTCGAAAGCCGCGGCTTGGTCGCCCTCACAGGTTGCAATTTCCGCTTCCATCCCGGTCTCAAAAAAGTAAAAGAACTGGTGGACGCCTCCGCCATTGGACGTATCGTTTCGGCTCGCGCCCAATTCGGCCAATATCTACCGGACTGGCATCCCTGGGAAGACTACCGCTTCGGCTACTCCGCCCGCAGCGAAATGGGCGGCGGTGTCATCCTCGATCGCATCCACGAACTCGACTACCTCCACTGGCTGTTCGGCGAAGCCACCCACGTCCTGGCACTGGCCGGTAAATTGAGTTCGCTCGAAGTCGATTGCGAGGACACGGCCGAGATTCTGCTTCGGCTCGCTTCTGGCACCTTCTGCTCCGTCCATCTTGACTACGTCCGCCGCGTCTACGATTGCTCGCTCGAAATCACCGGCGACGAAGGCTCCATTCAGTGGTCCTTCCCCGATCACGAAGTCCGCTGGTACACGGCGGAATCCCGGCAGTGGCATCGCGTCACTTGGCCGAATTACCCGGTCAACGACATGTACCTCGACGAGCTGCGCCACTTCCTACGGGCGATTCACCGCCTTGAGCCGCCGGTGCAGACACTCGGCGAAGCGCGCCGGACTCTGGCGACCGCTCTCGCCGCCAAGCAGTCCGCCGCCGAAGGCCGCCAGATCGAACTCGCCGCCGCACGCGAGCCAGAGGTGTGCTGCAAGTGAAAGAAAAGGTCCTCGCCATCGTGCAGGCGCGCATGGGCTCCCGCCGTTTGCCCGGCAAAGTGCTCGCGCCCATCGGATCGAAGCCCGTTCTGGTGCGCGTCCTCGAACGCCTGGCCTCCGCCCGCCGCATCGACGCCACGTTGGTTGCGACCACCGACCGCGCCGAGGACGATGTCATCGAGCGGGTCTCAACCGTGAACGGATTCTCTGTCTACCGCGGCCACCCAAGCGACGTCTTGGATCGCTTTTACGGCGCGATTCAGGATCGGCGGGAGCAAATTGTCGTTCGCGTTACCTCCGACTGCCCGCTGGTGAGCCCGGCACTCGTCGATGAGACCATCGCTGCTCTCATCGAAAACGACGCCGACTTACGCCAGCAACGCGCGGCCGTTCTCTACTTTCCCTGAGGGCCTGGATGTCGAAGCCTTCCGCCGCGAAGCCCTGATTCGCGCCTGGCGCGAAGCCGTTCTCGCCTCCGACCGCGAACACGTGACGCCCTACATCTGGCGCCATCCGGATCGCTTCCGCCTGCAATCGATTCGCTGCCCCGAAGTCCTGCCGCGCGTCCGGCTCACCATCGACGAGCCCGCCGATCTCGCCTACCTTCAAGCTTTATTTCAATTCGTGGACGCCGCACAAATGCCCTGGCGGAGCGTGGTCGCCTGGGCCGCCGCCCACCGCAATCAGCTTCCCGACAACCTGTTTATCCCGCGCGATGCGGGCTACCTCCAGTGCCTCGCCGAAGAGAGTCTTCATGTCCAACCGCGATAGTTCGATCCAGCTTGCACACGCACCCGCGCGTCTCCCCGCGCCTCCCCGCCGATCCGGCAGCAGCAACAAACTTGCTCCGCGCGTGGTGGCCATCATTCAGGCGCGGATGGGCTCCAGGCGGCTTCCCGGAAAATCGCTGGCTGATATCGACGGCCGCCCCCTGCTGCAGCACGTGATTGAACGCGCCCAGTGCGCCCGCACGGTGCATGAAGTGATCGTCGCCACCACCTGGGAACCCGCCGATCGCGCCATTCACAATCTTGCCGAACGCTGCGGCGTCCATTGCTTCTCCGGTTCCGTCGACGACGTGTTGGACCGCTTCTATCAGGCGGCCTGGCTCAGCCACGCTTCTGTGGTCGTGCGACTGACGGCGGACGACCCGTTCAAGGATCCCGCCATCATCGACAGCGTCGCCCAGCGGCTGCTCGACCGGCCCGATCTGGATTACGTCTCGAACACCCTCTCGCCCACTTTCCCCGAGGGCCTCGATGTCGAAGCGGTACGCATCCGCGCCCTCGCCCGCGCCTGGAAGTTGGCTACTAGGCCGTCCGACCGCGAGCATGTTACGCCCTTCATCTGGCGTCAGCCCGCCCGCTTTCACATCGCGCAAGTCCAACACGCGCGGGATCTCTCGCACATGCGATGGACCATCGATTACCCGCGGGATTTGGAGTTCGCACGGGCCGTCGCCGCCCGCTTACCCGGTAATCCCGGGATGCGCGAAATTCTCGGATTGCTTGCCCGCGAACCCCATCTCGCCCGCATGAACGATCACATTAACCGCAACGAAGGCTATCTCGCCTCGATTGCGAAGGAGACAGCATGACCACTTATTTACCGACACCCACCGCATCGCTCCGCATCGGCGCGAAGGAGCGCGAGTACGTTCTGGCCGTACTCGATTCTCAGTTCCGTACCTCCGCCGGAAGCGCCTTTACCAAGCAGCTCGAAGACCTCTTCGCGCGTACTTTTGAATCCAAGTACGCGATCGCATTCACCAACGGAACCGCCACCATGCACGCCGCCCTCGCCGCGGCCGGCATCGGACCCGGCGACGAAGTCATCGTCCCGCCGTTGACCATGGCATCTACGTCGTTCGCTGTCCTGCACGCCGGTGCCCTGCCCGTCTTTGCCGATATCGACCCCAATACCTGGACCCTGTCGCCCGCTTCCGTCGAAGAGCGCATCACGCCGCGCACCCGCGCCATCCTGCCCGTTTCGATTTACGGTCTGGCTCCCGACATGGACGGCCTGATGGACATTGCGCGCCGCCACAAACTCTTCGTTCTTGAAGACGATGCCCAATGCTTTCTCGGCAAGTACAAAGGCCGCATGATCGGGTCGATCGGCGACGCGTCCAGCTTTAGCTTCCAGAGCTCAAAGCATCTGACCGCCGGAGAAGGCGGCATGATCACCACCAACGATGAACCGCTCGCGACCGCCATCCGGCGCATCAACTCGCTCGGCTACTCGGCCGTCGGAGCCGCTGCCGGCAAGGGCAAAATCACGCGCGAAACCATCCAGGATCCGCTTTACGAACGGCACTCTTCGGTCGGCTATAACTACCGCATGTCCGAACTCTGCGCCGCGGTCGCGCTCGCCCAGCTTGAGCGCCTGCCGGACCTCGTCGCGCTCCGCGCCCTGTCCGCGCGAATCCTCGGCGAAGCCATTCCCGAGGCCGCGTCGGGCTGGCTGCGGCCGCAAATGATTCCCGAAGACGTCACGCACTCCTGGTGGAGCTACGTCCTGAAACTCGATCGCAAAGACATCACCTGGTACGATTTCCGCGACCGGTTCCGCGCCGCCGGCGGCGATGGAATCTACGCAGCCTGGCGTCTCACCTATCTCGAACCCGCTTTCCGCAGAGGCAGTTTCGCCGCGCACCAAACGCAGATCTTCGACAAAGGGTTGTGCCCCATAGCCGAATCCATTCAGCCGCACCTGCTCCAGTTCAAGACCAATTACGTGGATCTCGAACGAGCCGAATCGCAGGCGCGCATTCTCCGCCAGACCATCGATTCGTTCCACTAAATCACCATTGACCGCCTTGAACCCCGAGCGTAAGCGACGGGACTCGCTCTCTCACCAACTCAACGTGTTCATCCTCTGCGAAACTCACGCCCAAGTCCTCGCCGCGCCTAGCGTGACGGAAATTCTCGCCCTCACGCCGGAAGCCGCCTGGCATTGCCAAAAGACCGGCAAACCCTATCGCAAGCTTGAGGACTTCTACTCGGAATCCGAACTCGCCGCCCAACACCCTGCGATGTTCGCCGCCGAGCTCGAGTGGATGGACTTCACCGACCGCTTCTTCGCCGCCGCAATCCCGGAATTCGCCGAAGCCCGATTCCGCCCCGCCCTTGCGGCCGGCTTTCTGTTCCAGACACTGTTCGACGAATTCTTCTTCGCCGCACACGCGCTCAACGGACTGCTTCGCGCTACCGACCGGCCCATCTGCTTCTGGCCCGCTGCGCAGCCCGCGATTCCCGATCACCTGCACCCGAATCACAACGTAATTCCGTCCATTCTGCCCGACCTCGCCGGTAGTCGCGCCATTCCGATGTCGCCCCTCCGGACTTCCGACTCCGAACTGTCGTCGTCACCGAAGTCACTCAAGCCGGCCGTTCGCAAGCTCTTCCGAAATCGCCTGATGGGTGAATACCGCCAACTGCGCCACGCCGGACTGCCTTCCTACCTGGCCGCTTGCGTCCGATCCAAAAAGAAAGGCCGCGTCCTCGTTCTCGAAGGCGGCTACGACCTCGATCCACTCGTCCTTGCAATCCGCCGCGCCGGAGTTGCTGCCGACTGGCTCACTGATCTCCTTCCTTCCTCGAAGTCCGAACCCATCGACCAGCGCATCTCGAAGACCTTCGCCGAGATCGCACAGCAACCCGCATTCTGGAAACCGCTCGAACACTGCGGCCTGACTCCCAACCCCCTGGTCGAAGCGTCACTCGCGCACTGGGCCCGTCAACTGATCCCGCAGTTCTGGCGCGCCTTTCAAGTTGCGCAAACCACCTTGGCGAAAACCCGCTACGACGCCGTCCTCGCCTGGGAAGCCGGCGCCGGTACCCTCATCGCGCCCATGCTCCAAGCCGCCGAACTCGCGGATGTGCCGTCCGTCCTCTATCAACACGGCAGCTCCGCCCGGACCAGCGGAACCTGGTGGGATAGTTGGCTCGCTCACGCCGACAAGCTCTTCGTCTACGGCACCGGAACCGCCGCGCAACTGAACCGCACCTACCCCGCGAATGCGAAAGCCACTGTTGTTCCGGTAGGCTCCGCGCGGCTCGACAGCCTCAAGGCCTCGATGACGCCGGCGCGGATCTCCCAAGTACGGACCCGCCTTGCCGGCAACGATCTGCGCCCCATCGCGCTGTACGTACCGACCTACTTCGGCGGCTACGGACGCGCCACCTCCGACGCCGCCTGCTATCCCGAAGTCACCTACTTCGAAACCCAGCAGCGCATCCTCGGCCTCTTCGCCGCGTACCCGAACGTCCGGCTTCTCTATAAGGATCTGAAAACCGTCAACAGCCTCGCGAACCCAATCGCCGATTTCCTTGAGCGGAACGTTCCGAACTCCAGCCGGATGCCCGTTCCGCCGCGACTCGCAGAAGCCTTTTTCGCCGTGGACCTCATCATCGTCGATCACGTCATCACCGCCCTCGGCGAAGCGCTCCTCACCGACAAGCCGATCATCGTCTTCGACCCGGGTGCTTTGGACGCCATCCCCGAAGCGCCTGAGGCGCGTGAGCTTCTCCGCCAACGGGTCCGCCTCGCGACCACGCCGGACGAATTCGAAATCCTGGTCCGCGAGTTCCTCAAAGCGGGTGATTTCTCGCCCGTCGTCCAGCCGAATTCCGCTTTCCAGGCTTCGTTTTCGACCCAGGGCATCAGCGCCATGTCCGCCGCCGCCGAGATTCGCCGCCTCATCGATCTTCCGGCCGCGCCGCATCTTGCGGAAACCGCCCACGAAATCCAATGAGCCCGCTCGCCATATTGCGCCAATCGTCGAAGCTCACGCTCGCCACCATCGCGGGTATGCTGCTGACCATCCCGGCCAACCTCTGGGTCGCTCACCAGCTCGGTCCGGAATTGCTCGGCAAAGTGAACTTCGTCTTCTTGTTCCTGATGTACGCGACACTCATCCGCCCCGGCTTTTTTGAAGGCGGCAATCGCGAACTCATCCACGCTCTCGGTCAGAACAAGCCCGCGGACGCGGTCAAGGCGCAGAACACCGGCTTCACGCTGGATCTTCTCTTCGCATTGATTCCCGCGACCGCACTCGCCGCCGCCGCGATTCTCACGCGCGATCCTATTCTCCGTATCGGCTTCGCCGTGGCGCCCGTCGCGTGCCTCGCCATGGCCGCCGCCCGGATGCTCATCGGCTTTCACGCCGCGCGCCAGCGCTTCGGATTCACCGCCGCCGTCAGCTTCGGAAGGGCCAGCAGCAAAACCCTTCTCCTCTGCCTCTTCGTCTCCCTCTTCGGAGCCGTCGGAACTTTTCTCGCCCCCGCGCTCGCCGAAATCGCCATGGTCGCCGCCGTCCTCGCCGGACCCGCTCTCGGACTCCGCCTCTCCGCCGACCGTAAAGAAGCCGCCCGTCTCTTCCGTATCGGTCTTCCACTCTCGCTCGGCGCCTTTATCTATTGGGCCTACCGCATGATCGGCTCGACCTCGGTTGCCCTTGGCCTTCCCGCCGAATCCCTTGGCCTGTATCAATTCGCCAATCAAACCATCCTGTTCGGCATCGTCGCTCTGAGCGATTTTGCTTCCGTGTTGCTGCCCATCTTTTGGACTGAAGCAGCCCGCCGGACCAGTCTCCGCGAGCTCTCGAAAGAATCCGCGCGCCTTTCCGTCTTCGTCATGCTCGCCGCCTGCGTAATCGCGAACCTCTCCCAGGCCGGCTTTTCGCCGATCGTAGACGCCTTTCTGCCCCAGTTCCGCCAATCCGCTCCCATCTTCGGAATCCTGGCGTTCGACATCGTGGTCCTCACCATGACCTTCCTGCCGAGCCTGGCTCTCGACTCCGCGCTGGTGAATCGCCAGCGCGCCCATTGGACCGTCTGGGGAATCGCGCTCGCCGTGAACGCCCTGGCCAATGGAGCCGTTATCTACTTCGGCCTCTCGCTTTCGGCCATCGCCTGGAACGACGTCTGGATCCAGACTCTCGTCGTCCTTGTCCTCTTCGGAATGGCGCAGGAATATCTCTTCACCGACCGTCAAGAGGCACACGCGCTGTACGCGCGCCTGGCCGGACTCGCCACCCTGTGCTTCGCCATCTGGATCACTCTGCCGCTCTCGAACTTCGGCAGTCCGCTGGTGAGCCTGATCTTTCGCCTCACCCTCGTCCTCGCTATCTGGACTCCGGTTGCGCTGTTCATGCTCTCGAAGCGCAGTCAATCGGGAACCCGTCCCCGCTTACTGATTTATTCCGATTGCTACATGTTCGCGGGGTCGGAAAACATGCCCGCCATCCTGCTCGACGATCCGGACCTCGCCCAGCGCTTCGACGTCCATTTCGCCTACCGCTGGACGCCCTGGTATGAGAGTGACCTGGCACGCTCCGTCGCCCGCCGTGATGGAATCTGGCCCCTTCATCTGCCAGTGCCGCCTCATCAGGAAACCGGTCTCTATAAACTCGGACCCGGCTTCTGGCCCATGTGGTTCGCCTCCAAGCTCTACCTGTTCTTCGCCTACGATCTAGTGCGCCTGTACTTCTTTTTCCGCCAGACCAAGCCCGATATCCTACACGTCAACAACGGCGGCTACCCCGCTGCTGAATCCGCTCGCGCCGCCGTCCTTGCCGCCTGGCTCGCCGGAACCCGGAACATCATCCTGCACGTCAATTCCAAAGCGCAACCACGTCCGCGCGATCCGCGAGTCGCTATCGAGTGGATGCTCGACAAGCTGATCGCTTCCGTCGTCACGCGCTTCGCCTGCGGCTCCGAAGAGAATCTAGGCAGACTCGTCAGCCTCCGCGGCTTCCCCGCTGAAAAAGCCGTCCTTCTCCTGAACACGCCTCACCCGTCGAAATCCAGAATCGTTCCCCAACCCATTGATCGCCCCAGCTGCGCTCTCTTCCTCGCCGTCGGCCATCTCCAGAAACACAAAGGACACGGAGTCCTGATCGAGGCCGCCCGCCTCCTGTGCGACGAACTCCACGACAATCGCCAGAACCCCTCGTTTCATGTCTGGATCGAGGGCTTCGGCGAATGCCGGGCCGAGTATGAAGCACTCATCGCTGAGTGGAACCTCTACGCGCACGTAACTCTAATCGGCCGCGTGTCCGGCATCCAGAATTACATCGGCGCCTGCGACGTTTTCGTACATCCTTCCTACGGGCCGGATGACCTGCCTAACGTCATTTCAGAAGCTCTCCAGCTTGGCAAACCAGTCATCGGAACCAACCACGTCGGCATTCCGTCTCAAGTGACGCCCGCCACCGGAATCCTGGTCGAGCCCAATAACTCCGCGCAACTTGCTCGCGCCATGCGGACCCTGCTTCTCGACGCCCCCCTCTCGTTCCGTCTGGGGGAAGGCGCGCGGCTTCACTTCGATCGCAATTTCTCGTATCAGGCCGTCATCCCGCGGTACTTGCGCCTCTATGACGAAATGCTCGGCAAGCACGCCGTCCCGTCTCCCCCGGAAATGAAAGTCTCCCTATGAAAACCGTAATCCTCGCCGGCGGACTCGGCTCCCGCCTGCAGGAAGAAACCACTACCCGCCCCAAACCCATGGTCGAAATCGGCGGACGCCCCATCCTGTGGCACATCATGAAGCACTACGCTGCCCACGGATGCCGCGAATTCGTGATCGCCCTCGGCTACAAGGGCCATGTCATCAAGGATTACTTCCTCCGCTACCGCGAACACTCCGCGAATCTATCGATCAACCTCGCGACCGGCGACACCACGCTCGATTCCATGCGCGGTGAAGACTGGCTGATCCATCTCGTCGATACCGGCGAGCGCACCCAGACCGCCGGACGCCTCGATCGTCTGCGCTCGTACCTGAACGGCGAGCCGTTCCTGCTCACTTATGGCGACGGCGTGTCGGACGTGGACATCCGCGACACCATCGAGTTCCATCGCCGCCATGGACGCCTCGCTACCGTCACCGCCGTCCGTCCACCCGCGCGCTTTGGAGCCATCTCCTTCGACGGCGATCGCGTGGACCAGTTCCTCGAGAAGCAACTGCCGGACAACGCCAACGACAGCTTCATCAACGGCGGATTCTTTGTCTGCGAGCCGGAAGTCCTCCGCTATCTCGGCCCCGATCCCGACTCGACGCCTTTTGAAACCACTCCTCTCAATCGACTCGCCCGTGATAAGGAATTGATGGCCTACCGCCACAACGGATTCTGGCAATGCATGGACACGGTCCGCGATCGCCAGCACCTCGAAGATCTCTGGACCTCCGGCCAAGCGTCGTGGGCCACCTGGGAAAACGCACACCAAATGGAGAACAAGCATGCCCACCTTCTGGTATGACCGCTCCGCCCTCGTCACCGGCGCCACCGGACTGATCGGATCCTGGCTGGTTCGCGCGCTGCTCGACCGCGGCGCGCGCGTGTCAGTCCTCTTGCGCGATCCCGACCCTCTTTCCCAGTTAGCCCGTTCGGGCGATCTCCAGCGCTGCTTTACGGTCAACGGCACGCTCGAAGAATTCTGGGAAGTCGAACGCGCCATCAACGATCACGAGATCGACACCGTCTTCCACCTCGGCGCGCAAACCATCGTCGGAGCCGCCGATCGCTTTCCGCTGCGTACCTTCGAAGCCAACATTCGCGGCACCTACAATCTGCTCGAAGCCGTACGCCTGCATTCCACCCTGGTCCGCAAAGTGGTCGTCGCCTCTCGGATAAAGCCTACGGAACGCAACCCGTGCTCCCCTACACGGAAGATATGCCGCTGATCGGCGGCGCGCCGTACGAAGTTTCGAAATCCTGCGCCGATCTGATCTCCCAGTCCTACGCGCGCACCTACCGAACGCCCGTCGTTATCGCCCGCTGCGGCAACGTGTACGGCGGCGGCGACCTCAACTGGTCGCGCATCGTACCCGGCACCATCCGCGCGCTGCTGAACGGAAAGCGCCCCGTGATTCGCAGTGACGGCAGCTCCGTGCGCGATTACATCTATGTGCAGGACATCGTGAACGCCTACCTGCTGTTAGCCGAACGCGAAACACAGCCCGGCGAAGCGTTCAACTTCGGGCTCGAAACGCCCGTTACCGTCCTTGAAATTGTGGAAGCCATCCGCCGCGCCGCCAACTGCGACGACCTCACACCCGACATCCAGGCACGCGCGCCCGGTGAGATTCATTCGCAATGGCTCAGCGCCGCCAAAGCCCGCCACACGCTCGGTTGGTGGCCGCGGTTCACTTTGGAGCAAGGCCTCGCCGAAACCTTCGATTGGTATTCCAGCTTCTTGAAAGTATCCCGCCCCCATGTCGAACTCGCTGTCCGGTAAATCCATCCTGGTATCCGGCGCCGCCGGCTTCCTCGGTGCCCACGTCACCCGCGCCCTGCTGCACGCCGGAGCCGGCGTCATCGCCCTGGTTCGCCCATCGACCGACCTCTGGCGTCTCGAGCGAATTCTCGATCGCATCGAACTCCGCTTCGCGCCTGAACCCGCCGACTTGTTTTTTCACCTCGCCGCCGCCGGCGTCCAACCTGGGGCTTCCGAAGCCGATCTGCTCGGCAATATTTCGCTCACCCGGTCGCTCCTCGAATTCGCCGGGAAAACCGGCGCGTCCCGCTTCCTTTATGCCGGGTCCTGCTTCGAGTACCCCGCCGGCCGTCGGCTTACCGAATTGACTGCCTCCGCGCCGCACTCGTTTTACGGAGTTACCAAGTCAGCGTCCTCCATGCTGGTCAACACCTACGCCGACCGTCTTCACGTCACCGCCCTCCGGCTCTTCACCGTCTACGGACCGCTCGAATCGCCGCATCGCCTGATCCCCGCCGCCATCGACGCCGCCATCTGCGGTGGACCGCTGGGCTTGACGCCCGGCCAGCAGACCCGCGATTTCGTGTACGTGGACGACGCCGCGCGCGCCTTCCTCGCCGCCGCCACGGCTCCGCTCGAATCCGGCGAAACCATCAACATCTCCTCTGGCCGCGAAACCCGCGTCCGCGACGTGGTCGACGAAGTGTTCCGTCAGACCGGAAGCCCCACCGCTCCCGTCTTCGGCACCACGCCTTATCACGCCAACGAATACATGCATCTCTCCGGCGACCCCGCCAAGGCGGAACGCCTTCTGCACTGGCGTCCGAAAGTGACGCTCGAATCCGGTATCGCCCACGCCATCGAAAGCCTGACCGTAACCGCCGTCCGCTAGGGAAACCGGCTTGAACCCCGACTGTGAGGAGGGGACCGAACCCGGTTCAGCACTCACCCGCGCAGCACTGAACCGCGACCGTAAGGGAGCGGAAACCGCAAACAACATGACGCCCGATCAACTCCGCGAGCAAGTCCTGCGCGCCACCACCGCCTACTACGAAGCCGCCTTCGCCATCCAGACGTTCTCGCCCGGCGAAACCGCCGTTCCCGTCAGCGGACGTGTCTTCGATGCCGACGAACTCCGCCACCTTGTCGATGCCTCGCTCGACTTCTGGCTCACCACCGGCCGCTATGCACGCCTCTTTGAACGCGACTTTGCCCGTCTCCTAGGCGTCCGTTGCGCCTCGCTCTGTAATTCCGGGAGCTCCGCGAATCTCCTCGCCGTCAGCGCGCTCACTTCTTCTGAACTCGGCGAGCAACGCCTTCGCCCCGGCGACGAAGTCATCACCGTCGCAGCCGGATTTCCCACCACCGTCAACGCCATCATCCAAAACGGCCTGATTCCGGTGTTCTGCGACGTCCAGCTCGGTACCTACAACATCGATGTCACCCAGCTCGATGCCGCCCTCTCCGCCCGTACGCGCGCGATCGTTCTCGCGCATACGCTCGGAAACCCGTTTGACCTGGACGCGGTCCTTCGTTTTGCGCGCCAACACAACCTCTACCTGATCGAAGACAATTGCGACGCCCTCGGATCGCAGTACCGCGGCCGCTACACCGGCGCCTTCGGAGACCTGGCCACCTGCAGCTTCTATCCCGCCCACCACATCACTATGGGCGAAGGAGGCTGCGTCCTTACGCAGCGGCCGCTGCTCCAGCGTCTGGTCGATTCCTTCCGCGATTGGGGCCGCGACTGCTGGTGCGAGCCCGGCAAAGACAACACCTGCGGCAAACGTTTCGATTGGGACAAAAAAGGAACGCTACCCTGTGGCTACGACCACAAATACGTCTATAGCCACATCGGCTACAACCTGAAACTCACCGACATGCAGGCCGCCGTCGGCGTGGCCCAGCTGAAGAAACTGCCTGGCTTCATCGAAGCCCGAAAACGAAACTTCGCCACCCTGCATCAGGGCCTGCAGCCCTTCGAGGACTTCCTGATCCTGCCCAAAGCGACGGATCACTCCGAGCCCTCCTGGTTTGGCTTTCCTCTCACCGTCCGCCCCGGTGCTCCCTTCGAACGCGCCGACCTCATTCGTCACCTGGAAGAAAATCGGATCGCCACCCGGCTTCTGTTCGGCGGCAACCTGCTGCGCCAGCCTGCCTACCATCACGTCGAACATCGCGTCGCCGGTCCGCTTCGCAACACCGAAATTGTCGCGGAGAACACCTTCTGGACCGGCCTGTATCCCGGCCTGTCCACCGCCGCCATCGAATACCAGATCGAGCGTTTCGGTTCTTTCTTCAAAACCGCCCCCGCTAGCCGCAAAGCCCTCGTAAGCGTGACCCTTTGAACTACGAACTTTCTCTACTTGAATTTCTCGCCGCCGTCGGATTACTTTCGCCGCTGGCGATCATCGCCGGCTTGCAGCGCCCCAAGGTTCTCCTCTGGACCTACCTGACCGTCTTCACTCTTTTTCCGAAGTTCGTCTACATCCGCTTCGGAACGCAGCTCTACCCCGCCGTCGCCGCGATCAGCGGCGTGCTCGCGCTGATCATGGTCCTCGCCACCCTTCATCACGGCCGCGGATTTACTCCCTTTCACCGCCGCTATGGCATCCGCACGCTGTTCGTCGTACTCGCGTTGACGTACGCCGTCACCACGCTCGTCCCGCTTGCGCTCAATGCGCTCGACTTCGGAAATCCTCTCGGCATCCCCATCTCGACCAAGACCAACGGAGCCAGCCTCATTCTGTTCGAGTACGCGGTCGCGTTCGCCGGCTTCGTGTTTCTCGACCGCATCTCGGCGGTCGAAACTCTCTTCAAACTCGTTACCGCCTTCGCCACTTTAGGCTCCATCGAAGCCATCCTCTTTTACTACCTCCGTCTCGGCGGACCCCTCGAAGCCTACGCCATCAATCGCTACGGCCAGCTCGACGGCGTGACCTTCGGCTCGCCCGACGCCCTCGCTCGTATCCTGGGCATCGCCCTGTTCGCCACCCTCTATCTCGCCACCAAGCCCGGCAGAAAGCTGGTGCTGCTCCTGATTCCGCTGTTCGCCGTCGCGCTGCTCGCCACCCAGAACCGCGCCACCGCGGTCAGCATGCTCGTCGGACTCATCGTCTACACCGCCATGCGCGGCCGCACTCGCAGCCGGTCCGTCGTGCTAGTCACCTGGATCTTCGCCGCCGCCGCCGCCATCGCAGGCGCCGGCTTCGGAATTAACCAGCTGCTAGACGAAGAGGTTTCGACGGTTCGCTCCGACT
Source organism: Bryobacterales bacterium (assembly GCA_038210135.1). Lineage (GTDB taxonomy): Bacteria > Acidobacteriota > Terriglobia > Bryobacterales > Bryobacteraceae > JBBQWZ01. Next base: position 148,842 of record JBBQWZ010000004.1, read on the forward strand.
ACAAGGATCCGTCCAACATGCTTGCCCGTGTCGTCATCGCGCAACGCGGCGTCGAGGTCGCCTGGCACACCTTCCCCTTCGGTGTCGGAGCCGGACAGGTTCCCTATTACATGAATTCGCCCGACGTCCCCAGCCTCTTCGGCGAAGCCGAGTACTATCAAAACCGGCCGTTGTACTACGCCATCCGCTCCGGCTCCCTGCTGACCTCCGTCCACAATCTGTATCTCAACTTCATCATTGAGGGCGGCCTGCTCGGCGTCGTCGCGCTCCTGTTCCTCGCCGCCACCATCATCAAGGCTCTACGCTTCGCCTGGCGCCACCGTGAGGCCTACGACAACACTCCGCTCGATGCCCTCTTCGCCATTCTCATCACGATCGCGATCAATGTCGGCGCGGATTCCACCTTTCGCCCGTACGCCCTCTATCTCTTATTAACCTGGAGCGCCGTTCTCATCACCTACACCATCCCCGCTCTCCAGACGCGGCTCATCACCATCCGCTACCAGCCAGCCTCGCAAGCAGACGAGCCAGTTCTGGCGAAAGCGTAAAAAGCAGCACCCGCATGAACCCGTCGCCCTTCTTCTCCGTCATCATTCCCGCCTACAACGCGGAGGTCTTCCTCCGCGATGCGATCCATTCTGTTCTCTCGCAAACCGACTCCGACTTCGAAGTGATCGTCGTCGATGATGGCTCGATTGATCACACGGCCTCTGTTGCCGACGCAGTCGCGGATCCGCGGCTGCGGGTGATTTCGCAGTCGCCTTCGGGAGGCCCTGCTGTTCCGCGGAACGTCGGCGTCCAACTCGCCACCGGATCCTGGATCGCCTTTCTCGACGCCGATGACGCCTGGCCGCTCACCAAACTGGCCGTGTTTCGCCAGGCCATCGAGCGCTATCCGGATGCCGGCCTCTTCTTCTCCAACGGAATCGTGATCGACTACTCCAGCCACCCCGGCTGCAATCTCCTGCCGTTTTCAAAACGCCTCCGGCGCCTGGCGCCCGCCGACGAACTGCTCCTGCTCTCGAACTACGTGCCGCTCTCGAGCGTCGTCGCCCGCCGCTCCCTGCTCGGCTCCAATCCCTTCGATACCCGCCGGGAACTGCGCGCCGTCGAAGATTACTTCCTCTGGCTCCAATTGAATCTGCGGACCACCTTTCATTTCATCCCCAGACCCCTGCTCTACAAACGCGTCCACGCCGGGAACATCTCCGCCGACCGCGCCACGCAACTCGAGCATCTTCACGCTTTGCTCGACTTCATCGAGCAGACTGGAGCCTATCCCGCCGAACTCGTCCGCCTCTCACGGATTCTCTACACCGCCCGTTATCAACCCGGTTTTCGCACCCGACTCGCCGCGCTCCGCGGCCTGCTCTCGGCGTTCTTTGAAAGTCCGTTGCCCACTCTGCGGCGCGTTGCCGCGCTGCTTTCCGTCGCGCGACCGCCCACGATTCACCACGATTCCGCCAACCACCGCTCGCCCGCTTCCCACGCGCCTGGCTATAGCACTCGAAGCTGATGAGAATCCTGCACACCGCCGCGTTCTACTATCCCCGAGCCGGCGGCGCGGAGGAAGTAGTTCGCCAACTCTCGGAACGCCTCGTCGTTCGCGGTCACGACGTCACCGTCGCCACCAGCACCGTCCCCGAACGAACCTCGTCCTCGCATCACGGAGTGCGGATCGTCCAATTCCCGATTCATGGAGTCCTTGGTCATTCCGCTCTCGGCATGCGTGGAGGAACCAACGCCTTCCGCGATTTTCTCCGCGCCGGAGATTGGGACGTCGTTCTCAACTACGCCGCCCAGACCTGGCCCACCGATCTCACCTGCCGCGAACTCACACACCTTCACGCCAAAACCATACTCGCCGCCTGCGGCTATTCCGGCTTGATCGGTGCGCGACGCCTCCTCTACCGGAACTACTTCCGCCGCCTGCCCGAATTTCTCCGCCAGTACAGCGCCGTCGTCTATCACTCGAATTCCTACCTCGACAAGGCCTTCGGCGACCGCCACGGGATCCAGCACTTCCGCGTGATTCCGAACGCCGTGGATTCGACGGAATTCGCCGCTTCCTCTATCGACTTCCGCCGCCGCTACAAGATCACCACGCCGCACCTGATCGTCACCATCGGAAACCATTACTCCAACAAAGGCCACGACCGCGTCCTCGCCGCCTGCGCGGAGCTACGGGACGCGACTCTCGTCATCATCGGCGGAAAGTCCGCGCCCTGGTTTCGAAGTTGCTATCACGCCTGCCGCGCCGCCGCCCGCCGCGATCCGCGCGTCATCCTTCTCGAAGACGCGCCCCGTTCCCATACCGTAGCCGCCTTGCTGGCGGCGGACTTGTTCCTCTCCGGCTCACACATCGAAGCCTTCCCCCTCGTCATCCTCGAAGCCATGGCCAGCCGTACGCCCTGGATCGCCTTCCCGGCGGGGAACATCGCGGAACTCCCCGGCGGCATCGTCGTCGATTCCGTCGAACAAATGACCGCCAAAGCCCACCGTCTGTTTACCGATCCCTCCGCCCGTCAGATCCTGGCTGACGAGGGCCTTTGTGCGCAGCGCGACCACTTCCACTGGGAAGCGATCGTGGATCAGTACGAAGATCTCTACGAAACTCTGCTCTCGGGCGGCCAACCCGCCGGGGAAACCTCCGCTCTGCTCTCATGCGAATGACCCAGCCATGAAAATCCTAGCCGTCCAACCCTTCATGGATGGAATTGGCCATTACGGTACCTACGCCACCCGGCTCTGCGACGACTTCTGCGCGCAAGGTCATCAGGTCACGCTGTGCACCAACACCCCCTCGGACAACCACTTCAACCCGCATCCCTTCCGCATCGTCGCGGTGGATTTCGCCGTCCGTCCGTTTGAAGAGGCTCGCGCCGCCCATCCGCTCCGCTGGCTTTCCGCCCGCATCCGCGCCAATCTCAAAACCCTGCGCGCGGCTCTTCTGCTTGCCCAGGATTCGGACGTGGTCCAACTGTTCTCCTACGAACTGATCTCGACCGCCATTCTGTTAGCGCTCTCGCCCCCCGACCGCCCCGTGATTCTCGAAATCGCCGCGCCCAATTTCGATACCTCCAAACACTACGGCTCCTTCGCCGAACGGCTTTGGCGCCGTCTCCAAAAACGCGCTCTGCAACACCTCGCGCGCCATCACCTGGCCGCCATCAACGTGTACAGCGATTTGCATGCCATCGAGCTGCGCCGTCAACTGAGCCTCCCGGATTCATTTCCGATTCAGGTGACCGCCGACTCGCGTCCGCTGGTGACCAGCTCGATTTCGAAAAGCAACGCCCGTCTCCGCCTGGGTCTACCCCCGAACGCCACCGTTTATCTCTTTTACGGAACCCTCCGCCGCGATAAAGGCCTGCCGACGCTCCTCGATGCGTTCCGCCAGACGCCCGCCGGCTGCCATCTCGCGATCGTTGGGAAACCGCTGGACCTCGAACCGCCGGTCACCAGCGATCCCCGCATCACCACGCGTTTCGAATTCATCCCCGACGACGAAACCGAAATCTACTTCGCCGCCGCCGACGCCCTTGTGCTCCCCTATGAGCCGTTCTATAGCGGCTCTAGCGGACCTCTGTTCGACGCCTGCGCCTACGGCCTTCCCGTCATCGCCTCCGACGTTTCCGAGATGGGCGAACTCGTTCGAACCTTTACCCTCGGCCTCACAACAGTCGCCGGTAATGTCCAAAGCCTCGCCGACGCCCTGAGTCGCTTCCACGACTTCACGCCGACGACGCGCGCGCAATTTGCCGTCAACGGGCGCATCTTCCTCGAAAGTACGGGCTCGGTCGCCAACAACTACCTGAGCCTCTACGAATCTCTAACAAAATAAATCACCATGTCCGACATCTGGCTCTTCAACCCCTACGGACCCATCCCCGGCGAAGCCTGGCGGGACTACCGTTTCACGATGATCGGCGAAACTCTCGCCGCCGAAGGCCACCGCGTCATCTGGTGGACTGCCGCTTATTCGCATCACTTTAAGCGGCAGCGCTCGGAATCCTGGCAAGACATTGAAGTCTCTCGCCAGTTCACCGTCCGCCTGGTTCCGACTCCGGGCTACGTCCATCACATCGGATTCGGCCGTGTTTGGTTCGAACTCGTCTACGCGATGCGCGCCTTTCGCCGCGCCCGCAAGGAACCGCCTCCGCAAATCATCTTCGCCACCGATCCTCCGCAAGCCGTCGGCCTCCTTGGAGCCGCCCTCGCCCGGCGTCATCACGCCAAGCTCGTCATCGACGTCATGGACCTGTGGCCCGAGCTGTTCAAAATGGCGGTTCCGAAGCCGCTCCGCAAACTCGCGCCCATTTTGTTCTGGCCTCTCTACGCCCTCCGCCGCCGTAACTTTCGCCGCGCCGATGCCCTCACCGCACTCTGCGAAACCTACATGAGCGTCGCCCGCGACGCCGCCGCCAACACGCCCACCCAAATCATCTACAACGGAATCCGAATGGCCAACATGCACACACAAATCGACAAACCCAAAGCCGTGAAAATCCCGGAACGCCGCGAAGGCGAAGTCTGGGCCATCTATGCCGGGACCCTTGGTGTTAACTACGACATCCCCACGCTCCTCGACGCCATGAAGCTTCTGGACCAGAGTTGCGTGCCGCTCCGCCTGTTCGTCGCCGGCGACGGACCCCTCGCGCAGAAGGTCCGCGGAGCCGCCCGCCGGTCCGACTCGAACGTCACCTATCTTGGAAAGCTGGCTCCCGACGAGCTCGCCGCCTACTACGCCGAATGCCAGATCGGCATCTGCGCCTATGGGTGCGATTCGAATGTCGCCATGCCTGACAAAGCCTACGACTACATGGCTGCCGGACTCGCCATCGTCAACTCGCTCCCCGGCGAGCTCGCCGCGATTCTCGATCAGCAGGACGCCGGCGTCTCCTACGAAGCCGGCAGCCACTACTCGCTCGCCAGCGTCCTCGATCATCTTGCCTTCCGGCCTCACGAATGCGACCGCTTGGGCGCGAACGCACTCAGCGCCGCCCACCTGTTCGATCGCGATAAACAATACGCCAAGCTCCTCGAAGTCGTCTCGCCCTTCGAACAAAACATCGTCTAAACGACCCCAGTCCAAATGAAACGCGTCCTCGATCTTGCCATCGCAATCCCCGCCATCCTGGCCCTGTCGCCGATCCTGCTCGCGCTGGCCATCGCCATCCGCGCCAACTCCAAAGGACCCGCCTTCTTCCGCCAACAGCGGCTCGGCCTCGACGCCCGGCCCTTCTCGCTTCTGAAATTTCGCTCCATGACCACCGGCGCACCGGACCTCCGCAATCCCGACGGCTCCGCTTTCTCCTCCGACGCCGATCCGCGAGTCACCCGGCTTGGCCGCTGGCTCCGCGCCACCAGCCTCGACGAACTTCCTCAACTCCTCAATGTTCTAAAAGGCGATATGAGCCTCGTCGGACCCCGGCCCGATCAGGTGGACCAGCTCCGCTTCTATACCAACGAAGAACGCCGTAAGCTCACCGTTCTTCCCGGCCTCACCGGACTCGCCCAGATCTCCGGCCGCAATTCTATTTCCTGGGCCGACCGCAAAGCTCTCGACCTCCAGTACGTCGAATCCCGCAGCCTCTCACTCGATCTCAAAATTCTCCTGAAGACCATCCCCTATGTCCTGCTTCGCCGCGATATCCACACCCGCATTCGTCCCTCTGCCCTGGGACAGTGAACAGTTCGGCTTCCCCGCCGCCCGTCTCGATTCCCTCCAAGCGGAAACGCCCTCCGGCATCGCCGCGTTGGTCGACTGCGCCAGGTCGCAAGGCGTCCGGCATCTCTCGACGCGCGTCCCGGTGGACGACCTCCTCACCATCCATTCGCTCGAGTCGAACGGCTTTCATTTGCTCGACGGAATCCAGACCTTTGAGCGCGCCCTCGCCGATCCGTCTCCCGCGCCCTCGCTCCACGTCCGGCATTACCAGCCGCCGGACCTCGACGCTCTCCTCGACATCGCCCGGACCGCCTACCTCTACGACCGTTTTCACGCCGACTCCGCCATCACCACCGAACAGGCTGACCGCCTCCACGAAACTTGGGTGCGCAATTCCTGTCTAGGTCTGGCCGCCGACGCCGTCATCGTCGCCGAACACCCGGAAGCCGGCGATCCGGCATCCTTCGTCACTTGCAAAATCAACCAGCGCATCGGAACCATCGTGCTCGTCGCCACCGCCAAATACGCCCGCGGTCTAGGCCTCGCCCACGCCGCCACGCTCGGAGCCCTGGCTTACTTCAAAAGCCGCGACTGCACCACCGTCCGCGTCGGGACGCAGCTCCGCAACACCCCCGCCGGACGCCTGTATCAAGCCTGCGGATTCCGCCTCCAAAGCGTCACCCTCACCTACCGGAAACTTCTATGACCACTCTGCCCCTACTCTCCGTTACTGACTGCCAGCCGCAACCCCAACCAGCGGCCAACGATTGGAGCCCGAAGCGCGCGACCTTTCTGCCTTTCTCCACGCCGTCGATCGGGGAGGAAGAAATAGCCGAAGTGGTCGACAGCCTCCGTTCCGGTTGGATCACGACCGGCCCCAAGACCAGGCGTTTCGAAACCGCGTTCGCCGAATACACCGGGGCGAAGCATGCCATCGCCGTCAGCTCCTGCACCGCCGCGTTGCATTTGTCTCTGGCCGCTCACGACATCGGACCCTGCGACGAAGTGATCGTGCCCACCCTCACCTTCTGTTCCACCGCGAACGTCGTCGAGCACCTCGGCGCGAAACCGATTCTCGTCGATGTAGATGACAACGGACTCGTTACCGCCGCCATCCTCGAGCGAGCCATAACGCCCAAAACCCGCGCCATTCTGCCGGTGCATTACGCCGGGCAATCCGTAGACCTCGACCCCATCCTCGATCTCGCCGCGCGCTACAAGATTCCCGTCATCGAGGACGCCGCTCACGCCTCTGGAGCCTTCTACAAGGGCCGCAAAATCGGCACCCACGGCCGCGCCGTCTGCTTCTCCTTCTATGCCACCAAGAACATGACCACCGGCGAAGGCGGCATGATCACCACCAACGACGATGACCTCGCCGCCCGCCTCCGCCTGCTCACGCTGCACGGCATGTCGCGCGATGCGTGGAAACGCTACACCGCCGCCGGATCCTGGTTCTATGAGGTCGTCGAGCCCGGGTACAAAGACAATATGACCGACATCCAGGCCAGCCTCGGTCTCCATCAACTCGCAAAGCTCGACGGCTTCATTGATCGCCGCCGCGCCATGGCCGAGCGTTATGCGTTCGCTCTAGGCGATATTCCCGGACTCGTCCTGCCAACCGAAGTTCCGCACAACCGCCACACCTGGCACATCTATCCCGTTCAACTAACCAACTTCGATCGCAGCCTCTTCATCGACGCTCTCAGGGAACGCAACATCGGAGCCAGCGTCCACTTCATCCCGCTCCACCGGCACCCGTTCTATAGAGACCGCTACGGCCTCCTCACGACTCAATTCCCGATCGCCGAGAAGTTGTACGAAGGCATGGTTTCTCTGCCCATGTATCCGAACATGTCCCGCGAAGACGAGACCGACGTCCTCAACTCCGTGCGAGAAATCCTGGCCTGACCAGCCACTACTAAGCAGAAAGAGTAAGCCGAACCAATCGACGCGCGACCGAACCCCGACCGTACAGTCGAGCTCATCTTAATCGGCTGGAACCCCGACCGTAAGTCGCGCTCATCTAATCGGCTTGAACCCCGACCGTAAGGGAGGGGACCTCCGCCGCCAACGGGACTGATGCTGCACACCAAATATCTAGGCCACGCCGTCGTGGACTACAGGAAAATCCCCGCTGCTGGAGAACTTTTAGGAATCCGATAAACCCAGCAGCGGACTTGAAAAACAAACACCATGTCCAATCGCGTTTTCCAAAATTTCCGCTTCCGTGAAGCCGCCCCGCGCATGCTCGCCGACATCATCCTGGTTCAACTCGCCGCGCTGGCCGCGCTCGCCGGAGTCCTTCTTCTCCGCCTGCAGGATGCGCCCGCAATGGCCGCCGCCACGCTGGTTGGAATTCTCGGGGGCGTCTATCTCCGCGGCTTCCTGCCGTTCACGCCTCTCTTCCCCTTGGTCTTCCTCTACGCCGGGTTGTACACACGCACGCGGCTCTACGACAAGCGCTTCAAGTGGCGCGCCGTCTGCCAGGCTTCCACGATTGCCGGACTGCTTTTCCTGTTCGCCAACTTTGTTTTCACCCGCGGCGAAACGCTCCCCCGCAGCGCCGCCGTACTCTTCGTATTGCTCTCCGCCGCTGCGACCATTGGCGCCCGCCGCTTCAAGAATTGGCTGACAGCCTTAGATCCCACAGCCTCCCAACGTCGCGCCGAAGAAGCCCGCTTCGCATCCCGCGTCCTCGTCGTTGGTGGCGCGGGCTACATCGGCTCCATGCTGATTCGGAAACTTCTCGCCGGCGGACGCCAGGTCCGCGTGCTCGATTCGCTGGTCTACGGCGACGGAGCCATTCGCGATGTCCTCGACCATCCTTGCCTTGAACTCCGCGTCGGAGACTGCCGCAATATTCAGGATGTCGTCGGTGCCATGAAGGGTGTCGATTCCGTCATCCACCTGGCCGCGATTGTCGGCGATCCGGCTTGCGAGCAAGACCGCCAGGCCGCCCTCGAAATCAATTATTCCGCCACCCGCATGATGGTCGAGATCGCGAAGGGTCACGGCGTCCGCCGCTTCCTGTTCGCATCCAGCTGTAGCGTCTACGGAGCCACCGATGCCATCGTGGACGAATCCTCCGCTGCCCTGCCGATTTCTTTATACGGGCAAACTAAAGTCGATTCCGAAGTCGCGCTCCTCGCCGCCCACGACCAGAATTTTCACCCGGTCGTGCTGCGCCTGGCAACCGTGTTCGGAAACTCCTGGCGTCCCCGCTTTGACCTGGTTGTGAACCTGCTAACCGCCAAGGCGTTTCAGGAAGGCGTCATCACCATCTTCAACGGCCAGCAGTGGCGTCCCTTCATCCACGTATCGGACGTCGCCGAAGGCTTTATCAAAGTTCTCGACGCGCCCGCCGAACTGGTTGGCGGCGAAATCTTCAACCTCGGGGACTCGCGCCTGAATCACACACTCTCCGACATCGCCCAAAAAATCGGCGTCTTCTTTCCCGGCACCGAAGTCCAGAGTGTCGAGAACGCCGATCGCCGCAACTACCGCGTGTCCTTCGACAAAATTCGTAACTGGATCGGTTACGAAGCCGAAAAAACGATCGACGACGGAATCCTCGAACTCAAGCAAGCCTTCGAAAGCGGTCAGATTGCCGACTACACCGACGTCTCTTACAACAACCAACGTTTCTTAAAGGTTTCCGGACAACTCCATCCCAAGGTCGAGCTCGACGTCCACGTGATGGCCGCCTTTGCCCGCGCCCTGCAGCGGGAAGAAGTCCGCGAAGCCGAGCCTGCGGCCTAATTCATACGTACTCCGAAAACGCAAAGCACCCAGCCCGGCGATTCCTGATCAAGGTGATGTGATGTTCCTCCTGGCCATAGCCGCCTTCCGGACCCTGACCATCTCCTACCCGGATCGCTGGCTGGACTGCTTGCTCGCCGCCGCCATTCTGCTGACCGCCGCGCTCACGCGCCGTCTTCCGCGTCCCAACCTTCCCGTCTGCGCCCTGGCCGGAATCGCTTTCATCGCCACCGTGCAAGTTCTTGCCGGAACCACCATCTACCGCTACGACACCTTCGGCTCGATTCTCTTTTGGGCCACCCTTGCGGCCGCGTGCTGGGCCGCGCCGCCCCAAAAAGCTCTTAATCTCGCCCTCGCTTTCGCCGCCGCGGTAGCCGTCGCGGTCCTCGTCCACCCCCTCCCGGACCTCATCGGTCCCTTCCAGAGCCGCAATAACGCCTCTTCTTTCCTGCTCCTCTTCTTTCCGATCGCCTTCCACCGCGGCCTCACCCAACCCCGTCACCGGACCCTGTCCCTCGGCCTCGCCGCGCTGCTCATCGCCGCCACCTTCGCCACCGGCTCGCGCGCCGGCGCCGCCCTCGGAACCCTGGAAATCGTCGGACTCCTGCTCCTCTGCCGGCCTTCCCGGCGTGGCATGCTGGCCGCCGCTGGTGTTTTCGCCGTCGCCATCCTCGCCGGCGGCGCCCTACTCGACCGCTTCGACGAGACCACGCCCTTCGGATTTCGCCCCGCGATTCTCGCGTCCACCGCGCACATGATTCGCGACCGCCCGCTCGCCGGCTTCGGCCTCGGAACCTTCGAATCCGCCTATCCCGCGTACGCCACCTTCGACACTGGACTGGTCGTCAACTACGCGCACAACGATTGGGCGCAGCTCACCGCCGAAGGTGGAATCCTCGCCGCGCTCTCTTTCTCTGTCGTGCTCGCCGCCGTACTCCGCACCCTCCGCGGCCAACCCTGGACTCTCGGCCTGCTCGTCTTCCTCGTACACGCCCTCGTCGATTACCCGTTCGCTCGCGCCGGAACCGCCCTCTGGTTCGCCATCCTGCTCGGCATTGCCTTCAACTCCCGGAGCGAAGCTTGATTCTTCGCGTCCTTCTCGCGCTGCTCGCCGTCCTCGCGCTCACACGCGCCTCGAGGCCCTGGCCCTTTTCCGCCGATGTCGAGACCGACCCCGCCCGCGCCGTCGCCCTTCATCCACGCTCCACCAGCCTCCGGACCGCCTACGCTCTCGCTCTCGAGAAATCCGGCAAACTCGCCGAAGCCGAAACCCAACTGCTCGAAGCCGCCCGCAACGACCACCTCTATGCGACCGCTTGGCAGCTATCTGACTTCTATTTCCGGCATCAGCAGCCCGATGACTTCCTGAAGTGGGCTCACCTCGCCGCCGAGCGCTCGTACAGCAACCTTTCCGCTCTATTTCGCCTCGCCGATTCCCTCGGAATCTCGGCAAACAATTTCCGAACGCAACTCCTCATCCGCCCCGCCATCGAACGAAATTACGTCGCCTGGCTTCTCGAGAAAAATCGCCTCAGCGAGATCGACCCCATCGCAAAACTCCTCGCTGCCCGGAATCAGCCCGAAGATCGCGACCTCCTCATGGCCTTCGTGGACGCCCTTATCTCCCATGGCGACGCGACTCAAGCCCGCGACGCCTGGCAACTCTTCGATCCTCTTCTTCCTGCCGGAAGCCTCTTAGTCAACCCGGATTTCCGCCGCCAGCCGCTCGCCCGTGGCTTCGATTGGCGTCCCGTCGCCATGGATGGAGTTCGCCAGTTTCTTGCCAACACCACCGACCCCAGCGAATCCGGTTGGACTCTCGAACTCTCTGGCCGCCAGCCCGAGCTCAGCGAACTGCTCACCCAATACGTCGTCCTCGAACCCGGTCAGACCTACACCATAAGTACCGACACGCTTTGCCCTGACGCCGGCTCGCTCGGTTTCGTCTGGCTCCTCCAAGGCACGGAACTCCCTGTCTCCAAGTCACTTACGCGCATTCGGGCCGTCCAGTCTTTAAACCAACTGATCCTCCGCTATCGCCGTCCACCCGGACAAACCCGCTTCGAAGGACGTCTCACCATCCACCGCGTCAACTTGGCGATTGCCCTTGCGAATCCACAAGGTAGGTGATATCCTCAAAGGCGAACATAAGGAGAAAGTCTTACCGCCGCGATGCAACGCGTGATACCCTGAGACTTCTCCCCCGGCGGCCGCACTACTCAATTTACGTCCACCACCTCGAGGAGCCCCATGATCGACGAAAAAGAACGCGCCAGAGCGCTCACCGCCACCCTGAGCCAGATCGAAAAACAATTCGGAAAAGGCTCAATCCTCCGTCTCGGATCGCGCGAAGTCAACGCCGTTCCCTCGATCTCCACCGGTTCCATCTCGGTGGATTTCGCCCTCGGAATTGGCGGCTTCCCGCGCGGACGTATCTCCGAAATCTTCGGACCGGAATCGTCAGGTAAAACCACCCTCGCCCTCCAGGTCATCGCCGAAGCGCAGAAGCTCGGCGGCATGGCCGCCTTCATCGACGTCGAACACGCGCTCGATCCCGCCTACGCCCGCAAACTCGGCGTCGACGTGGACAACCTTCTCGTGTCCCAGCCTGACTACGGTGAACAGGCCCTCGAAATCACCAACGCGCTGATCACCTCCGGCTCCATCGACGTCCTCGTCCTCGATTCCGTCGCCGCCCTCGTTCCCAAAGCCGAACTCGACGGCGAAATGGGCGATTCCTTCATGGGTGTCCATGCCCGCCTGATGTCGCAAGCCATGCGCAAACTCACCGGCATCGTGTCGAAGTCGAATTGCGCCCTGATCTTCATCAACCAGATCCGCGAGAAAATCGGCGTCATGTTCGGCAACCCCGAAACCACCACCGGTGGACGCGCGCTGAAGTTCTACTCCTCCGTCCGCGCTGATATCCGCCGCATCGCCGCTATTAAGGAAGGTGACGTTGTCACCGGCAATCGCACCAAAATCAAGATCGTCAAGAACAAGTGCGCCCCGCCTTTCCGGGAAGCCGAATTCGACATCATCTACGGCGAAGGCATCTCAAAAGAAGGCGACCTGCTCGATCTTGGCGTCGCCCACAACATCGTCGAGAAGTCGGGCTCCTGGTACTCCTATAAGAGCGACCGCATCGGCCAGGGTCGCGAAAACGCCCGCCAGTTCCTTAAGGACAACCAGGACATCAAGGTGAAAGTGGACACCGAGCTCCGCAAGGCTCTTGGCTTGACCCCCGACGCCCCGGTGTCCCACGTCAATGGAGCCCCGCCTCCCGCCGCCAAGGTGGAAGCAGTCTCCAGCAAAAGCAAAGCCTAGTTAACTTCCGCGAATCGCAAAATCCCCGTCCGAAAGGGCGGGGATTTTTGTTTATGCCAGTGCATGTGCAGCCTCAAGCGAGCAAAATCTGGATTGAACCTCAACCGTAAACGACCTCGGCGGTTTTTCGACGAACTCCCGAATCCGAGCCGCGACCACAGTGCTCCGAAGGAGCACGTCGGAAGCGGGGACACGAAGGAGCACGTCGAAAGCGGACACGAGCCGAAGGAGCGTCGGAAGCGGACACGAACCGAAGGAGCGTCCGAAGCGGGAAACGAGCTTTGATTCTCGACCAACCGGCGCCATCCCAAACACACCCAAAGGAACTCCCCCTTAGATGCCCCAGTACGACACCAACGTAATTTCCTCCCTCCAGGCCGCCCCAGCCCGTAACTTTGCCGCGGCTTCCGTGGTCATTGCTATAGGTAGCTTTGGCTCCAGCGGGAAACTAGCGTTAACATCGATTTACAGACAGTACGTACACGCGCCAACCACTCTTTCGTCAAAGACGTAAGAGCCGACACGGCGTCAGACGTAAAGTAAGAAAAATCCCGCCAGGAAACGATAATGATGAGATTCAAGTTGTTCATACCAGTAGTGTTGTTGCTCGCCGCTCTGACTGCGGCCGCGCAGACGCCGAGCAAAAATATCGTCGGCACCGTCACGGCGGTCCGGGCCGATGCGTCGGAGATCGACTCCAAGGCGGACACGGGCGTCGTCACCGTGATTAAAATCGCCCCCGAAACCAGCCTCAAGAGCGTAGCCCCCGGCGAAACCAGCCTCTCGAAGGCGGTGGACGCCACCGTGGACACCATCCACCCCGGCGATCGCGTCCTCGTCACCATGCAGGGAGATGTTGTCCGCCGCGTCATCGTGATGCAGGCCAAGAGCATCGACGCGTGGAAGGAAGCCGACAAAGCCGAGTGGCAGAAGCGCGGCGTCGCCGGAGTCGTCAAGGAAAAGAAGGGCAACGAGCTGACCCTCAAAGGTCCCGCCGAGGCCATCTACGTCATCACGCTAAAACCCAACGCCACCTTCAAACGCTATCCCGCCGAATCGGTGAAGTTCGCCGACGCGAAAATCAGCAAGCTCGATGAAGTCCAGGTCGGCGACCAGTTGCGCGCCCGTGGCGAGAAATCAGCCGACGGCCACGCCGTCACCGCCGACGAAGTCGTCTTCGGAACCTTCGTCACCCGCGCCGGCGTCATCCAATCCGTTAACCCCGATACCGGCGAAATCGTCGCCAAAGATATCGGCGGCAAAGAAACCCTCACCGTCCACATCACCGCGGATTCGCAAATCAAGAAGTTCGGCTTCGGCGGCGGCCCAGGTGGCCCCGGCGGCGCCGGACCGGGTGGACCCGGTGGCCCCGGCGGCGAACGCGGACCCGGTATGCGCACTCCTCCCGCTGACGGCGGCACCCCACGCGCCGGCGGACCTCCCCCCGGAGCTGGTGGCCCTGGCGGTCCCGGTGGCCCAGGCGGACCGGGCGGCGCGCCCCGCCGTTTCGACGTCTCTCAGATCGTTGAACGCCTTCCCGCGGGCACCAAATCCGACCTCAAGGTCGGCGAAACCATCGTATTCTCCAGTTCCGTAGCCTTGGCTTCCCAAGGCTCAAAAAACAACCTCACCGCCATCATGCTCATCTCGAATGCGGAACGTCTGCTCGCCATGGCCGCTCCCCCGCGTCCCGCGCAACAGCGCGACATGGCCTTCGGCAGTGGCGGCGGCGGTGGTGGCGGAATGGGCCTCGGCGGCCTCGAATTACCGATTTTCCAATAAACAAAAAAATAGAACGGCTTAAGTCAAACGAATGAATCGAACCTTCCAACTCTGCTTAGCGGTGGCCTGTTTTTGCCTCGCAATGATGGCGCAAACAACAGCGCTCACCGTGAAAGGCACCGTGACGGATCCGTCCGGCGCCGCCGTCCCGGACGCCCAGGTTTTCCTGCGTGGTCCCAAGGGCGAACAGCGCACGCGGAGCGGTAAGCTCGGTGAATATACCTTCGTACTGCCCCAGCCCGGCAAGTTCCAACTCCGCGTCAACGCCAAGGGCTTCGCCCTCTATCAACAGGACAGCGTAGACATCCCCGCCGGCCTCGAACTCAACGTCCAGCTCTCCATCACCGCCGACGCACAAGTGGTCAACGTCACCGACGAAATCAAAACCGTCTCCACCGACCCCGCCGCAAACGCCGGCGCCCTGGTCCTAAAGGAAAAGGACCTCGAAGCCCTCTCCGACGATCCCGACGAGCTGCAGCAGCAGTTGCAAGCTTTGGCCGGTCCCGGTTCCGGCCCCAACGGCGGCCAGGTCTTCATCGACGGCTTCACCGGCGGCCAGTTGCCCCCGAAATCCTCCATCCGCGAGATCCGCGTGAACTCGAATCCGTTCTCGCCCGAATATGACCGTCCCGGCTTCGGCCGCATCGAAATCTTTACCAAGCCTGGCACCGACCGGTTTCACGGCTCCGCGTTCCTGCAATTCAATAAAGAAGCGCTGAACAGCCGCAGTCCGCTGCTGACGCAATCCACGCGCCCTCCCTATAAGACCTGGTTCGGCAACTTCAATCTCACCGGTCCCATCATCAAGCAGAAGGCGTCCTTCGGCTTCAATTTCGATCGCCGCGCCATCACCGAAAACGCGTTTATTATCGCCACCACCCTCGACAGCAATTTCAATCCGCTGTCGGTCAACCAGGGCGTTGTCACGCCTCAGACCCGCACCTCCATCTCGCCCCGCCTGGATTACATGATCAACGCGAAGAACACCATGGTTCTCCGCTACATGCACTCCCAGAACGATCAGGAAGGCCAGGGCATCGGCGGCTTCAGCCTGGCGAGCAAGGGCTACAAAGCGACCGATACGGAAAACTCCATTCAGTTCACCGAAACCGCGATCCTTTCATCCACTACCATCAGCGAAACCCGCTTCCAGTACCTCCGCAGCGATCGCGCTGAATTCGGCGACGCGACCATCCCGGCGATCTCCGTCCAAAGCGCTTTCAACGGCGGCGGAGCCCAGATCGGAAACTCCAGTTCCCTCACCAACCACCTCGAGTGGAGCAACGTCACCAGCATGAACAAAGGCCGCCACGCTTATAAATTCGGCGGCCGCGTCCGCCGCACAAACCTGGACGACATCTCGGTGAATAACTTCAGCGGAACCTATTCGTTCTTCTCCGGGCAGGGCGTCGCGCTGGACGCGAACAACAACCCGATCGCGGGTCCGTTCGTCGATCTGACGGCGCTTGCCCGTTATCGCAACACCCTGATCCTCCAGTCGAAAGGCTACACCGGCACCCAGCTGGCCGCCCTCGGCCTCGGAGCCAGCCAGTTGAGCCTCGCCGGCGGACAGCCCGAAGCCGTCGTCCATCAATACGACTTCGGCTTCTTCGCCAACGACGACTGGAAAGTGCGCCCGAATCTGACTCTCAGCTACGGCCTCCGCTACGAGGCGCAGACCAACCTCGGCGACAAGAACGACTGGTCGCCGCGCGTAGCCGTCGCATGGGCCATCGATGGAAACGCCAACAAAGTCGCGAAGACCATCTTCCGCGGCGGCTTCGGAACCTTCTACGACCGCTTCAGCGAAAACTCCACCCTCTCCTCCCAACGCTTCAACGGAATCAATCAGCCGTCGTACCTGATTCTGAACCCGCTGACCTTCCCGGTCATTCCGTCGCTCGCCTCGCTGACCTCCAGCCCGCAGCGGCTTCAGATCGTGGATAGCACCCTGGTCGCCCCGCGCATTTATCAGGTCAGCGCCGGGATCGAACGCCAACTGAGCAAATCCGCCCGCCTCAGCATCTCCTACATCGCAGCCCGCGGCGTCCACGTTCTGCGCCAGCGCAACATCAACGCGCCCATCAACGGATCCTATCCGTTCGGCGACAAACAACTCCGCTACATCTACGAATCCACCGGCTTCAGCCGCGGCAACCAGATCGTGTTTAGCCCGAACATGAACTTCAAGCGCGTCTCCCTGTTTGGCTTCTACTCGCTCGGCTTCGGCAAATCGGACGCCGAAGGCCTCCCCGCCGATCCCTACAATCTGCGCGCGGAATACGGCCCGTCTAACTTCTCCGACGTCCGCCATCGCCTCATCATCGGCTCCAGCATCAACCTTCCGAAAACCATCAGCCTCAGCCCGTTCCTGTCGATCAACTCGGGCTCGCCCTACAACATCACCAGCGGCCGCGACCTCAACCTCGACGGCACCCCGGCGGAACGCCCCGCGCTCCTCGACCTTTCTTCCGCCGCCTGCGTCGGACCCAGCCTCAAGTACACCGCGCAGTTCGGCTGCTTCAACCTTGCTCCCGCTCCCGGCACTCCAACCCTCGGGCGCAACTTCGGCCGCGGCCCCATGACCGCCACCCTTAACCTCCGCGTCTCCAAAACCTGGGGCTTCGGACCCAGCCGGGAAGGTTCCGCTCCGCAAGGCGGCGGTGACGGTGGCATGGGCGGACCTCCCGGAGGCGGCGGCGGTCCTCGCGGCGGCGGCGGCGGAATGCCCGGCGGCATGATGCGCGGCGGCGGTGGACGCGGCGGTGGCGGAGCCAGCACCGGCAAACGCTACAACCTGACCTTCTCCGCCTCTGCGCAGAACCTGCTGAATCACGCCAACTACGGCTCTCCCGTCGGCGACCTCGGCTCCACCTTCTTCGGCCAGAGCATCACCCTCGGCGGCGCCTTCCGCGGCGGCAACGGCACCTACAACCGCAAAGTGGATCTCCAACTCCGCTTCCAGTTCTAGACTTTTTTGAGTGGCATAGGCCTCCGGCCTGTGCACGTCCCATCAAAGCGGAACGCATGAATTTCCGCGCAAGAAGCGCGCCCCTTCGACGAGCCCGAAACCGAGCCGCGACTACAGTGCTCCGAAGGAGCACGCCAGGAGCAGACACTTAACTGTGATTCTTGGCAGTGTCCTAGGACACCTACCTGTAATTTTTCGACGAACCACCGGCGTGCCTTATATACTGATCCCTGATGCGTCTACGCCGACTCGCCCTCCCGCTCCTCCTGTGCGCCACCGCCCTCTTCGCCCAAATCAAGGAAACCGCGCTCGATCGCTACGTCGCCGCTAAAGATCCCGTCTACGCCTGGAAGCTGGTCAAAACCATCCCCGGCGACGGCTACCGCACCGACGTCCTCGAACTCACCTCGCAAACCTGGCGCACCGAAAAAGACGTGGACCGCCCCGTCTGGAAGCACTGGCTCTCCATCACCCGGCCCGATAAGGTCACCTCCAACAAGGCCCTCCTATTCATCGGCGGAGGCAAGAACGGCGACCCCGCTCCCGCCAAGACTAATGCCCGCTCGGTCCGCATCGCCACCGAAACCAACTCCCTCGTCGCCGACCTCGGCATGGTTCCCAATCAGCCCCTGTTCTTCACCGACACGCCCGATAAAGGACGCTCCGAAGACGACGCCATCGCCTACTCCCGCGTCAAACATTTCACCACCAAGGACGACACCTGGCTCATCCGCCTCGCCATGGTGAAAAGCGGAGTCCGCGCTATGGACGCCATCCAGGAATTCGCCGCCACCGAAGCCGGCGGCAAAACCAGGATCGACAACTTCGTCGTCGCCGGAGGCTCCAAGCGCGGCTGGACCACCTGGCTCGTCGGAGCCGTCGATCCCCGCGTCGTCGCCATCATGCCCCTGGTCATCGACGCGCTTAACAGCGAAGAAATCACCAGGCATCACTTTGAAGCCTACGGCTTCTTCTCGCCCGCGCTCGGCGACTACGTCCGTCACGGTCTCTTTCCAGCCAAAATCGGTACCCCCGAATACAAGGCCGTCCTCTCGATCGAAGATCCCTACTATTACCTCGACCGCCCGCGGATGAAGATGCCAAAATTCCTCATCAACGCGTCCGGCGACCAGTTCTTCCTCCCCGACAATTCCCACCTCTACTACGACAAGGTGAAAGAGGAAAAACACATCCGCTACGTGCCCAACGTGAAGCACAACCTCGAAGGCGGAGACGCCACCGACAGCATGCTGGCCTTCTATCAGGCCATCCTCACCAACACCCCGCGTCCCAAATTCTCCTGGAAGATCGTCAACGGCTCCATCGTCGTCAATGTCCACGACAAGCCCGCCGAAGTCACCCTTTGGCAGGCCACCAATCCCGACGCAAGAGACTTCCGCCTCGATATCATCGGCAAGGCCTACAAGCCCACCAAACTGACCGAAGAGAAAAAGGGAGTCTACGTCGCGCAAGTAGCCAAGCCCCCGAACGGCTTCACCGCCTTCTACGTAGAGCTAACCTACCCCGGTCCCCCCGGCACCAGTAGCAACGCCCCCTTCAAATTCACCACCGAAGTCATCGTAGTCCCCGACGTCCTCCCTTTCAAATGGGAAGACGCCGCCAAGAAGTACCCAGGCGGGAACTAAACGCCCCTTGAACCCGGAGCGTAAGCGACGGGACTCTAAAGCTGACCACCTTCACCCGCTCGGAGCCGTTCCCAGACTGCCATCGGCGATCCTTGCTGATCCACAACGTATCGCACCGCGGCAGCCACCGCTTCCGGAGTCCCCAGCATTCTCACACTGCCACGCCGAGCCCAGGTCCTGCGCCGCCGTACAATCGCGTTCAACGCGCGCGTCGCGTAAGCCTTGAGCGTGGACATCACCCATTCTCCGCTCTCACTGGATTCGATAACCCACATGCACGTGATTCGTTCGCGCATGCGCAGCCAGCAATGTCCATCCTCGATAGGATGCCGTCTCGCGGAGCGCGCCGATAACGATTTCTCCCGCTTCGGTCGTGAGCAAATAAGCCGGCTCCAGCATCAGACCAGCCGCGCATTTTTCCAAACCAGCATTCTCTTCCGGGTAGCGCGAACCAGGAACATCCCGGTGCCAAACGAACCCAGCCGAGCCAGGAAGTTTGGCTCCGTAGCAAAGGAACGTAATCAAAAATGCTTGCGGTCGAGAAGCCTGCACAACAACATTGTGCTTTCCGCTCCGCAGGAATCTCTGCCGTTGGACCGGTCCCATCGCTAACGCTCAGGGTTCACTCCAAAAGTCGCCACCCCCGAAATGATCGGGCGTTATAATCAACGCATGAAGTTTCGCGTAGTTCTTGAGCATGACGCCGAAACGAACAGCTGGTCGGCGGTTTGCCATGAGCTTCCCGGTTGTACTTCGGCCGGCATCGACGAGGAAGAGGCTCGACTCGGAATTCAGGAAGCCATCAAGCTCTACTTGGAACCCGTTGACCTCGATCTGCCTCGAGAGGCAAAACTCGTAGAGGTCACCGTTGGGTGAGCGCGGGACTCCTCGTCTTTCGGCAGACCGTATCATTCAGATTCTCAGTCGCCATGGCTTCTCGCTAGCAGGGACATCAGGCAGTCATCAAAAGTGGCGTAACGTCGAAGCGGCAAACAGGTCATCGTGCCCTATCACCGCGGACGGATCCTACCTCTTGGCACAATGCGTTCGATCCAGGAAGGCAGCGGCATTCCGGCGAAAGCCTGGACTACCTAGCCGTTTCTCTGGAGTGTCGGAGCCTGCATAATCAATTAGCCCCATGAAACTCGCCGCCCTCGCCCTCCTCGTCCTCGCCGCGCAAGCCCAAATCAACCTCCAGCAGCCCGGTACCAAATGGACCGAGGATCAGCTTCAGAAAGCCGTCGCCCCCGCGCGCACCGGCCGCAAGCTGACTCCCAAATCCTGGCCTAACGGCGCCAAAGTCGCCGTCTGCCTCAGCTTCGACGTGGATAACGAATCCTACCTGCTGGCCCGCGGCGAGACCTCGCCCACCACCCTCTCCGCCGCCGACTTCGGAGCCCAGTCCGGACTCGCACGCATCCTCAGACTCCTCGAGAAATACAAAATCCCCGCCAGCTTCTTCATCCCCGCCGTCAGCGCCGTCATCCACCCCGAACAGATCCCCGCCATTCTCAAATCCGGACGCCACGAAATCGGAGTCCACGGCTGGATCCACGAATTCCTCCCCGCGCTCCCCAGCGCCGCCGAAGAGGAACGCCTCCTCAACCAGGCCATCGACTACCTCACCAAGGCCACAGGCAAGCGCCCCGTCGGCTATCGCGCCCCCGCCTGGGCTTTCAGCGAGCACACTCTCCCGCTGATCCGCAAAGCCGGCTTCCTCTACGATTCGAGCCTCCAAGCCATGGACGAGCCCTACGAAATCGTCGCCAACGGAGAGCCCACCGGCATGGTCGAACTCGCCATCGACTGGACCCTCACCGAAACCCCCTACCTCGGCCGCGGCGGAACCATGCCCAACCCCGAACTCCTCTATCAGCTCTACAAAGCTGAATTCGACGGAGCCTACCAGGAAGGAACGATGTTCCTCCTGACCCTCCACCCCCACGTAACCGGTCACCGGGCCCCGATGCAGCAACTGGAAAAACTAGTCGCCTACATGAAATCCAAACCAGGAGTCTGGTTCGCCACCGGAGAGCAAATCGCCCAATATGTGAAATCCGCCGCCGGCCTCACAAAGTAATGCCAAGTGGCATAGGCCTCCGGCCTGTGCGCAACTAAGAAACCCCCCGCGATCTCGCCGGTATTTCGCAAAGCCAGACCGTGGCTTCGTTTCGAAAAACCAGCGCCCTGGCTTCGTTTCGCACCGACGATGGCTTCGTCGCGCAACGACGCGCGATCGTTAAAATCGCGCTCACTAATCTCAGCACCGAACCGCGACCGTAAGGGAGCGGACTTCCTGCGCACGCCGACTCCTCAGGTCGCGCTCACAAAAATAACCAGTACCGCAAAAAGTAAAACTCAATCTCAAACCAAATCAATCTCTTAGAATTCCAACCCGCAAAGCGCAGCAGAAGGCATGCTACAACCTAAATCGTAAGTCAATGTTTGGCCAACAAACTCGCGGGAAGCCCGGCTCCCAGACGCCGGATCGGAGGCGGTTCTCCGAGACGTTCCGCCGGCCGCCCATGCAGACAACTGGGCCGCAGACCGGGAATA
>JBBQWZ010000005.1:0-170040 GCA_038210135.1 Bryobacterales bacterium
CTTGGAAAACGCTCCCGCGTTTCCCACATTCCCACAGCGCCTACGATTGCTTCTTTCCTCAAACAAAAAAGAAAGACTCCAGCCTCACCCACCCTCAACGCCCCGCTTCAGGCTCATCCTTCGATGAGAAAATGCTCCGGCGGCGGCGGAATCTGGCGGCGTGGATGAATAGATTTCGGGTTATGTAGACCATCCCGAGCGCCTGCTCTATTTGGGCAGATCGGCAAAGCGCGCGGGCATCTGGAAGCCTTCAGGAAGCAAATCTTCGGGTTCGACGGTGAAGGTGGCTTCGCCGATGAAGCTGGACGCGCCACCGACGCGAACACGCACTTGCGCCGCGAGTCCTTCGCCTTTCGCTTCGACGATCTCCGCCGTGAACCCGGCGCCGGAGACGCCGCGGAATTCGCGCCGGACGCCAACGCCGATCCGGCCGCGCGCGTAGTCGAGCGCCATGCGAGCCGTGGCTCCGCTGCCGGTGGGCGAGCGGTCGATCTGGCTCTCGGCGAAAATGCATAAGTTGTAGGACGGCTCGGCGGATCCCGGGATCGCGTCGTCGGTCAAGATGGTGCCGTAGAGGAAGCCGAGATCCGGCTCAGTAGGATGTTGAATGCGGAGCGCGGCGCGGGTGGCGTCGGTGATTTTCGCCGCTTGGTCAACCATGAATTTGATGGGCGCTTTCCCGAAGTCCAGACCGATTTGCGAGGCCGGAAGGATCGCATAGAAGGCGCCACCGTACGCGATGTCGAAGGCCAGCGGTCCCGTACCGGGGACGTCTACGTGGCAGTCGAAATGGCTGGCGAACGACGGCACGCTTTCAAACGAACTGGACGTGACTTTGCCGCCGGTCACTTTGCTCACTACTTGCAGGAGTCCGCAAGGCGCCTCGAGCGTGAAGCGCACTTCGCCGTTTTTTTCGGCGGCGCGCACACGGCCGGATTCGACGGCCCAGCGTCCGATGGCGATGGTCGCGTGTCCGCACATCGTGCTGTAGCCTTCGTTGTGCATGAAGAGCACGCCGAGGTCGGCGGCTGGATCGCATGGTTCCACCGGAATGACGCCATACATGCCTTCGTGGCCGCGCGGCTCCAGCATCAGAACGCGGCGGATATGATCGAACCGCGTCTTGGCGTCACGACGTTTTTCGAGGATTGTGTTTCCGACGAGAGTCGGGTATCCGCCGGTGACGATGCGAACCGGTTCCGCGGCGGTGTGCATGTCAACGACGGAGTACGTTTCGAGCGGCATCGATTGCAGTGTGGCATAGGCGTGCGGGCACGTGCGTTTCGGTGAGAGCGAATTATAGTGCACAGGCCGGAGGCCTATGCCACTACTTATGCCACTAGCGATTCATGTTGTAGGTGAAGGCGAACTGCAGTTTGACCTGATCGCCTTTGAAGCCGGGGGGCAGGGGTGGAAACGGATGCGACGCGCTGATTCCGGTAACGGCGGCGCGATCGAGCGCCTCCGCGCCCGACGGCGACGCGATGACCAGCTTCGGCACCTTGCCACCGCGGTCCACGATGAACTGGATCAGCACGCGGCCACGGCGGCCTTCGAGGCGCGCGCTTTCGGGAATCACAGCCAGCCAGTTGCGGCGGACGGTGGCCAGGATTTGTTGGAGGTACGGCCGGAAGTCCACGCCCTGCGGATCGCTGAGGAGCTCGAGGCTCGAAGCGGTTCCGCGACGGGACGGAGGCGCAAATGGATTGTTATTCTCGCCGCCTTCGTCGCCGACGGTGAGTCCGCCGCCGCCAGGTTTGGACGCTTTGCGGATGGCCTCTTCCACTGATTGCTTCGGTGGGGCGAGCTTCACTTGCGGCGCTCCCTGGGGCGTACCGAATTGCGCAC
Source organism: Bryobacterales bacterium (assembly GCA_038210135.1). Taxonomy (GTDB): domain Bacteria; phylum Acidobacteriota; class Terriglobia; order Bryobacterales; family Bryobacteraceae; genus JBBQWZ01. Next base: position 1,849 of record JBBQWZ010000005.1, read on the forward strand.
CCGGCGTCTCAAACGTCAGCTTCGGTTTTTGATTCGGCGTCGCGGCGGCGCCCGGCGCTGGAGCCGGCGGAGCCGGAGGAAGGCTCGGATTGCCGAAAACCGGTGGAGCGGCCTGCGCGATTTTGGGGGCTTCGATCTTGGGAGGCTCCGGCGGGGCGATGGGACCGGGGGGAGGCGTCGCGGGCCTTGGCGCGGAAGGAAGCTCGAAGGTTTTCGGCGGAGTGCGCGACTGCAGGCTCTCGACGCTAACTTCCATCGCCGGCTTTCCGCGATTGGGTTCGACTTGCGTCGGTGTGGCGATTTTCTCTTTGGGAAGTACGGGCGCCGTCAGGTGGATCGCCTTGCGAACATCGATCAGCGGCCCGTGCGTCACGAGGCGCGGCGGCTGCGGAGCAAAAAAAACGAGCCAGATCAACCCGGGGACCAGGAGAAGATGCGCGGCGAGCGAAGCTAACCCTGCGCGCAGATTGGCACCCGCATCCATGTGGTGCTCTTCGAGCAGCAGCAGATGCAGGTTGTCGTCGGATTTTGCCACGGGTTGGACTGGCACGAAACAGCGAAACTCCCAAGTTCGCGGGCCGGGCTGCGCTCCGAGCCCGCTTAGGCATCGACGTCCGCCGGAGCCGGAAGGTTGCCTAAGGCGTTAACACTTGCCGTCGTTTAGATGCGAACCAAGGCTTGGAGAGACTCCTCATAGGGCGCCCGGGCGACGCCTTTTTCGGTAATGATCGCCGTCACATAGCGATTCGGAGTGACGTCGAAAGCGGGATTCTTCACGGCGATCCCTTCGGGCGCGACGTGGACTCCGAACAGATGCGTGACCTCGGCCGCCGCGCGCTCCTCGATGGGAATCTGGTCGCCCGAATGGAGAGTCAGGTCAAGCGTCGAAATGGGCGCGGCGACGTAGAAGGGGACATTGTTTTCCTTGGCCAGCACCGCTACCGAGTAGGTGCCGATCTTGTTGGCGACGTCGCCGTTGCCGGCGATGCGGTCCGCGCCGACCACCACGCAGCCGATCCGGCCGCTGTGGAGGAAGTGCCCGGCCATGTTGTCGGTAATCAGCGTCGTCGCAATGCCGTCCTGCTGCAGTTCCCATGCGGTGAGCCGCGCGCCCTGGAGAAAAGGCCGCGTCTCATCGGCGAACACGTCGATGGTCTTTCCAGATTCGACTGCCGCGCGGATGACACCGAGCGCGGTACCGTATCCGGCGGTTGCGAGCGCCCCGGCGTTGCAGTGTGTCAACACCGTTTTGTGATCCGGTACGAGCGACGCGCCGTTGGCTCCAATCGCGCGGCAAATCGCGATGTCTTCCTCACGGATTAGGATGGCTTCGGCCACCATGCGATCGACCAATGTTTTCGGCGGCAGGATGGAGAACAGCTCCTTATACAGCCGCTTCATGCGATCGATTGCCCAAAATAGGTTGACGGCGGTAGGCCGCGTCGCCGCGAGAGTGGAGCAAACCAGGTCCAGCGGAGCGCCCTGTTTGACGCCGAGCGCCACGCCCATGGCGGCGGCCACTCCAATCGCCGGAGCTCCCCGGATGATCATGTCCTTGATCGCGCTGGCGACCTCTTCATACGTTTTACAGGTAACGAAGACCTGCTCGCGCGGAAGGCGCGTCTGATCGATCATGACGACGCCCGCGGGCGTCCACTGGATGGTTTCAACCATAGGTATGTAAGCCGGAAATACTATTGTGGCAGCAATCGGCCGTGGGTTACTTCGCGTTGGTTCGCCGGTGCGTTGAAGCAGATTTCGGGCAGTTCAAGCGAGGGAGCGAACTTCGAGTTTGACCGGCGTGGCATCGATCGCGACGGCGGCGAAATAGCCGGAGGCGGATTCCACGTGCCGGATGGTCCAACCGGCGGCAGGAAGCGGAGTATCGAGACCGGCGGCGAGGCCGAGCCCGACGGCTTTTAGATAGGCTTCGCGCGTGGTCCATTCGCGAAGAAAGTCCTCGCGTCCCGGCTCCGACTTTTCGATATCGACGCCAATGCTGTGTTGATCCGAGATTCCGATCAAGACGCGCGCGGCGGAATGCGAGAGACTGAATTCCAGGTTCGAGTCCGCGAGCCGTGGCTTTCCAAGCGGACCGGATTTGAGTGTGATGCGTTCGACGGGCAACCCCGTGTAGCGGGCGAGAGCCACGCGCAGCCAGAGGCGGGATGCGATCCAGCGGCGGCGTGCGAGTGGCTCGAGAAAGCGCGCGGCTCGATCGGACTCTTCTTCAGAAAGCCGCGATTCGAAGGCCCGCGGTGCATCGAGATCCGCGGTCCAGAGCGAAAGGCGAGTCACGCGCCCACCGCGGCGCCGATGGAGGTGACGGACCGGAACGCGGCTGCAAAAGACGCCGCATTTTCCTTTTCGAACACCGTCACGTGATCGCCTGGAACTTCCACCAGTTCGACACCGGCGGCAATGTTCTCCCAGCCTTCGAGATTGTCGCCCGCGGGCCGGTCCTGGGCCCAAAGGTGGATGGCCCGCCCGTCGAAATAACGGGGAGTAAATCGGCGCCAGGCTTCGAGGATCAGGGCGGAGGAGTCCGGAGGGGACGCCGGACCGAGTCCCTTTCGAGCGGCTGTGCCGAGCAGTGCGGCTACATAGCGCAAACGCTCGGTGCTCCGCAGGGACAGCAGCCTGCGGGCGTGAAATTGGGCCTTGCGGATGTTTTTCGCGGCGGCGGAGCGCTGCTTTCCAGCCAGCCCACGGGCGTCGATGAGGACAACGGCGGGAACGTCCAATCCGCGCTCAAGAGCCTGGCGTGCGGTTTCGAGCGCCAGCATTCCATCGACGCACCAGCCTACGAGAACGGCCGGACCACGCAGAGCGGCGTTTTCGAGTACCGAAACGCAGTGTCCGGCGATCTTTTCGAAGGTATTCAATTCCGGAGCACTCGCCAGATTCGGGACGCGGATGGCGTAGACCGGTTGATCGTCGCCGAGTTGCGCGAGGACATGCCGGTAAAACGGTCCGACGCCGAGAATCACCAGCGGCGGCCTATGGCCGCGACGCTGTAACGGGATCAGGTTGCCGCGCAGGATCAATTCCGGCGGATGATCCACCAGCACGGCGAGTTCAGACAGACGTGGAGCCCACAGGAGCACAGCCGGCTCGATTGGCGGAAGGCCTCGAGCTTCGCTCACGCGAGCTAGGAACGAAGCGGCGTCGAGCGAGGAGCCGCCGATATCGAAGAAGTGGCTATTTGCGGAGATCCCCTCGATCTTCAACGTGTGTTGGCAAAGCTCGACGAGCAGCTTTTCGGTGGCAGTCTCGGCTCCGCGCTTTTCGAAAGCGAGCGGCCGGTCGCGCATCGGGATCGATTCCGCAATCTGCGCGCGAAGGGCCTTTCCGGTCGCATTTCTTGGAATGGCGTCCAGAAAGAGAATCCGCCGCGGAATTTTGTGGGCGGCCAATCGGGCGGCGGCAAAGCGCTGCAATTCGACGGCGGCAACCGGATTGGCTACGACGACGGCGGCGGCGATCTCTTCGCCCAGCACGGGATCCGGCAGGCTGAACACGGCGACATCGCGGACGGCGGGGTGAGCGGCCAGCACTTCTTCCACTTCGCTAGGAGCGATTTTCTCGCCTCCGCGATTGATCGTTTCGGAGTTACGCCCGGTGAGATACAGGTAGCCGTCGGCATCCAGCCGTCCGAGGTCGCCGGTGCGGAACCACCCGTCGCGGAAAGCGGCTCGGGTGGCTTCGGGATCGTTCCAGTAACAGGTGGCGACATTGCCGCCGCGGACCCAGATTTCGCCTTCAGTGCCGTGGAGCTGGTCCTTGCCGCCGGAGTCGCGAATGGCAATCTCGGGGCCGGCGGACGGACCGATGGCGCCAGGCTTCCGGCCGTCCGGGCGACGCGGTTCCATCGCGATGGGAGGCGCCTCGCTCATTCCATAGGTCTGCACGAAGCGGACGTTAAGCAGCCGCTCCACCTGCTCGCGAAGCGGCCCAGCGAGGTGCGCTCCGACGGAGCGGACGAATCGCAAATAATGAGTCCGCGGCACGTCGGGATGGCGGACGGCAAAGTCCATGATCGCCTGATAGAGAGCCGGCGGCGCCGAAATCCAGGTCGGCTTCCATTCCTTGAGCCAGCGGAATACGTCGGCTGGCTGGAACGCGGTAGGGGCGAAGAAGCTGGCGCCCGTAGCCAAGCTGGCGAGCACGCCGCCGTTCAAGCCGGAAGCGTTGTAGATCGGAGAGAGAACCAGGCAGCGGTCGTCGGGCTGGAGTTCGAGACCTCGGGCGAGGAGCTGGGCAGCCAGGGTAATCCCGGCGGAGGAATGCGGGACGACTTTCGGACGAGAGGTGGTTCCGGAGGTCAGGAACACGATCGCTTCGTCGTCGATTCCAGCAGGCTCGGAAGGGAGGGTGGTGGTGGATTCGCCGGCGAACTCGAACGAGTCTCCATGAGGTTCGAGAATGGGGACGCCCAACGAGCGGGCGGCGTCGGTTGCGGCGAAACTCCGTCCGCGTTCGGCGAGCAAGGCCGCCGGCCGCAGAACGCGGAGATAGCGTTCGAACTCGTCGACCGACAACTTCGGATTCAGCGGAACGTACGAGCATTGCGCGGCGGAGGCGGCCATCAGGGAAGCGGCTACGTCGGAGCTGTCGAGCAGAGTGCTGAGGATTCGGTGTCCAGGCCGGAATTTTTTCTGTAGGAGGGACTTGGCGCGCGACACAGCCGTCGTCGTCAAGCCAGAATAGGACACGGACACGCCGCCCGGTACAACGACGGCGAACGCCTCGGGAGTCCTTTCGGCCCGTTCCAAGATACGGGCAAAGAGGGCGGAATTACACACGGAAGTAAGAATTGTAACCCAAGACCCACAATTTCCACTCGCCTAAAACGAAATCTTGTCGTTTATTGTGAAGAATGGCGCAGCGCCACGGTCAATTTCTGGATTATTTGTCAGTTCGACATGCTGGAAAGCTAGTGAGCTCGTCCGCGATCGAACTTTACCACGGTTGACGGAAACAGCAACCCCGCCCTGACGGGCGGGGCTATAACGTAGAGAGTCACGCACTAACGGGATGACACGGACAGCGCAATAGTTGGAATTGAAGAATGCAAATTCTCGACCATCGGTCTTTCCGGAACCAGTGGCTGTTAGTCCGCTTACGCCGCAGCGCTGCGCGCTGCTTTGTGCGCGGCTCGGATCGGCGCAGTCTACAGAAACTCAAAACTGCTCTCGCTGTTAGGCGCTTCAAGGTTCGTTTGGCTCGCGTGCTTGTGGGCCCTCGGGGTGAAGAGGGTGCTTCTTTACGGTGGCGGTTCTGTGCTGGGTGGAGGGGTCCCGTCGCTTACGCTCCGGGTTCAGGCGGGCTGGTTGGTGGTCGGTTTACGGTGGATCGCGGTCTTATCGGATCACTAAGCGGGCCAGGCCGGCGTTGCCGGCGGCGTCATAGACTCTTACCGCGATAACGTGTTCGCCGGGGGTTAGCTTGGGATTGGTTACGAAGCGTTCTTCGGGGGAATCGGTGACTCCGTCTTCAGCTTCGATGGGAGTCCAGGGGCTGGCGTCGATGGAATATTCGCAGCGGCGGAGGGGCGAGGTGGCGTCCTTGGCGTTGACGGTCAGGCGTCCTTTAGTCCACTGGAGGGTGACTGCGGGAGGCGTGTTGTCGATGACGACGGGGGCTCCAATGAGCTCGGATTCGCGGGCGGTGGCGGCGGGGTTCGAGGGCAGGTCGGAGGCTACGATTTTGAAGAGGTAGCGGCCGTCGGCGAGCGAATCGCCGTCGAGAGCATAGGCGTTATCGGTGAGGTTGGCTTTGAGCAGTTTCCACTCGCGTTCCGGCTCCTGACCGGGGTTGCCTACGCCGCGGAAATAGACCGAGTAGGTCAGCTTGTCGCCGTCAGGATCGTCGGCCTGCCACGCCAGTTGGAGTTGCTGGCTGCCGGAGCGCCCGATGGTTTGGGAAGGCGTTCCGGCGGGACTCGACGATTCGCCGGATTCGGTGACGGTGACGGTGAAGGCGTCGCTCTGTTTGGCTTGGCCGGCGGCTTTGGCGGCAGGGGCCGCGGTCGAAGTTACGTTCAGGCTGCGGAGGACGGGCGGCGTATTTTGAGGCAGGTAGGCCAAGCTGAGGCTGTCGATTTCGCCGGTGGGAGTTAGCTCGGCGCGCCATTGAATGAAGCGGGCATTCGCATTTGCAATCTGCCCAGCGGCGTTGACGGGGGTCCAATCGGTCCAGGTGGGATCGGGCCGGGTGGAATTGCCGGTGCGGGTTTCGATTTTGGCTCCGGAGCCAACGAAGCGGACCTTGCCCCAGCGCGCGATCGAGCCCGCGTCATGCACGGGGGATTCGTAGCCGCCGACGGCGGGAGCGGCGCCGAGGCGATAGAGGGTACCCGAGGCTCCGGCGGCGAGCCAATCTTTGCCGGTTCGAAGGAGACGGGTGAGTTCGCCATCGCCGGATTCGGCGAGAAGGTTGGCTTTGCGATTGGGTTCGAGGCGATAGAGGCGTCCGGCGCCGTCGGTGACGAACAGCAGAGAACCGTTGTCTTCGAACGCGAGGTCGAACGCGTTTTCATCTTTGGACGACCAGATGGTCTCGACGGTGTTGTCGGCGAGGATGCGGTAGATAGCGGATTTCTCGACGCCTGCGACTTCGACGGTTCCGGCGGAGGTCGCGGTGGTGGAGGAGCCGGTTTTCGGAGCCTCGTTCTTGGGTTTGATTTCGGGACCAACCTGGGCGTTTTGATCGGTGACGGTGATGCTGATGGGCGCGGCGGTAATGGCTCCGGTGTTGGTGCTTGCAGCGGTTGCCGCGGCGCGGCGGGCGATGGAGCCACCGAGCGCGGCGACGTAGATGGTGCCATCTGGCGCGGGTGCGATGGTGCGGATTTCGGGAAGATTGGCGTCGTAGAGAACGGAGGCGCGGCCTTTTTCAGCGATTCGATAGAGGATGCCGTTGGGTTCGGAGCCAGCCAGCAGGCGACCTTGTTTGTCGAAGGCGAGGGCAGTCACGTTGGCTTGTCCGGTGTCGTACCAGAGCTCGCCCGCGGCTTTGGCGGTTACGCGAAAGATTTTTCCCTGATTGCCGGTGGCGACAAAGAGGCTGCCGTCGGGCGCGAAAGCGAGGGACCAGATATACGGCGTTTCGGGCGCGAAGTACTCTTCGGCTTTGTTATTGGCGATGCGGTAGACCTTGCCGTTGGGTGACGTAGCGGCGAAGACTTCGCCGCGCGGACTGACGGCGACGGCGAAGACGTGGGGCTCCGGGAGACGGACAAGAAGGCGGGAAGAGGATTCGGTGATTTCCCAGACGTCGCCTTGCGCGCCTCCGGCGATGACGGCGTTGGCGGTCTGCGCGAGAGACCAGATCTGCGGCGTCTTGATGGCGGTTAAAGAAGTGAGGGCGGGCGAGGCGATGAGGCGGCCGTCGGTAGTGACTCCGGCTCCACGCAGGCGGCCACGCAGGAAATCCTGGTAGGTATTCATTTCCCAGACTTGGGTAGTGGCGGCGGAGAGGGCGGTACACACGAGAGCTCCGGCGAGGATTGCGCGGCCGGCCAGGGCAAGAATTTTGGTCATTGGTTGGTCATTACTTCGTCATGGCTTTCGTCATTACCTGGTCATCACCTGGTCATTGCTGTCTCATTCTTTGACATCCAATTGAATTGTTTTCGAGTTACTGACGGGCTGGCCGGCGTCGAGGCGGAGCTCGGCAATCAGACTGGGGCGGGCGGTTCCGGTAAGCCCGGGGGATTTGGCAAGCAGGAGGGCCACGGAGGGCGGCGGATCGAGGAGTTCGCCTCCTGGAGTTGGGAAGGCGGGATCGGTCCGGGTGACGCGAATGGAGACGGTGGCGGCGGAGCGGAGGGAATTCAAATAGGCAACGGCTTGGGCCGCGGTCCGGATGGTGGCGGAGCTGACGAGGTATTCCTGGACGTTGGCGGTGGCTCCGTCGGAGGCGGTGACGACGAGGGGACCGGGGGAAAGGTGGTCCGGCACGCGGAATTTTCCTGAAAGGATGCGGGGCGCGGCGGCGTCGGTGGATAGGCTGGCGAAGATTTCGACTTCCTGACCGGGCCGGGCGGTTTTGGGGACGGTCCAGAGCTGGTCGATTTGGACTTTGGCGGCGGCGGGCGCGGCGTCGAGGCGAAGGGTGACGCGCTCAAGTTTCAGGTCGGGGGCGGCGGACATCGCATAGGCGAGAGGTGTCACGGTGTTGATGGCAGTTTGGAGGGCGATGGCGAAATCGCCGGAATAGGCGCTGTTAATCACGACGGGCCGTTGCCCGGCGAATTCGACTTTACCGGTGACGCGAACGGTTTCCGGTCCGAGTGCGCGCTCGCGCGCGTCGATGGCGGAGAAGACGGCCATCTGTAAGAGCATCGGCGCGAGGATGCGATCGCCGCACATTTCCATACGGTAAGTTTGGCGTCCGGCTTCGATGGTGACGGGCACCAGGCGAACGGGGCGGCGTCCGAGTTCGCCGCCGACAGTGGTGTTGCGGTCCTCGGTGATGACGCCCATCCATTCTTTCGGAGCTGAAATTTTGAAGGAGTTGTTCACGCTGGGCAACAGGGCGATGACTTCGGCGCGGGCGAAGGGCATTTCCGTCGAGCCGGCGGCGAGGAAGCGATGGCCGAAGGCCCAGATGCGATTGCCGTCGATGTGGGTGACGGTTCCGTCGGCGCCGACGGACATATCGCCGCTCATCAATTGGACGCTGATCATGGAGCCGGGCTGCAAGTTGGAGGCGGGTCCGAGGGGTCCGCGAGGGCCGAGGCCGCCGCCGGATTGGCCTTGGCGGGGAGAGAGTCCGAGGGATTCGAGTTGGGGCGAGAAGTGTTCGAGGGTTCCGCGGGTGAAGCCGGAGAGGGCGAGCGGGGTGGAGACTTCGAGGAGGCGGGATCCGCCGGCGTCAATTGGCGCGGGACGGGGAAGGCGGTCCATCCAGTGGGTATCGAAAGGAGAATGGACGGCGGCGCGGACGGCGGGTTCGGGGACGGTGGCGGCGAACATTTCCTCAATGGGCCGGATTCCGGCGATGGCGGCCTTCGAGAAGGGAAACGCGAGGGCGACGGCGCCGGCGAGTTTGCCATCAATGTAGACGGGGCTGCCGCTCATGCCCTGCATGACACCAGTTTCGGCGAGGGGTCCGCCGGACAAGCGGCCGAGGATGAGAGATTGGCGGGGTCCGATGTTTTCGAGAACGCCGAGAATTTCGATCTGAAATTCTTCGACTTTTCCACCTTGGAAAACGGTACGGCCGATGGCCTTCTGGCCGGCTTTGACGTCTTTGAGGGGGATGATGCCGGGTTGGGCGTGGGAAAGGGCGGCGGAAGCCAAAAAAACGCACCCGAGCACAAGCAACGGCGAAGGGCGACCTGGATACGGCACTGCTCCCATTGTAGAACTGGATGCCGGTTGGTTGAAAAGGCCTAATTTATGTTCTACTAAGAGGAAACAATGGCTTCGTCTGCCCAGAACGTTCCCCAGACCGGGGTTTTGACTGCGCCCAGTTCACGGGTGCCCTGGGTATATATCCTTTGGTTCGCGGGATTGTTGGTGCTGTGCTACTTCCCGATGCTGGTTCGGCTGGTGAACCAATGGCTGAACGACGAGGATGTGGGCCACGGATTTTTCGTTCCGATCGTGGCCGGGTATATCGCCTGGCAGAGAAAAGACCAGATCCTTGCGACGAAAATGGAGCCGGCCTGGTGGGGTGTTCTGATTGTGTTGTGGGGCGCGACGCAAGCGTACCTCGGGACACTAGGCGCGGAATTATTTTTACAGCGGTCCGCGTTCCTGGTTTCGCTGGTAGGCGTCTTGCTGATGATCGGCGGGATTCCTTTGGTGCGCGTGCTTCTGTTTCCGCTGTGCCTGTTGCCTTTCATGATTCCGCTGCCGACCATCATTTATAACCGGATTACTTTCCCATTGCAGTTATTTGCCAGTCAGGTGGCGGAGACGGTTTTGACCTTGCTGGGGCGGCCGGTGATTCGCGACGGAAACATTCTCGAACTCGCGAGCCAGAAGCTTTCGGTTGTCGAGGCCTGTAGTGGGATTCGCTCGTTGTTAAGCCTCAGTTTTCTGTCGCTGATTTACGCGTATTTTTTTGATTCACGCGTTTGGATGCGGTGGGCTTTGCTGATCGGTACGATCCCGATCGCGGTTTTTGCCAACGCAGGGCGCGTGACCATCACAGGAATTTTGAGCGACATCGACGTCGAGTTGGCGCGCGGCGTTTTTCATAGCATCGAAGGCTGGGTGATTTTCGCGATCGCCCTGATTCTGCTGGTGATGCTGCATCGGATTCTGGTGTTTATCGCGGGGCGATTCGAGAAGCCGGTTCCGGCTGCGGCGCCGGTGGCCGCCACGATGCCTGAAGGCGACTGATCCCGAGGAGTTTTCCATGTCGAAGATTATTGGCGCGTTAAGCATTCTGCTCCTCATCCAAGCGGCGGTCACCTACGGCTCGATGCGTAGTGAAGTGATTCCGACGGCAGCTCCGCTGGTTCAATTTCCGACGACGGTATCGAATTGGAGCATGGTGCAGGAGGGCGTTGTCGATGCGGAGACGCAGGCGGTTTTGCAGGCCGACGACACGTTGACCCGGCAGTATTCGAATGGCGCCAGCGGGGTCAGTCTGTTTATTGCGGCGTTTCGTTCGCAACGGAACGGGAAAGCACCGCACTCCCCGAAGAATTGCCTGCCGGGAAGCGGATGGGTGCCTTCGGTGCAGGATGAAATCTCGGTGGATCTCGCAGGGCATGCCCCGATTCTGGTGAACCGCTATGTGGTTGCGCGGGGCGAATCGAAGAGCCTGGTGTTGTACTGGTATCAGTCGCGCGATCGCTCCATCGCGAGCGAGTATACGGCGAAGTTTTACGTGATTGCGGATGCCATTAAATACAACCGGACGGATACGGCCCTGGTGCGAGTGATCGTTCCGTTGTCCAAAGACGCCGACGAAGCGGCAGCCACGAAGACGGCGCAAGAATTTGTACGCAGTTTCTATCCGGCGGTTCGCGCGGCGCTCCCTTCCTAAACTTTTGGAATCGCATTCCTCCATTCAGTAGCGAGAGCTGGCGCCGCACGTGTACCATAGCAACCTATGCGGCATTCTTTTCGTTCCCGGCGCGGACTGGCGTGTCTTTCCCTATTTGCAATTCCGTTCGGCGCATGGGCACAGCCCACGGCGGCGCCGGCGCCCGCAGCCCCGAGTGCGGCCACGGCCGCTGCGTCGGTGGCTGATCCCAGCCAATCGAATGACCAGGTTTTGAAGGCCATCGACGACCTGCTCTGGTATCAGAAGTTAGGCGATGTGGCCGAGATCGACAAGATCGAATATCCGGGACTGCCGCCGCATCGCAACCGGAATCCGACAGCGCCGGGGGCGGGCAATCCGTTGCTGGTGCATGCGTACACGTTCATTCCGAAGAAGCTCGACAAGAGCCGCAAGCAGCCGTTCGTGATCCTGGTTCATGGCGGAGTGCATTCAAATTTTACTTCCGCGTCGGCGCATATCGTCCGGGAATTGCTGGATCAGGGGTATTCGGTGATTGCGCCGGATTACCGCGGCAGCACGGGCTACGGCCGCGGTTATTACGAGGCGATCGACTACGGCGGCCGGGAGGTTGACGACGCTTACGCGTGCCGGGCGTGGATGCTGGAAAATTACGGATTCTTCGATCCTAAGCGGGTGGGCATTCTGGGCTGGAGCCATGGCGGGCTGATCACGCTGATGAACATCTTTCAGCATCCCGAGGATTTCGCGGTTGCTTACGCCGGCGTTCCGGTGAGCGACCTGGTTTTGCGGCTGGGGTATCAGACGGATCAGTATCGGGCGCTGTATTCGGCTCCGTATCATATTGGGAAAACGGTTCGCGAAGATATCGGGGAGTACCGAAAGCGGTCGCCGATCAACTACGTTGCAAAGCTGGCGACTCCTCTGCTGGTTCATACGAACACGAACGACGAGGATGTGAACTTCATTGAGGTGCAGAGCCTGATCACGGCGTTGAAGGCGGAGGGAAAGAAGTTCGAATATAAGATCTACCAGAATGCGCCGGGCGGACACACATTTAATCGAATCGATACACGCTTCGCCAGGGAGTCGCGCCAGGAGGTTTGGAAGTTCCTGGCGCAGTACTTGAATCCGGGCAAGTAGCGATTAGGCTTTGACGTCGATAACGACACGGCCGCGAGTCTGGCCGGCGAGGATTTTTGCACCGAGTTCAAAGATGTTCGAGAGCGGCTGGACTTCGGTGAGGCTATCGAGCAAATCGAGCGGCAAGTCCTTGCCAAGGCGCTTCCAGATGGCACGGCGCTCGGCGTTGAGGACGCCGACGGAATTGATGCCTAGCAGGTTCACGCCGCGGAGGATGAAGGGGAAAACGCTGGTGGGGAGAGCGCTACCTCCGGCGAGTCCGCAAGAGGCGACGCTGCCGTTGCTCGCGGTGGAGCGGAGGAGTCCGGCGAGGGTGTCGCCTCCGACGTTGTCGATGGCTCCGTCCCAGCGCTCGGAATCGAGAGGGCGCTTCGAAGGCGCGGAGAGGACGGCGCGGTCGATGATTTCAGACGCGCCAAGGCTCTGCAGGAACGGCTCCAGTTCGGGACGGCCGGAAGAGGCTACGACCTTATAGCCCAGCTTCGCGAGGATGGCGATGGCGACACTGCCGACGCCCCCTCCGGCGCCGGTGACCACCACTTCGCGTCCGCCGGGGGCGACGCCCATTTTCTCGAGAGCGATTACGGCTTGCATCGCGGTGAAGCCGGCGGTGCCGACCGCCATAGCTTGTTGGAGAGAGATTCCGGTTGGGAGAGGGACGATGTATTTCGCGTCGAGCCGGGCCAGTTGGGCATAGCCGCCCCACATGGTTTCTGAAGTTCCGCAGCCGGTGACGACCACAGGATCGCCGGGCATGAATTCGGCGGCGCTGGACTCTTCGACGGTACCGGCCAGATCAACGCCAGGAACCATTGGGTATTTGCGAATGACGCCGGGCTTTCCGGTGACGGCCAGGCCGTCTTTGTAGTTGAGGCTGGAAAAGGCGACGCGGATCAGCACTTCGCCGGCTGGTAATTGGTCGCGCGAAATTTCCTGAATGGAGGCGGCGGACTTTCCGTCGGCCTGGGTGACGAGAACACCTTGGAACGAATTCATCTCCGACTATTGTGGCGCGACTGGGGTGGTCGGTGCCGAGCCGAATAGCGGAAGGAGTGTGGTTGTAAAGGAGTCCGCTCCCTTACGGTCGCGGTTCGGTGCTATGTTGCGAGCGCGAGATTACGCTCGCGCGTCGGTTGGCTTGGTATCGGATTGCAGTTGGTATCCCCGCCCTGACGGGCGGGGTTTTAGCCGACTTGTGGCGGATCTTCTCAAGCTGCTAAAAAGCGCGTAGGGCAAGGTTGGTGAGAACCATCGCTACGGACGCGGCGGGGAGCACGAGGAGCGCGCTCTTCAGCCGCTTCGGATCGCCGCCGGCGATAGAGCCGATGACGCGCGAACTGACGGCCAAGCCGATCCAGCCGGAGGTGATAACGAGACCCATTGCGGTGGCAGTCATTTGCTTGAAGGAATCGCCGACCATCGCGAGCACGGTTGGGAACACGGGGGCCATGGCGACGCCGGCGAAGAATACGAGGATCCAGGCGGTAGTTGGATTCGCCGACCGCAACATGAGGAATGTCGTGATGGTCATCAGGACGGCGGCTCCGAGTGTCACGTCGATGGCCGGAATGGTGGCGAAGAGCGGCGCAACGGCGACACGGCCGAGAAGGAGGCCGAGGGCGAAGCCGAGAGAGAGGATGTTGAGCGCGCGCGACTCGGGGATACCTTGCGAGATGAGGTGCTGCGCGAGCCAATTCCAGACGCCGACTTCGCAGGCTACGTAGAGGAAGAGGAACAGGGCGAGCAGGAAAAGCTGCGGCTTGCCGAGGACGCTGCCGATTTCGCTGACCTGGAAGCTGACGGTGCCTGCGGGAGCGGGCATCGGGGTGGTGATGTGCACGATGAGAGTGATGGCCGACAGGACAGCGACGGTGTAACAGAGCTTGACGGAATTGCGACTGAGAAGATTGGCGGAAATGAGCGGCGTCAGGAGGCCGCCGAGGCCGAAGAACAGGTTCAGGAGGTTCAGCGTCATGGCGCGGCGATCTTCGCTGACGTCGCTCGCCAGGGCGTTGGCAGCGGTGACGATGATTCCACCTCCGAGGCCCAGCAGGAAAATGTACATCATGATCTGGCTGTAGCCGTTCGCTTTCGGCAAGGCGAAAAGGGCGATGGTGATGACGGCCAAACCGAGGACGAGGCCAACTTTCTTGCCTTCGAGATCGATGAGGGGACCGACGGCGAGCGACGCAATAATCAAGCCCATGGCCTGCGCGAACGCAATGGAGCCGTTTTGTTTGGGCGTGAGATTGAAGCGCGCGGACAGATCCGGCAGGATCGTTCCGAGCATGGCCGCGATCATGCCATAGACAAGAATGGCGAGAATAGCTGCAACGATGAGCATAAGCCCGTGATGATATCACGAGGCCCGGGGGGAGCACTTAGGGATTGATTTTGATGAAGTCGCGGGCGACTTCGGGGACGGGAATGCGAATCACATCCACCTTGTAATTCCAGTCCCGCATTTGCCCGTTGTTGAATTTTCCGATGACTTCGGTGAGACACTTTTGCAGGCGCGGCTCCGCTTTCAGCGCATCCTGCCGGACGACGATGCAGGCTCGCTGGGGACTGAACACATGCTTGTCGTCGGCGAGAATCACGTGCTGGACCTTTTCGAGGCGTCCGTCGGTATTGCTTACGCCGATCATATCGACGTTCCCATCCTGCAACTGGCGGAACATGCGTTCATTTTCGAGTGCTTTTGGCGCGGTTTTCCAACGAATGCGGTAGGAGGATAAGGCCGGGAGTCCGTCGGTGCGTTCCTGAAAGTCGATGGAGCTGGCGAAGCGGTACTCGTTTTTGCCTTCGGCCGCATCGGAGAGGGTCACCAGCTTGTCCGCTTCCGCAACCTGCTTGCCGGCCGCCACGATGTAATACGAGTCTAAGCCGAGGGGATCGAGCCACTCGCAAAGAAAGCTGCGGCTGTACTGCTGCTTCAGGCGTTCGAGAGCAATGGATGGATTCGAGTTGGGTTGCTCGCGCAAGACGACCGAGTAGGCCGCGGCGGTGTATTCGACGTACAGATCGATGCCGCCTCCGACGATGGTGTCGTGGGTGAGCTTAGTGCCGGGAAGGTTTAATTTCCGTTCGACCGGACGGCCGAGCCGGCGTTCGAGGTGCTGCGAGAGAATCTCGCCGAGGAGCATTTGTTCGGTTGTGTTTTTGGAGCCGACTACGAGGCCATGGGGAGGTTTGGTGCATGCGGCGGTAGCGGCCAATCCGGCCACAAAAGATCGCCTGCTGAGGTGCATACTGCGAGGGTACCAAACCGGCATGCGAAGCCGGCCGGTATCGAGGTAGCGGGAAGAGGTTTTTGGGGCTATTTTCCTGTAAATCGCGGCTTGCGCTTCTGATGAAAAGCGAGCGTGCCTTCTTTGACATCGTCGGTGTAGTTGGCGACGAGAGTGGCCATGGCCGCGTCTTCGAGGGCGTTGTCGAGGGTCATGGAGAGCTGTTTATACATCATGCGTTTGGCGATCCGGATGGCGATGGGGGGTCCATCGGCGAGACGCTGGGCCCAGTCGCGGGCTACTTTCATGAGGTCGGCGTCGGGTACGACCTCCGTCACGAGGCCGAGCGCTTTGGCCTCGGCGGCGGAGTAAATCTCGGAGAAGAGAGACATCTTCAGGGCGTTGTCGATGCCGAGAAATCGAGGAAAGAGAAAGGCTCCGCCTTCGTCCGGCAGCAGGGCAAATTTGAGGCTGGTGTCGCCGAGTTTGGCGCTTTCGGCGGCGATGCGGAAGTCACAGGCGAGGGCAAGGGTGAGGCCGCCGGCGACGGCGGCCCCGTTGACGGCGGCGATGACAGGCTTGTCGAAGCGATGCAGGAAGCGGACCAGCTCGTGCATGTTCTCGCGCATCTCAAGCGCGGATTCCATGCGGTGGCCGCGATAGCGCGCCGGATACTGGAAATCTTTGCTGATGTCGCCACCGGCGCAGAAACCTTTGCCCGCGCCGGTGATGATGACGGCTCGCAGTTGGTCGTCGTCTCGAATTTCGGCAAGGACGGCGAGGATTTCGTGGACCATGACCTCGGAGTAGGCGTTGCGTTTATCGGGTCGGTTGAGAGTGATGATGGCGACGGCGTCTTCCTTGTCGTACAGGATATGTTCCATGATTATTTCCCCTGGAAGGCAGGCGCGCGTTTTTCGAGAAACGCCGAGACGCCTTCCTTGTGATCGTCGGTTTGGCCGCAGCGAGTATGGGTCTCGGCTTCGCGGTCGAGGACGGTGCGGAAATCGGCGCTGGCAGCGAGGTTCACGTTGCCTTTCATGTAGCGGAAACTGACTAACGGCCCATGGGCGACGCGCTGGGCGAGAGCGCGAGTTTCGGCGGCGAGAGACTCGTGGGGCACGACGCGGTTGAGCATCCCGATGTGCTCGGCGCGGTGCGCATCGAAGGTGTCGGCAAGGAACAGCAGTTCCTTGGCACGGGCGGCGCCGACGGACTGTGTCAGGAGCCAAGTGACTCCGAAATCGCCACCGAAGGCGATCTTGGCGTAGGCGGTTCCGAACTTGGCCTGGTCGGAGGCTATCCGCAGATCGCAGGCGAGGGCGACGCCGAGTCCGGCTCCCATGGCGAAACCGTTGATCGAGGAGATGGTGACTTTGGGAAGCGAGTACAGGAGCCAGGAAAGCTGCTGCACGCGGCGAAGGCGGTCCACTTGTTGTTCAAGGGTTGGCGGGGCGGCATTGGACTTCGCCATGGTGCCAATGTCGCCGCCGGCGCAGAAGGCGCGTCCGTTGCCGGTTACGACGACGACGGCGATGGCTGGATCTTCGCTCCAGGCGTGGAGGGTGTCGATGGATTTGGTTAGAAGGTCGGCACTGAGGGCATTGAGCTTGTCGGGCCGATTGAAGGTGAGAGTCGCGATGCGGTTTTCCACGTGGATGAGAACATCTTCAGACATGGCAGTCAGGATATCGCGTGAGGGACAAGAAAAGCTGGGGCGCGCAGGGGCGGGCCGGGGATGAGAGTGGATCTCCGTGACGTTGCGGTAAACGGGCTGGGCGATCACGCGTCGAAAAGATTTGCTAAGTAATTGAGAGGGCGAGATATCGGCGATTCGGGGGATCGTGACGGCTGGCGGAGGGGTTACGCTGCGGGCGAAGGAGGGCACGTTCTATGGAACCGCTCAGTCGGCCGATCGTTCCACCGCAGCCTGATCAGGCGCAATACGGTGTGGGCGATTTGGCTTTATTCAAGGTGTTTTCGCGGGGATCGTTCCTGCATGTTTTCGGCGCGCAAGCTCCGGCATTCGATCCACAGCGCAAGATCAAGACCTGGTTCGATACGTCGGTGGATCTGTCGGATCCCGAAGCGTTGGCGGTGTACAAGGTGGCCGCGCAGGACAAGGCGGGCACTTGGGTCTTACGGCAGATCGGCATGACGGCGAGGGAAGCGGCGACGGTGAATCTGGCGGGTGCGATGGAGTATCCGGTGTATTCGGTGGCTCCGACGCACGCGACGCGGGGCGGCGGCCCGATCAATCCGGATTACTTGAGTTTGCAATCGGAGGCGGTGGCGCTTTCGGCGGCGATAGGCGGCGACGGCGTGATGGATGAAGGCGTTACGACGGTTTTTTCCGCCGAGTTTCCGCCGGATGAGCCGCGGCGGATGTGGGCGGTGATGTTCCGTGCGAGTTCGTTCAATGCGGGCTTGTTGCTGAAGAGCCGGCATGCGTCGGGAGTGGGCGCGCCGGGACGCTGGAATACGGTGTCGGGGGAGCCGGTTTGGGTTCCGGATGCGGCGGCGAGTGCGGTTCCGACAGTAAGCGTTGGAGTGTGGGAGATTCCTTGCCGCGACCTGCTGGCGAATGAGCGGCTACAGACGGGCTTGTTCGGGCCGGCGATCGTGCGTACGGACAAACAGGCGGAGGCGGAGTTGAATAGCGGTAAGTTTCTGCCGTCGGATCGGCTACTGCTGCAGCAGATCATTCAGGCGTTGCAGGCGCGGCCGTAGTTGGCGAGTGGGGCTTTAGAAAGGAAAAGGGCCGCGGCTGGTTGCCGCGGCCCATTCGGTTGGTTCGATTTTGGTTTAACGGATCGGGATGAAGGCTTCGTTGCCGAAGACCAATCCGCCGTTATTGGGCAAGCCGACCGCGGCGATTACTTTCGTATCGTTGAGCGGCGCGTCCTGCGGGACCTCGAAGATGATGAGGTAGACGCCGATCGATCCGGCGACGGTCTGGGTGGAGATCACATTGACGCCGGCGCCATTGATTCCGATGATGATCGGAGCGGTGACGTTCTGATTGTTGACGCCGGGCTGGTTGGTGGTCAGCGTAGGGCTGGCCTGACCGAGACCGGTAACGAACATGCGGAGTTGGTCTCCGCGCCGGGCTGGGTTATCGAGCGTGACGTAGCTGCCATTCTCTTTTTGGATGACGGCGTATTTCGCGCCGTTCGCGGCGAAGTACTCGAAGAGGCCGGGTTGATATGCGGCGATGGAGACTCCGCTGACGGTGGTGGGCGATCCGCTGACCTTGATGACGACCTGTCCATTGGTGGAGGGAGTCGCTTCGCAAGGAGTCTGGAAGGACACCTGTTCTTTGCCGCCGATGTTTGAGATGGAGAAGATCGGGGCGGGAATTCCGTTGACCGTAATTTCAACGCCGACCAGGATGTAGGGCAGCGGGCCAAAGAACTGATTGGCGAGGACTGTACCCTGGATGCTTGAGGCGAGGCCGGCTCCGCTGACGGTGGCGAGGCCGCAGGGGGTAAGGCCGACCTGGAAACTAGCCGAGTTCTGGAAGCTGGAAGCTGTAATTGAGGGACCGGGCAGCCGGGACGTCAGGCCGAATGTGGTGTTGAAGTTCGCGGCGCTGGCGGTAATGGTGATGTTACCGGAAGTGGAACCGGCGGTGACGTTGGCGCTGGCGCGTCCGTTGGCGTCGGTGTTCACGGTCGCCGGATTGACGGAAGCGCTTCCGGCGGTGACGGCGAAGGTCACAGGGAAACCCGCGATCGGGCGGTTTTGGGTATCGAGCAGTTGCACGACGACCGGAGCTGGGAAGGTGGCGTTGATGAGACCGACCTGGCCGCCGCCGGAGACCGGAGTGACGCCGGCAACGGTGACGTTGACGGTCGCCGAGAAGGTGGCGGAGTTGCTTCCGGCCGTCACGGTGACGGTGGTTACGCCGGGCGTGGAGCCGAGGGTTAAGAGAGCCGAGACGCGGCCGCTCGAGTCGGAGGTGCTGATTACGCGGCTGAGGGTACCGCCGCCGGTAGCGACTTTCCAGACCACGTTTTGCCCGCCGACGGGTGTACCGCAGGAGTCGGTTACCAGAGCGAGGAAGCTGAGGGGCAGCGGCTGGCCAGCGGTGCCGGTTTGATTATTGCCGGTGAGCAGCTGGAACTTGGTGGCGGTTCCGGGATTAACCTGGAGGCCGGCCGGGAAGTATCCGAATTCACCGATGTAGATATTGATATTCGAGAAACCCAATTTGCAAGGAGCCACGAGATCGCACTTGGCGAATCCGCTTGCGTCCGTCAGCGGAACGCGGCCATTGGCGCAAGTTAGTGTTTCGCCGGTGTCGGAGAGGACCACGCGAAGTCCGACATTGGGGATGGGAGCGCCGGATTGCGGAGGAGCTTGCGCCGCGGCGTGCACCTGAATGGCGCCAATCGTCGTGGTGCCGGCGGTTACGACAACTACTTTGTTGGTGTCGAGCGTCGGTCGAACAAGTTCCAACACGGGGGATGGCGCGATGCCGCCGCTGATCAATTTGCCGAGGGCAACGGTAATGACGAAGTCGACACTGCCATAAGAAGTGCTGGCGTTGATTCCGCCACTTTGGAAGGCGCTGCCCGGGTTAATCGAGCCGACGCCGAAGTTCGTCGAGGCTAATCCATTGATGTCGGTTACGGTTTGGGTGTTGCCGAGTCCGAGAGGTCCGGATGTGACGGTCCAGGTCACTGGCTCTCCGACAACCGGCTTACCTTTTCCGTCGAGGACTTGGACAACCAGGGGTTGGGTCGAGATGACGCTCGAGAATTCGATGGCGAGTTGGCCGTCGCCGCTGTAGATATACGTTCCGCCAGTCGCGGGTCCGCCACCACCGCCGCCGCCGCCGGTCGCGCCGGGTACGGAGAGGCTAAAGGGCGAAGCCGCGGCGATTCCTATCGCTGAGACGCTCACCTGGAAGGCTCCCGCGGTGATGGGCGCAGTCACGGTGGTTAGGGCGTAGCCGTCTCCGCCGGTCGTTACGGTCGCGGGGCTCACGGTCGCCGTGCTGGTGGGCGTGAAAGTAACGGGAACTCCAACTACCGGGCGGCCGCTTGCATCCGTCACGCGCGCGATGAGAGGGATGCCCTGGGTTCCGGCAGCGAGGATCTGGTTGTCGTTGAGAAGCTGAATGGTGGTGGGGTTCAGGCTCGTGGGTACATACGCGTACTGGAGCTGAACGTTCGAACCAAGCAGGCCTGCCTGGCCGGAGACGGTGTTATTGCCGAGGTCAATCCGCTGGAGGATGTTTTGTCCCTGGTTGCTGACGATCAGGTAGAGATATTTCGCCTGCGGAACTTCGTTCGAGATGGCGGCGGCGGTTACATTGCGAACATTTGTAACTAAGCTTAGCTGTTGGGCGTCCGCCAGGTTGAAAGGGTTGATGGTGCCTTCAAAAATTACGGTCGCTTGCGACGAGAACACCAGGAAGCGATTGTTGTTCACGATCAATATTTTGTCGATCGTGGGGACGTTGTTGGCTGCGCCGGCAGGCGGATAAACCTGGGGCGTTCCCCGAGCGACTAAGTCAACGAGGTAGAGAGATACGTTGCCAATCTGCGGTGTGGTGTTCGCCATCAAAGCGTAATGGCCGTCCGGTGTGAAGACCGGTCTGGTGGGCGTGCCAACCAAACCGATTTCGCCGCCGCTGCGG
Source organism: Bryobacterales bacterium (assembly GCA_038210135.1). Taxonomy (GTDB): domain Bacteria; phylum Acidobacteriota; class Terriglobia; order Bryobacterales; family Bryobacteraceae; genus JBBQWZ01. The sequence goes on from JBBQWZ010000005.1 coordinate 22,858, forward strand.
ACCTGCAAAGTGGACCCATTGATTTCGTAAAGGCGATTCGTCGCTGTGACATAGACCCAGCCGGTGGGTCCGATCACGATGGTGGCGGCTCCGCCGGGTAATTGTAGCGGGCTCGCAGTCGAAGTGGCGCCGCTCGAAAGATTTATCGAATAAACATAGCTGGCGGTGGCAGCGCGCGTAAGAACGAAAGCTCGCGTCGAATCCAGACTGATAGCGATGTCGATGATGCTACCTGTGACGGGCACGCCCGATACGGAGAGAAGATTTTCCGTTGCTCCGCCGATGTCGAAGACGTAGATGCTACCCGCTCCGACGACGAGGCGCTTTTGATCAGGACTGACCGCGCCAGCGCTCGGAGGGAGCGATAAGTTGCCGACACTTCTTGAGTTCTGGAACTGAGCGTCGGTGGAAAAAACACCAGTTAAGCCGGTATTGGCAAGAATGTAAAAGCGTCCGTTGCCTGGAATCGCCTGGAAGGGAGCCGACGGGGTGCTGAACGCCTGCACGGATCCGAAAGTGGTTGCTGTCGCCGCGTACGCCGCCAATTGATTCGTCGAGCCGCCGAAGGCGAAGAGTTGGGAGACGGGTACGGCCGATTGCGCCTGGAGGAGGCTTGCGACGCCGCTCAGGCATAGTACGGCCAGTGGGGGGAAGCTACGAAGATTCATGAAACCTCTCGAAGTGGGACTGGACGCGGGGCGGAACAAAGAAGAGTCTAGCACAAACGGTACTAAGTGTATAGTGCCATACCTGTTTGTGGGTGTGGGAGGGCGGGAGGGGATCGGTGGAGACTTTTGTTGCGCAGACGGGAGGCCTATGCGAGGGGCGGAGTCTAGATGCACAGGCCGGAGGCCTATGCGAGGGGCGGAGACTAGATGCACAGGCCGGAGGCCTATGCCACTTGTAATAGAAAACGGGGAGGCCGAAGCCCCCCCGTTTTCAGACTGAGATCACGAACCGACCAGGTCGATTAGTGAGCCTTGTTTTCGCCGATCTGACCGGTACGCGGCAGACCGTCGGTGTCGAGCACGATTCCGAGGTACGCCTCAGACTGGCTGGCCGTCGAGGCGGAGGCGCCAAGAGCGGTGAGGTAAGCCAGTGCGTGGCAGTATTGGAACTGCGCCTGAGCGATCAGGTAACCCTGGAAGCCCGCGGCACGGTTGTCGACGCCGAAGTTGCCACCACCCGAGAGGGTGAAGAGCAGTATGCCACCACCAGGAACAGCCTGCGACGTCTGCGCTGCCGGAGCTGCGCTTCCGCCGGGGCCTGAACCGTAGTAGTTCAAGGTCACTGCGCCCGTTTGCGGCGTGAGGCCGAACGGATCGACAGTGGTGTTCGCGATGGCGATGCCAGTGTCATAACCCTGTTGGTTCGTGACGAACGGGAACAGGATATTGCAAGAGCATTTGATCACGATGAAGCTGTTGCGCGCCGGGGTTCCGGGCACGAAACGGGGGTGCGGCAAGCTGGCGCTGGCCTGGCCCCATGAGGCGTTGCTCGAGAACGGAGCGAAGCCACCAGTGACGGTGGACTGCACGGCCACGGCCGGGAGATTGTTGCCCGGGTTGGCCAGGTAGACGACGGCGACCGGAACATCAACCTGTTCGAGAGAGAACGGATCGGTGAACAGGATTTCGTAGACAGCGATGCCGGCCTGGTTGAACTGGCTGACTGCCGAGAAAGTGCCTGAGGTTCCAGCAACCGCGCCGGTGACTCCACCGGAGAGACCCTGGAGAGGTGCGCCGCCGGCGCCGGTTGCGTCGGTCGAGACAAGGGCCATCACACCAGAGATGGTGGTGGTGGCGTTCTGGCGGACCAAGTTAACCCAGGTCGGGGTATAGAGCTGGGCGCCGGTCGGGATCGAGGAGAAGCTCGCCACGAGACGGGTACCCTGGCTCGCTACGCCCGCGCCAGCGATACCGGTGCCGGAGGGCGAGGCAAACGAATTTGCCGTCGAAGTAACATTGACCGTTCCGTAGCCAGCCGGGGGATTCGGGCTCGGCTCAGATGCGCCGGGCGCGAAGCTAAAACCGGATTCCGTGTTGTAGATAGCGCCAGGAACATCCTGGTTAATATCCGTAGCGGACCAGTTGGTGGTGCCTGCGTAGGCGTACTGACCGCCGACAAAGGTGCCGTTCGAAATGTGGATCGTGATGTTGCGCTCCTTCCAGGAAGAGGCGAAACCTTCTGCGAAACGGACCGCGAACTGGGCGCCATTCTGGCCGCCAGATCCGAGAGCCGATCCGCCCGTTGCTACGGTCCGATTGGCGTCGTTGCACTGCACGAAGGTGTTGGAGAAACGAACCGCCGTCGAGAGACCCGGCAGAATGTAGGCAACGATCTGCTGCGGATTGTTGATCGACAGCGACGTGTTACCCGATACCGAGATGCTCATGACGATCTGCGAAACCGTGGTCAGCGTGCTGGCAATCTGCTGATTGGCATTGGCGCGGACGTTGGTGATGCGGATCACGCGATTGGTGGTGGTTCCGGGAGGATCCACGGGAACGCCGAGGAACACAATCCCGTTCGGCTGTCCGAGGGCCTGACGACCCTGGAAGACGTTCGGGCGACCGCAACCGTAGCCGCCGGAGGCGACGGGGGTACCGTTGTAGCCAGTGGTCGGCACGGCTGTGCCGCACGTAACGCTGGCATTTAAGCCAGCAGACGACGTGCCCGAGCCGTTCTGGAAATACACACCGGAGGTGCCGTCGTAGGTGTTGGCCGGATTGTTGGTAGCAACGATCGAGCACACACCGGGGCCCGAAGGACCGGAATCCGGCACGCCAGCGTCATGTCCGCAGTTCAGGATCGGACGAGCCGGGTTGGTTGCGGAGTGCGGTTCGTCGACGATTAGCAACGCTTCGTTAAACTGCTGGCCAGACGGCTGACTGGTGGTCAGCAAACGGCTGGTCGCGAAGACGTTCAAAAAGATCGCGACGTTAACCTGCGGAACGGTCTGACCCGCGGGGGTCGGCGTGCCGCCGGTGCAATTGAGTGTGAGATCACCAACCAGCTCAGTGAGTCCTTCTTGACGAACGGTCGGCGGAACGCCGGCGTTGGCAACGCACTGGAATGCCGGATTGATATTTTGGGCGCTAGCAGGAACTGCGAGGCCGGACAGAATGGCCACAACAGCGAATGCTAGAAACCACTTACGAAAATCTGCCATTTCCTTCTCCTTGTGAAAGTGAAAAATTGAATTGATGGAAGTTCTTTTAATCAACCTGATCCTCAATCTGTACGAGTCCCATGCATCGGGTTCCTTGCGGCCACCGAATGACAACGGCGAAACGAGCGGCTTTCGCCGCCCCCTCAACCCCGTCAATTCGATTTTTGCTCGCGTACTGCATTAGTCAGGTCGTTATTTTGTTTTGACTTCTCTTTATCTCATGCTCGCGGGATTCACGGTCAATGAACGCCGCCGCTGGTACACCTTTGGACGCAGTCAGCATTATTCATAGCACCCGGCGTATAGCCAAGTCAAGCGCAAAGTATCAGTTGCGGGAGGAACTCCCGGCTTAAAAAAGCTTAAACTAACCCCTGACGCCTTCTATTTACCCCATTAGCAAGGCTAGGTTAGCACAGGGAGGCACCCCCGCGTTCGGTTTTTCAGGGAACAGGCGCTACTGGATCGCGAGCGGTACGGAATTGCTGTTTGACGCGCCTTGTTTCAAAAACAGCGGAACGGCGAGTCCAGGGGGCGTCGGGGCCGGAATGATGACGTTCACCTGGTAGAGCCCGGGAATGCCCGGAGTGGCCCCCGCGTAGAACGGAGTGAGTTCCTGATTCCCCAATTGGACCTTCACGGTCGAGGCGGCGGGCCGCAGGTTTCCCTGCGCGGTGGTGACGCCGAGGCCGGTCGAATAGATCACGATCGCCTCGCCGCGGTTGGCGGGAAGGCCGGGCCGGTTGAGCGAACCGTTTTGATTGGTAATGGCGGGCTGGCCGGGGAAGGTGAAAATGCCGGGCGAGACGCTCTTGATCACGATGGTGCGTTCGAAGATTCCGTTGGGCGTGGTCACGCGAAGGGTCATAGGGCCAATGGGCGTAGTTTCCGGCAATTGGGCGTTAATTTGGAAGGGGTTCACGGAGACAATGCGGGCGGCCACGCTTCCCGCCTCGACGCGGGTGACGGCGGGATCGGAGCCGAAACCGGATCCATAAATGGTTAGGATGCCGCCGGGGGAGAAATCGGCGATTCCGGAGGCCGAATTCACGACGCCCTCGACGGGGAAGCCGGGTGCGAGGTCGGTCAGGCTCCATTGGGAGCCGCTCCGCTGAGCAAGCTTCGAGATTCCGCCAGCCGCCGCCGTCAGATTGACGCGGTTTCCGGGATTGCCTAGATCGCGGAAGGTGGCGGCGAGGGTGCCGGCGGCGGGTTGGGCGATCTCAATTTGGTAGGCGGCATCGATTCCGGTGCAGGCGGTGAAGAAAAGCGGTCGGGGTGTAGACGGCGGAGCGGAACCGGGTACGGCGGTGGTGTCGAAAATCTGGAAGCCGGCCGGGCAGGTTCCGGAAAGCGAACTGATTGAGACCGACCCATTGGATGTCACCAGGAACGCGGCGGAGAAGGGCTGAAGCAGGAAATACAGCGGCGCGCCGGAGAGAGTGGCGGTGATGGTTTGCCCGTTGTTCGGGAAGCCGGTGAGGTAATCATTCAACAGGGCGCGGCCGTAGACCGGGTTGGGATCGAAGATGGAAAGTCCGCCGTCGGCTTCGACGCCGGTGGCTACGACGTAATGCGATCCTTGCGGCGCGCCCGAGGCGCTGAGGGCAAGCGGAATGAGAACCGGCGTACCTTGGGAGATCAGGTCGCGCGTAAGTGCCAGCGGATTCGCGGAGGCCAACGAGGAGACGGCGACGTCGACGGAATTGCCGACGAAGGCCGGCACTCGCCAGGGGTTGACGATCTGTTCGGCGGAATCGGCGGCTGTATAGAAGCCATCGCAGGCGGCTGCGCCCTGGGTGTCCGCCGGACACAGGGTCCGGAGAAACGCGTTGAGCGAGAGCGGATCGGCCGCGCCGTTTGAAAGAGGAGCGTCGCCGCGGTCCTGATAATAGCGGAGCATCGACGCGAAGGCGGAAAGCAGCGCGCCTTTCTGGCGGATGGTCGCGGTTCCGGTTCCGAGGGCCTGATCGTAGGCCTGGGTCAGCTTGGGGAAGTTGCTCAAGCGGGAAGAGGCGGCGCGGGCGCTGAAGGTGACGCTTTGGTGCGCGGCGGTGGCGGTGGCGAGGGCGAGGCCTTCGATGGCCGGCAAGCGGAGAGTCGCAGTGGCTTCGCCATTCGCGTCGGTCACGGCGGTGACGGGCGCAATCGAGGCGCCGGGGGATGCGGCGAAGGTCACCAACTGGCCGGCGGCTGGATTGCCGGATTGATCTTTCAAGGAGACGCGGAAAACCTCTCCGAGCGAAGCGCCGGGCGTGCCGGACTGCCCGTCGCCGCGAACGACCGCCAGCGTGAACCTCGAATCGGCGATGGAACGGATGGCATAGCTGGCCTGCGCGGTGGCTCCGCCGGACGGCTGCGTCGCGGTGACGGTAACGGTCGAGGTGGCAGCGGTGGCGGGGATGTAGACGTCCCACACATAGGCGCCGGTGGCGGTGGTGATGAGGAAGTCGGGGCGTCCGGGCGTAGAGACGCGAACGATGGCATTCGCGTCAAAGCCTCCGATGGCGAGGCGAAGCGTGGTGCCGGCTAGAACGGTGGTTGGAGTCGCTGACACCAGGGGTTTGCGCGGCGTCAGAGTCGCATTCGCGAGGGCGTCACCGGGCGCGTAGTCAATCGAACCGCCCTCAAAATCCTGACGGCGGCGTGAATTGACGCCAATCTCGTCGGCGATGGGCGCACCGAGGCTGCCGGCAATTCCGCCGTTCGATTGCAGGGAGGCTTGGGTGATTCCGGTGACCACGAAGGCTTTGCCCGCGAGCGAGCCGCTGTTTGCAAGGTCGATCTCGCCATGCGCGAAAGCCTGGCTAGTCACGCTGGTGGCGCGAAACGTCAAGAAGCTCGAAGCGGGACCGGAGGGAAGGCCGAGGATGCCGGTTTCATAACCGAGCGAAGCCCATTTTGCGAGGATGCCGCCGGAGACCAGTTGGACAGGAGTTCCGGCGAGGGCTCCGCCGTCGAAGTTCTGGCGGCCGGCGGCGGTGGCGTCGGAGGAAGGCAAGCCGAGGGGGCCGGACGGGCCGCCGAGGTCGAGGTAGCGGGTCAAGATCGAGCCCGCGACGACGAAGCCGCTCAACGATTTTGCCGGAACGATCACCAGCACGGTGCGGCCGTCGGCGGTTTGTAATTCCTGCAGGTACCCGGCGGCGAGGCGAACGACGGCGGACGCGGCGGGCAGCTTGATTTGGAGTTTGTTGCGAGTAACGGCGTCGGCGAAGGCCTGCTGGGTGGCAGCGGTGGGACCGCCTTCGCCGATCTGGCAGCAGGGCGCGGAGACGAAGATTGTGATGGCGGCGCTGGTTTTGCCTTCGGCGGTCGCGGTGACGGAAGCGGATCCGCCGCCAACCGCCCGAAGGGTAGCGGAGAGGCCGGTGCTCTGGACGGTAATGACGCGGCTGTTGGAGGTGGTAAAGACCGGTTGCCGGTCGGTGAGCGATATGCCTGTAGCGGAAAACAGGGAAGCGGCGACCGTGTAGGTGTCGCCGAGATTGAGGCGCAGGGATATATTCGCGGGCGTCAGCCGGATGTTCGAGACGGGCGTCCGGAGGACACCGGACCCGGAGGTGGCAGGGTCGTATTCGATGCTGCCGCCTTCGAAGCTTTGGCGGTAATGCCCGTTCGCCAGCAAGATCTCGTCGCCGACCGGATAGCCAAGCGAGCCAGTGACGCCGCCGTTCGCGAAATAGACGGAATAGATGTCGCCCTTGACGCTGAGGACGCGGCCGATCAGACTGCCGGAGGTGACGTTGAAGATGACGCCACGATCGAAGGCCTCGGACGTCGAGACTCCGCCGTTGACGCCACCGGTCACGCTGGCCTCGGCGGAGATGGGTGGACCGAAGACGTTGATGCCGCCCTGGGCGGTCCAGCGGGTGTAAAACGGATCGCGGATGGAGACGGTCGAGGAAAGCAATTGGCCGAGGGACGAGTAGACGAAGAGCACGTAGGGCTTGTCGAACAGCTGATACTGGCAGGAGTTTCCGGCGGCGGTTGCCGAAACCAGAGTGGGACAAGGCATCGTATCCGAGGCTGGATAACCGGCATTATTCACGCCGACGGTGTTGTAGTAGGCGTAAATGACCGCTTGCAACTGGTAGACGCCGATCGCGTTTTCGGGAATGCTGACGGAGGCGTTGGGTTTGATGAGGGCCAGGCGCACGCTGGTGGTCTTGGCGGCGTCCTGAAATTCCTGAACCAGTCCGATGGTGCCGAACTTCTTCACGTCGGCAAGCGGAGGAACCGCGACCAGGCGGTTGAAGCCGTTCCGGTAATAGGCGTCGAGAAACGCCTGGGTGATGCTTTGCGTAGGCGATCCACCGCCCACGTCGGGTGTTTGCGAACGCGCCGCCGGCGTCAGGAAGACAAGCCCCAGGCACATCGCGAATAGAGAGCGGGTAAAGCGCGAGATCATCGTGGAGACTTCATATTCTAGTCCCCTTTTTGGGGATCTCGAAGGAACACGCGAGCCGGGGCGGATTTTCTGCGCGCGAAAGCAATGACTAGCGGGACGAATTTGCGGCGCGAACGGTTGACGCGCGCGCCGCAAGAAGGAGATGCCGGTTACTCTTTGACCAACTTGCGCAGCTTGCGCATCTTCGCCCTCAATTCGTCGCTCGCTTCGAGCAGATCGTTTTCGTCGTAGATGATCCGCGGAGTCATAAAGACGATCAGCTCAGTGCGGCCTTTGCTGTACGACTTGCTGCCAAACAGGCTGCCGAGGAATGGGATTTTGTGCAAGCCAGGAATGCCGGTGGAGGACTCGCCGCTGGTTTCGTTGATGATGCCGCCGATCGCGATCGTGTCGCCGTCCTGGAGCGTGATCTGGGTTTGCACGACGCGCTGAGAGAACGACGGAGACTGAATCGCATCGCTGGCGGAAGGCGCGACCGGATCGCTGATTTCCTGGTTGATATACATCGTCACGATGCCGCTGGGATTGATTCTGACGTTGACGTTCAACGTGACGCCGGTATTGCGGCTGGAAACGTTCTGCGAAAACACGGAGTTGCCGCCGGCTTGCGTGCCGGAGGGCGCCTGGGCGGTGAGTACAGGGACCTGCGTACCGACGTTGATGGTCGCTGGAATGCTATCGGTGGCGATCAGGCTGGGCGCGGACAGAATCCTGGCCACGGTGCTGCTTTCCTGAAGCGAAAGGTAGGCCAGCAATTCTTTGCTCTTGCTAACGATCTGCGCGGTGGTGAGCAGGGTGGCACCGGCGGCGAGTTGGGCAAAGGTGGAGTGAGGACCGTTGCTACGGTTTTGCAGGTAGGCGGTAACGCCGCTGGCAAGGGCTCCGGAAAGCTGCACCTGATAGATCTTCGCTTCGAGCAGAATCTGGCGGGGAGGAACGTCGAGCTGCTTGATCAGTTTGAGGATCGACTGGTATTCCTGGGGCGTCGCTTGAATCAACAAGGAGTTGTCGAGCGGATTCGGCACGATCCTCGGAGGGGCGACAGGTTGGCTGTTGGGCGCACCCAGAGTGGCGCCGGTTTGATCTTTAGACTGAGCCGCGTTGGCTGATGGGCCGGCGGGACCAAAGCCGTTGCTGGGCACCTGCTGCGCGTAGCCGCCATAGCCGCCGCCGTAGCCACCTCCACCGTAACCACCTCCGCCATAGCCGCCTCCGCCGTAGCCGCCGCCTTGTCCGCCGAAGCCGCCTTGTCCACCGCCGCAGCTATTTTGAGGATTGATGCCGCTGCCGGTGCCGCCGTAGCCGGATCCGGCTCCATAGCCTGAATTGGTGCCGAGGACGCTGCCGCCTCCGTAGCCACCACCGCCGCCTCCGCCGTAGCCACCGCCTCCGCCATAACCACCTTGCCCGCCAAAGCCGCCGCCGTAGCCGCCGCCATAACCCATACCGCCGGTCGTGCCGCCGTAGAGCATGGTAATTGCCATGGACAGACACTGCGCCTGGCCGTATTTCACGCGGTAGACGTAGTTGTCCACGGCGCCGGCCGCGCTCTTCACTTCGATGTCCAGCCTGGGCAGCCACTTTTCGACGGCTTCAAAGGCTCCGGGATTCGCGGCCACGGCGATCAACGTGTTGATACGGTCGATGGCGAGGAAGCGAATGGGCGAAGACTTGTCAGAAAGAGAGATACCCTTCAGAATTTTTTCGAGCTCGGTGGCGATCTCGGAAGGCTTGCTGTTTTTAACCGGGAACAGACGGACGCGTTGACCGGCGAAGGTGTCGCTGTCGAACAGCGCGACCAGTTCCATCAGGCGCCTCATGTTCCGATGGCTGTCGAAAATAAACAGGAGATTGGCCGGGGGATAGGAAATGAGCTTCGAGCCTTCGCCCGAAAATTCGCCGAGCAGCTTCACCAGTTCTTCCACGGTGGCGTATTTGAGGAAGACCAGATTCAGCATGATCTGGTCGTCGTCCGGAATGTTTTGCGCATTCACTTCGGGGCGAAGCGGCTGGCGGGCGATGTCGGTGAGAGGAACGATGCGAAACAGATCGCCGTTCTGGACCATGCCGGCTCCATTGATGCGGAGCACCAATTCAAGCAGGCTGCGCGCGTCCATGTTCTTGGTTTCGCCGTAGGTGTTCAGGATGACGCCGCCTTTGGCGACGCGCGGATCGAGAATGTAGTTGAGCTTCAGCTGGCGCGCGAGAAGATCGATGACTTCGGTGAGCGAGGCGTTCTGCAGGCTGAGTCCGCCGAACATCACGGGACCGCCGGCGGGAGGGTTCTGCCCGGGCGCAGGAGCCACCGGGACGGGCGTCGCGACCGGAGGCGGTTGCTGGCCTACCGGCGGAGGGGCTTGCTGCGGCGGCACCTGGGCGAGCGCGAGGCCCGTCAGCGCGAGCAAACCCGCGATGAATCTTGCGGCCATCAATTCTTGCCACCAGCCTGAACCGGCTTCGTGTCGCGGCGCGAGCGATCGAGGGCGGCCTGCTCGTCCGCGGTCAGTTCCGATTTCTTCTTCGTCCAACGCTGCGGGCCGAAGGGCGAAGGATTTTCAAACGACACTTTGTCCCCTTGCTCCGTGACTTTCCAGCCCTTGGTCCGCTCTTCGGCTCCGGCAATGTTGGGCTTATTGACTTCCGAAGCCTCGTCGACGCGAACCATACCAAAGGGGGACTTGCGGTAAATCCACTTCTTGCCGTCGGCGTCGGTATATTTCCAGGTCGAGGGACCGGCTGCTACGGCGCTGGCGGGCAGGGTGAGAGTCTGCGCGCCGGGCGCGGCCTTCTTGTCGTCGGCCAATGCGGCCGATGCGAGCAGCATCGCCAAAGTCAAAGAGAGAGTCGCGATCGATTTCATAAGATTCCTGATTCCTGTTTTACGGGTCCTGCTACTTCACTGCTTCCCAGTGGCAGGAGGTGCCCATCATGCTGGGCGAGATGATTTTTCGAAAGCCGTTGACGACGGTGCCATTCGGCGAGGTATCGCCCACCTGGCAGGTCCGCTGCCCGATGCCGGTATCGACTCCGGGGGTGGATTTATCGGTAGTTCCGCTACCGGCGACCGAAACGACAGATTGCGATGGTGGAGGCGCCGCGGAGTTTACAGAAGAATTCTGGGCAACGAAGTTTTCCCTGGGCTTCAATTCGGAAAGCGTCTTCTCGATGCGCTTGCCTTCCCATTCAAAGACGATGTCTTTGGTATTCACGGCCACCAATTTGAACGGCCCGACGGAATCGCCGGCGCGGTACACTTTTTGCCCGGCACCGCTGCGCAGCGTCAGGAAGACGCTGGTCTCGCCGTTGAACGTCATGGCGCCATTGGCGGTGGGGAGATCGGGCATGGGCGGGGGCGGCGGCGGCACGGGAGGAGGCTTCAGAATCACGGTGGGATTCCGGTCCCGGGCGAAGAGCATGTTCTGGGCAACAGCCATGTAGGTCATGGGGGCGACGGGCGCCACAACCGGAAACGGCGGAGGCGGCAGCGCCTTTTTGAGCTGGATCTGTTGAAACAGCACCATCTGCTCGTGCTGGCGGACATCGTCGCGCGTTTGCTTAGCGCGCCAGACGACGGCTCCGAGGAGCGCAACGAGCACCAGGTTCAGGAGTAAGAGACGTCCCTTCAAAACGCGTTCAATCCCTTCTTTTCCGGAACCAGTTTTTTTGGAATCAGCCCGGAGATGGTGAGCCGCACGCTCAGCGTTTTCTCGTCCGTGTTGCTGGAACTGATGCGCAGGTCGCTGCTCGCCAGCACTTCGGGTTGCGATGTGAGTTGCGCCATCAAATTTACGAGCTGTTCAATTTTGCATTCGATAGAGATCGAAACCGAGGCTTCCCCATAGGCGTCGCCGAGCGGCCGCACCTGGCCGATCTCGACTCCGCGCAAGTCGATGGGGGGAGCTTCCTGGCGGGCAACGCGCCGGATAATCTGGAGCAGCTGCGCCTGGGCTTGCGGGGCGGTATCGGCTACGATCAAGCTTTTTTCGCGAACCAGATTTTCGGCGGTCACGGCCTTGAGGGCGTCCTCGCGGGCCGGAAGCAGGGCCGCCGACTGGCGCAGTCGATCCAACCGCTTTTCGGCCGTTTCACCAGGATTCACGGGCGCCACAACTTTCGGCGCATCGCTCGGAGACATCAGGTAATACAACAGGGTTAGGGTCACCGAGACGCCCAGAAAGGCGAGCGAGCGGCGTTCGCGATCGGAGATCGTCACGGCTCGACTCCTTCTCTTTGCGCGCGGATCCGGAACACTTCCAGATTTTGTCCGCGGGCCGGCGGAAGCAGAAACTCCGCGCCCTGAAACAGGGGCGAATCGTCAATCAGCTTCAGCAGGACGGCGCTTTGCGGGGCCTCGCCGGCAATCACGATCGAGGTCCGGTTGAGGTCGAGCGTCGCCACCCAGGCGGGAGGCGCGAGGATTTTCGTCAATTCCGCGAGGACATCGATATCCGCTTTCGTACGGCGGCGCGCCTTGTCGATCACCTGAGTGCGGGCGCGAACCAAATCGATATCTTTTTCCACTTTGATCAAGCGGCGCGCCTGTGGCTCGAGGCGGGCGATCTCGGCCTGAATTTTTGCGTCGTAATCGCGCCGCTCGTAGATCGATTGCACCCAGAATCCGAGAAGGGCGAGGGCCAGCAGGCTGGCGAGGACGATGGACGGCACGTAGCGCATCACCGAAGTTTGCGCGCGCTCGGAAGCGGGCAAAAGGTTCAACGCCAGCGCCAGCCGGGGACAAGCCCCAGCCAGCGCCGCCGTATACGGTAGTGCCGTGCGGGAAAGATCAAAATCCGCCGGCGCGCTGACGGGCGGCGGCAGATGGCGGGAAATCGTAAGAATTTCGCTGGCCGGATCGAGGCGCAATTCCGAGAGCGCCTGTTCACGGGCGCGCGCGGTATCGGGCTGCAATTCGGTCGAAAGAATGGCCCGCGCCGGACTCTCGCCGTAGGCTTCGACGATTTCATCGGCATCGGCATCTTCCTTGCGGATGGAGGCCAGGAACCCGGGATTGGGTTGGTTGTAGAGCCGCAAAGAAGAGTACAAGGTGGCGGCGGAGAAGGTATAGGCCGCCACCTTGATGCCAGCTTCGGCAAAAAGAGTCTGTAATTGCGTGATGACGCCGCGGCGGGTAATCCCGACCAGCACGTCGGGCGATTTGCCTTTAGGCTGGCGCAGCCGGGCCCAGGTCGCGATCACGTCGGTTTCGTTGTAGGGGTGCAGCGTTTCGAGCTGGAAACCGACGGCGGAATCGAGATCCTTGTCGGTAACGCCGGGCATCGAAAGCTGTCGGAGAATGACGTCGCGCCGGGGAATCAACACGGTCGCGGCGACGTGCGCGAGGCCCAGGCGTTTCGTGAAGGACGCGAAGTGCGCACCCCACTCCGCGGCTGGCGTCTCGCCGTAGTTATCGATCCGCAGAGTTCCTAAAATGCGCGCACCGCGAGGCCGAACATTCAGCGCGACAATCTGTAAGTGCTTTTCGCCGATTTCGATTCCGACGCCGCTTCCAAAAGCGAACCAGTTGGTTCCGCCGCTCATTGCGCAACCGCCGGAAACGGAAGATACGGGGCAGCGGCGCCTATTTGGACCGGATCCAGCGGCTTGGCCGAATTGGGCGACCAGGCGTCGTTGTACCAGCGCAGAACGTGAAATGGCGGATCGTATTCTTCGGGCTTCAAAAATTTGACGGTCGCTGAAACGGTCCGCGATAAATCGGAAAGCCTTCCGGGGGCGGTTTTCAATCTCGCCGTCGCGCGCAGAGTCCAGATGACGTTTCCACCGACGCGCAGACGGCCCGCCGCCGCTCCGAAGGCGCCAAGTTCGCCGTTATTCATGAACGGCCGGAAGCGCCGCCGCTGGGCAATTTCCATCGCGGCCGGCGGGGTCATGCCGAGCGAAATCAGCAAAACCGGATCCGCGGTATTGGCATCGAACTGAGTGGTGGGACCCCAGACGGACAGGCAATCTTTCAGCCCGCCGCGCGGGATTAACCGGCCGCCCTGCCCTTCGAAATACGAACCGTAATAGAGTTCCGGAGTCATGCCACGAACCAACAAAAGCTCTTCGATCTCTTCAAAAGACGCATGCCGCGCACGAAAAGACGGAGTGCGCCGCAAGTATTCCTGGTCGATGGAGCCTCCACCGCCGCCGGAGCGCCAATCTATAATGCCGTCAGCGATATAGCTGGCCCGGTCCGGGTCGGCGCCGGCGGCGACGATGAGACGGAACAGGTCTTCGCGAACGGCTTGGTTGATGTTCAGTTTGGCGGTTTCGGGGCTGACTTCGACGACTACCTGGCCGCTGGGGTAGTCCATGTTCAGATAGGGCATCGGCGGGTCATAAAATGCGGGCGAGCCGTCGGCTTGACGAGCACGGGAACCGGGTCCGCGCTGGATCCACATGATGGCGCGGTCGATCGATCCGGCGGCAAGATAGTAGGCCCGGGTTGTGTCGGAGAGATTGGCGGTGCGCTCGGTCTCGGCGCGGACGGTGGTTGCCACCGAGAACGCGATGGCGGCCAAGGCCGCGGAAAGCCACAATACGGCGAGCAATGCGGAACCCGACTCGCGGCTCCGGGTCGCTTTTTGACCGCGGATCGATGCAGGCTGCTGGCAAGTCATCTTGGTAACTCGTCGAAATACGGTGCGGGAACCTGGCGTGTCAGATGGATGGGAACGGTGACGGTTTCGAGGGGAACGCGCGCCGCGTCAACGACCAGCGGCGTCATCTCAACGCGGATTCCAGTCGGAAACAATCCAGGGTTGGTCCAAAGGGACAGCCAGCCGGGAGAACGTCCGCCGACCACGATGTCGCGAAAGACAAAGCGGCAGAAAGCGAGCTTATCGGCGAGCACCAGGCTGCCCGGGCCCAGCTGGACGGGAACGAATTTCCCGGGTCCGGCATTGGCGCAGATGGGCATCGCGGCGTCGGCGCCGGTATAAAGATATTCATTGACGACCAGCCGGACGCCAGCGCTTTCGCCGGGGATCACCTGCATTTCGACGACGCGCGGATATCCGCGGGCGCCGCCCTCCATGGAATAGCTGGTTACGAAGCGCAGCGTTTCGGCTGTCCCTTGAAAGAAGATGACCTTGCCGCCGCAGTTCGCGGGGACGGGCATAATGCCGGCAATTTGCGATTCCAAAATTCGCTGGACGCTCATCACGCGGCGATTGTCGTTCAGCCGGGCGTTGGTGGACGAGAGGGCTCCGAGGCCGGTGCGCATGGCGAAGAGCATGCCCATGCTGAGCAGGGCGACGAGGGTGACCGCGATCAGCAGTTCGACCAGCGTCACGCCGCGTTCCGCATGGCGCGCTCTCTGGGGTGGCGGCTTCATAGGCGGGCCGCCCGAAAGCCTTCCAGCGTGAAGGATTTTCTTGTCGGCCCGTCCATCCACCAGACTTCCAACTGGATTCGATCGAGCACCGACGAACCCGGTCCTCCCGTTCCGCCGTCGAACACCGAGACACGCGCGCGCCATCCACCGGGTTGACGGGGATCGGCCCAGGGGCCCTCGATGGTCTGGTTGCGCGGAGTTTTCAGGTCGAGCAACAGTTCATCCATCTTTTGCTTGGCGAGCGTGGTGGACCGATCGTAGGCGGCGAGTTTGGCGGCGTTGCGCGTCGAAGCCGCCAGTCCGCTGAGCAAAGTAACGACAGCAATCGCCATGATGAGCGTCGCGACCATCACTTCGAGCAGGGTAAAGCCCGCCTGCGGCCTTGTGCGCCGGCGAATCATTTCCTGGGTTCTTCCGGCCGGATAATCATCGGGACGCCGGTCATCGGATTGACTCGAATCAGCCGCCGTTTACCACTTTCACTAATGATCGAGACGCCCATGGCGGGAATCGAACCGCCGGGATAGATGACGAATTGGCGCGGCGTGTCGATGGGCGCTCCGTCAATTTCCGGGAAAACGCGATCGATGCGAACGCCTTCGGGAAAATCGAATCGCCTAGCCAACGTTGAATCCGTGGAGCGGATAAACATCAGATTGCCGCGCCGCTGGATGTTCAATTCGACAACGGCCTGTTTGCGGTCCGCCTTCGCGGCCGCGGTATCGAGAAAGCCGGCGACGGCATCGGCGGCGGAGCTGATCTTCAAATTGTCGAGACCGTTCGCGATGGACGGATAGGTAATTCCAGTTATGACGGCGATGATCGAGATCACAACCATCAGTTCGATCAGCGTGACGCCGCGCTCGCGCGGATTAGTTGTTCTTCCAGCTGACGATGTCCGCATTGTTCCCTTCGCCGCCGGGTTGGCCGTCGGCTCCGAGCGAAACCAAATCGGGCTCGTCGCCGTGCTCGCCGGGGTACTTGTAGAGATACGGGCGTGCCCAAGGATCGAGCGGAATGTCCTGGGGCAGGTACGGGCCGTTCCACTGATTCAGGTTTTCGGGCTTCACGCGCAGCGCCGCGAGCCCGACTTCGGTGGTGGGGAACACGCCGGTATCGAGTTTGAACGACCCGAGCGCGGTCATGAAGGAGTTGATTTGCGCGCGCGCCGCGGTCCGCCGCGCCGCGTCACCCTGCTTCAACATACGCGGAGCGACCAACGCCGCGAACAACGCGATGATCGTGACGACCACCAGCATTTCGATCAGCGTGATGCCCGCCTGCCGTTTCCGGCGTGCACGGGCTGCGCGCGTTTTTTCGGGAACCGCGATGTCTACATCCGCTCCGGTCACTACAACAATTGCGTCCGTCATATCGCCACCTCGTTAATGCTGGTGATTGCCAGCAGCATACTCAAAATCAGGGCGCCGACCATCAGGCCCATGGTTAAAATGATCAACGGTTCGAAGAGCGAAGTAAATCGCCGGATCGCTCCGCGAGTCTCATTTTCGTAGATATCCGCCATGCGGTTGAACATCGAATCCAGGCGGCCGGTCTCTTCTCCGACCATCAACAGGTGCCATGCGAGCGGAGGAAACTGGCCGGCTTTCCGCATCGGACCCGCGATGCCTTCGCCGCGCTTCACGCCTTGCGCGACGATCTCAAGTGAATTCGCGATGAGTTTGTTGTTGAGAATCGCTTTAGCGATTCCAAGCGACTGCACCAGTGGCACTGAGTTTGCGACGAGGGTTCCCATCGCGCGCGCGAATCGCGCGGTTTCCGCTTTCCGCAGCGCGTCGCCTAATAGCGGAATCTTCAGCCGCGTCGTGTCCCACCACAACCGGCCCGCCTCCGTCCGGATATACGCCTGGTGTCCGATGATGAGGGCCGCCAGTGCCGTGAGCGCCATCCAGCCGTACGTTTGGACGATCCCGCTTAGCTCCAACATGATTTTTGTCGGCAGCGGCATCTTCATTCGTGTGTCTTGAAAGACGCTGGCGAAGCGCGGGACGACGAAATTGAGAAGTACAAAAATGGAACTGACGCCTACCACCGCCAACAGGGCCGGATACACCATCGACGAAACGATGTAATTGCGAAGATCATCGCGCGTGCGCTCGAATTCCGCGAGGCGGTCGAAGACGACAGTCAGCGAGCCCGAGGCTTCGCCGGCGCGGACCATGTTCACGTACAGGTCTGAGAAATATTCGGGATGCGTTTCAAGGCTGTCGGCGAGCGTTTTTCCGCCTTTAAGAACGCGGATGATGTCGAGCATGATCGACTTGAAATTCGCATGCTCGGTGAGTTCGGCGGTGATCGCCAGGGCGCGATCGACGGGCACTCCGGACGACAGCAGGGTCGCGAGTTCCTGGGTGAAAAACAGGACGTCTTTGCGCTGTCCTCGATTCCAGATGGGCAGCTTCCAATTCAGGCCGCCACTCTTGCCTGCTTCGAGCCCGACATAGATCGGCGTGAGGCCTTGACGGCGCAATTCGGAGACCACCTGCTTGTCGGTTTCAGCAGTCAGGGTGCCGGTACGGGCTTTGCCATCCGACGCGATTGCTTTGAAGAAGTAGGACGAAGCCACGCGCTAAAACTCCTGCGTAACGCGGATCACTTCGTCGGCGGTAGTCATGCCGGTCGCCACCTTCAGCCAGCCATCCTCGCGAAGGTTGCGCATTTTATTGCGACGCGCGGCGGCGGTGATCTGGGCGGCGTCCTTGTTGGCCATGATGAGCTCGCGGATTTCGTCGTTGAGTTCCATGAGCTCGAAGATTCCCATACGGCCGCGGAAGCCGGTGCCGAAGCATTCCTCACACCCGGTGCCGCGAAACACGTTGATGGTTTCGCCGAACGGCGTGATGGCGGTTCCGGCGGGGCCTTTGCACTGTTTACAGATGACGCGGACCAGGCGCTGGGCCAGCACGGCGACCAGCGACGAGGTGATCAAGTAATTTTCGACTCCCATGTCGGTGAGACGCGTAATCGCGCTGGGTGCGTCGTTGGTGTGCAGGGTGGAGTACACGAAGTGGCCGGTGAGCGCGGCGCGGATCGAGATATCGGCGGTTTCGCGATCGCGAATTTCTCCGACCATGATGACGTCGGGATCCTGCCGGACGATGTGACGCAAGCCGGTAGAAAAGGTGAGCCCAATCTGCGTGTTGACGTGGATCTGGTTGATGCCGTCCATCTGATATTCGACCGGATCTTCGATGGTGATGATTTTCTTGTCGGTCTGATTGATGCGCTTCAGAGCGGAATAGAGCGTCGTCGATTTTCCGCTACCGGTAGGGCCGGTGACGAGGAAGATGCCATGCGGCAGCGACGTGTAGTACTTCATCCGATCGAGCATGTGCTCGTCGAAGCCGAGCTTCAAGAGATCGTAGAAGTCGCCGGCGGAACGATCGAGCAAACGCATGACGACGCTTTCGCCGTACAGAGTGGGCAGCGTCGAAACGCGGAGATCGACTTCGCGGCCCAGTGTCTTCACCTTGATGCGTCCGTCTTGCGGGAGCCGGCGCTCGGCGATGTTGAGCTTGGCCATCAACTTCACGCGGGAAACGATGGCGGCCTTCATTTCACGCGGCGGCGGTTCCTGACTATTCAGGACGCCATCCACGCGATAGCGAATGCGGAATTCTTTTTCGAAGGGCTCGATGTGAATATCGCTGGCGCGCTTTTCGACGGCCTGCGCGATCATGGTGTTCACGAGGCGGATGACCGGAGCCTCGCTGGCCATGTCGCGAAGGTGCTCGAGATCCTCGTTGGCTTGCGCGGCCAGCGCGTCGGTATCGCCTTCCTGCTGCTTCGCGCCACCGTAATAACGGTCGATGGCGTCGAGAATTTCCTGTTCGGCGGCGAGCGCCGGCACTACGTTTAGGCCGGTGGCAGAGCGGACCGCGTTCCGCGTTTCAAAATCCAGAGGATCGGCCATGGCGAGGACCAGGCCGGCCTCTTGAATCGCTAGCGGAATGCAGCGGGCCTGTCGAAGGAACCGCGGTGACAGCGCTTCCGTTTCCGGCGATACAGCGGGCGGACCGTCAATGGTGACGAGAGGAACGTCGAGTTGATACGACAAGGCCGCGAGCACGTCGCGCATGGCGGCAAAGCCAAGATCGACCAGGACGCGGCCGAGCTTGTCGGCTTTGCGTTCGAGCTGGAGTTCGAGCGCGCGATCGAGATCCTCTTGCGAGATCAGTTTCCGCTCGATCAGGATTTCGCCAAGACGCATCGGGTCCGCTTAGTACTCAACAATCTTGATCGCGGCGTCGAGACCGGCGCCGCCAGCGCGCTGGACATCCAGCAGCCGCTTCTTCTGCGCCTGGAGTTGCAACTGCGCGGGCAATCCGGTCACATCTTCCCAGGGATAGCGCGAGAAGAAAATACAGAACACAATCTGCTCGTCGGCTCCCACTCCGTCGAGCGATGCGGCGGCCGACATCATCATCTGACGGGCGGCATCGCGGATGACCGGGAGACGCGCAAGCTTTTTCTGGCGATGGCGCGCGATTTGCTCTTTCGAGAGTTCGATCTGCCCGAACATCGTGGGACCGGTGGCGAGGTTGATTTCCGACGTGAACACCGCTCCGACGCCTTCGAGATAGACTCCGCGGGTGCTGCCCAGCAGGACGAACGGGTTGTCGTCCCACAGGCGCGTCACTTTGCCGTCGAAGCTCTTCTCCATTGCCGCCATGGAGGTCCGGCTAACGCGCGGCTTCTCAACACCGGCGGCGAAGGCAGCCGCCGCGAACAGCAGGACGAGAGCCAGCCGTTTCATTGGCCGACCACCATGCGATTTTCGGTCTTATAGAACGAAGCCACCTGCTTCAGCACCATGTCGAAATTCGCCGAGGCATTCACCAGGTCGGCTTTCCGCTCTTCGGAGTACCGCTTCTGCGCTGCTTCGAGAATTCCGGCGGTTTTCTGAGCCTGGCGGGTTTCGATTTGGGCGACGACCTTTTCGACGCGCTCGGCGACGATCTTATCGATTAAGGCGGCGTCCGCCGCGTTGGCAGTTTGCGTGAGCGGGGCTTGGACGCTGGTTGCTGGACGGGTCGCGAATCCATGGACGACAATGGCGGCGGCGAGCATGGCTGCGGCGGCGAATCCGACTTTGGTACCGGAGGCCCACAGCTTTTGCCACCAATTCGGCTCGAACACTTTGTCGGAGACGAAAGCGATGCGGCGCGGGACTTCCTCGTCGCGGACCGTCAGTAGGGCGTCCCGGGTTAGTTGGAGGCCGGCGAGTTCCATAGAGCAGTCCTCGCAGGATGAGAGATGTTGTTGATAGGAAGGCAGTTCGTTACGTGGAACTTCCTCCAAAACGTATGCTTTCCAATCGAATGCAGGCTGGCTATTGGCCGGCCCGTCAGTATGTTTGCAGCTCATGCGCGTCCTTCCGTAACCGGAGCGAGTGTCGCCTTTAGCAGATCAAGCGCTGTGTAAAGCCTTGACTTGACTGTAGATACGGGGCACTCCAGAATCTCCGCCATCTCTTCGAACTTGAACCCCTGGTAAACCTTCAAAACCACAGCTTCCCGCTGATCGGCCGAGAGCCGTTTCAGCGCCCCATCGACAGCCAGCGAGAGTTCCACCGGGAACATCCGGCCGCCGCCTTTGCCTCCGGTCGGAATCTCCCGAGCCGGATCCAATTCGTACTCCGGGCGATTCTTCCGGAGCAGCGAATAGGCTTCGTTGTGAGCGATCCGAAACAGCCACGAACTGAACCGTGCCGGATCGTCCAGTTTCGCGAGAGCCTGGTACGCCTTTAGAAAAACATCCTGCGAAACATCCATCGCATCTTCGCGATTGCCAGTTAACCGCAAGAGATAGTTATAGATACGTTTTTCCCATCGCGAGACGAGAAGATTGTAAGCCTCGACGCCCCCCCGCCGGGCAGTCGCAATCAGGTCGCGATCTTCGACCTCGCGAAAGATCAAATTCTGGCTCCGTTGCTAGAGACGGCGGATGTTCCCCAAAAGTTGGAGGTCATACGCTTTTCTTCATCAAAGGGCGAATCTTGGGATACGTGATCGCCAAAGAGCTTAGACTAGATCCCACAATATGTTAACTTGAAGTGGGATGAGAACAATCGCGAAATCTCGCACTCATGTTGTGATGGCAACCGAACTCATCGAGGAAGTCGATCGCCTTGTCGGTAAACGAAAGCGAAGCCAGTTCATCGCCGAGGCCGCGAGCCGTGAACTGATGCGCCAGAATCAGTTGGCTGCTCTTCGCGAAGCCTCTGGTGCCTGGAAAAAAGAGGACCATCCGGAATTGAAAGATGGGGTGGAAGCCTGGGTTCGGAAGTTACGCGAGGAAGGCGAGCAGCGGTTCCGGCGCGTAACTGGCGAAGAATGAGATGGCCACGCTGCTCCTCGACACCAACGTATTGATTCACGTTCTCCGCGGAACGAAGAAACGAACCGAACTACTGGAAAGCCTGGTCGCGCAAGGAGACACCTTAGCCTGCTGCTCAGTGACGATTACGGAGCTCTTTGCGGGAATGAAGTCCGCCGAAGAGCCTCGAACCGAGCGTTTGGTGCGCAGTCTTCTCTTTCTCGATACGACGGCGACGGCGTCTCGCCTGGCTGGATACCTGAAGCGTAGCTACGCCGCGAAGGGAATTGGCTTATCCGCTCTGGATATGTTGATCGCATCCACCGCGATCAGCCACAACGCGGTGGTCGTCACCGAGAACGTCAAAGACTTTCCGATGCCGGAGTTGAAGCTGTTGTCGTTGCCAGGTTAGCTGCCCACTTCCGGTATCCGATCCCCGCGATCGACAGGACGCAGCCTAACGCTACTGCTGCTACCGCGTTGAAGAACAGGACCGCGACTGCGGTCACCAAAAACGCCGCGGCGTCGGAGCGGCGCATTTTTGGGATTCTTCTCCAGGTGCTCCAGTCAAGCAGACACAAGCCCATCCAGGCGGTGACTCCGGCTAGGGCTGGAATTGGAATGTGCGAAACGAAGCCAGAGCCCATCCATAGGAATAGGACCAGAAATCCGGCGTGGGCCAAATTCGAGAGGCGCGAAGTGGCTCCGCAGCGGACGCTGGCTAGGCTTCGCGCGGGAATGCCGGCGCTTGGCGGGGCTCCAAAGGCTCCGGCTACTAAGTTCGCCAAGCCGTAGGCTCCAAGTTCGATGTCCGGATCTTGGCGGCGCGAGTGTTCGTGTCTTCCGCGAAAGTGTTCGACGACGCGCGAGGTGATCAAGAGATTTACGCCGGTTACGACGGCCAAGCCGAAGGCCGACGGCAGCACCGTGAACACGTCGTTGGCGGTCCAGGCGAATCCGGTCAGCGGCGGCAAGGCAAAAGGTAGAGCCCCAACCTCTGCCTGATGCAACGGAAACAGCCGTGCGATCAGGACCGCGACGACCACTCCAACCAAAGGCGCCGGAAGTTTGTGCGATACGCGGGTAGTCAGAGTCGCCGCTGCGACTACCAAAATTCCCAACACCAGCGGAGCCCATTGCGCGTCGCCCACCCGCGCCAAAGTCGCAAACAACTGTTCCGCGGTAGAGCCGGCGTGCCGGGTTGCAGGTGAGACCACGCCGAGAATCGTATCCAGTTGTGAGATCACCATCATGGCGCCGATTCCGCAAGAGAAGCCGGAAACCACCGCGACGGGAACGCGCTGGACGTATCTACCGAGACGCAAAGCGCCAAACGCGAGCAGAAACATGGACGCGACGATCGAGACCTTGGCAGCTCCGCCGATACCCTGATTTCTCACCGCCAAGGCGAGAAAGGGTACGGTGGCGCTGGCGGTTCCTCCGATCAATACAGGATTCCGCCCGAGCAATGCGGTAATGGGCGCGGTCAGGATCGACGTGAAGATGCCGAGGACGGGCGGCAGCCCCATCAACGCAGCCATCGCCAAGCCATACGGCAACGCAATGAGAGCGGCAATGAAGCCGCCGGACAGGTCGCCCGGCAGCTGCTTTAGGGTGTAACGGGGCAAGAGGCGGATTCCTACGGAACTAGCCGTTCGCCATCACCTTCAGGAACGCGGTTTTGAACTTCGCCATTTCGTCGGCGGTGCCGACCGAAACGCGAACGTGCGTGGGCCATGCTTTCCACACGCGTCCAATGTAGACCTTCTCTTTGCGCATGGCGGCGACGACCTCCTCGCCGGGGCGCTTGGTGTCCACCATGAACTTATTGCTGACGGACGGAACGTAGGAGAAGTTGTTTTTCTCCAGGAACGCGAAGGTGTCGTTGCGGATGTCGCCGATGATCTTGCGGCGCTCGGGGACAAGGGTGGCAACTTTCAGGCTGGCGTTCGCGCCGACCATGCCGGTTACGGGAAGCGCGCCGGCATTGTACTTGGCCATTGCCTTCAACAGGTCGGGACGCCCGAAGGCGGCTCCGGCACGGAGGCCGGCCATGCCGTAGATCTTTGAGAATGTGCGCAGAATGATGACGTCTTTGTCCTTCGCCACAAAGTCGGAGCCGGGTTGGGCGGTGGTCAGATGGATGTACGCTTCGTCGAGCAGCACAATGGAACCTGCGGGCTTATTCGCCACCAGCCATTCGATATCCGCGCGCGAGGTCAGCGTGCCGGAGGGGTTGTTCGGATTGCAGATATAGATAACGCTGGCATTCGGATCGGCCGAGGCCATCGCGCGCACGTCATGCGAATAGTTTTTCGTGAGCGGCACGGCGATCACTTTGGCGCCGACAAACCGGGCGGCACCGGCGCCGGATTCGTACCCGGGATCGCTCATCACAAACGGTTTGGTAGGCGAGGTGAACGCCATCACCGCGTGATGCAGCGGGAGGCTGGAACCGGCGTAGGGCTGGACGTAATCCGGATTCAGGCCTTCCTGCGAGGCAAGCGTTTCTCTGAAGCCGAAGGTCTCTTCGTACATGTACCGGCCGCCGCCCTTGATGACTTTCATCATGGCTTCGCAGGCCTCGGGACAGGGTCCGAGGGGATTCTCGTTCGCGTTGATTTTTACCGCGTCCGCCGGCATATTCTTGACCATGGAGAGCTGCGCCATGGCGGATTCGTTGTAGAACGGGAGCGCCCCTGCCGCGCCGATCAGCGAGGCCAGTTTGCCGAAATGACGGCGCGAGAATCCGCGGCTCAGAAAATCTTTTTCCTGGATAGGGGTGAGGCTCATGGTCGTTCTCCTTGCGTACGGTGGTGATACCGGTCTCGGAGCTCGACAAAAGGAGCCGCTCGGGCAGCCGACAGGGATGCATCGAGTGTTAAGAGCATATATCTCTTCTGTCAACCTGTCTACTCGATTTTTTTGATGGGACGGTACGCAGACGTCGGAGGTGCCTGGCTAGCGATTTCGCGAATCGACCCCGGCAACTGCGGGACAATAAGAATGGACGCCGCATTTTGAGCCTCTTCGCTTCTCTCTCGCCGACCCCGAAAAGCCCGTTGGCGGAACGCATGCGTCCGCGGACGCTTGATGAGTATGTCGGGCAGGAGCATATTCTCGCTCCGGGCAAGCCGCTGCGCGCGCAGATCGACCGGGACCAACTGACGTCGATGATTCTGTGGGGGCCTCCGGGTGTCGGCAAAACGACTCTCGCGAGCCTGATCGCCAAAACTACGGAGAGCGATTTCATCCCGTTCAGCGCGGTGATGAGCGGCATCAAGGAAATCAAAGCGGTGATGGCGGAATCCGAACGCGCGCGTCACATGGGCCGCCGGACGGTGCTGTTCGTAGACGAGATTCATCGCTTTAACAAAGCCCAGCAGGATGCCTTTCTGCCCTACGTTGAGCGCGGCGATATCGTCCTGATCGGCGCGACGACCGAGAATCCTTCGTTCGAGGTTGTATCCGCGCTGCTTTCGCGCGCGAAGGTTTTCGCGCTGCGTTCGCTGACCGTACCCGAAGTCATCACGCTGTTAAAGCGCGCGCTGGTGGAGTTGAACCTGACCTCGCCCGACGATTTACTCGAACAGATCGCCATTTACGCGAACGGCGATGCGCGCAACGCGTTTAACGTTCTCGAACTCGCGGGAGCCGCGTCAGACGGCGAATTGTCCGCGCAGGCCGTCGAAGATGCGATGCAGCGGAAGATGCTGCTCTACGACAAGGGCGGCGAAGAGCATTACAACGTCATTTCGGCGCTGCATAAGTCGGTCCGGTCGAGCGACGCCGATGCCGCGCTGTACTGGCTGGCGCGGATGCTCGAAGCGGGCGAGGATCGGATGTATCTGGCGCGGCGGCTGGTGAGGATGGCAGTCGAGGATATCGGGCTGGCGGATCCGCGGGCGCTCGAGCAGGCCATGGCGGCTCAGCAGGCGGTTCATTTTTTGGGGATTCCGGAAGGCGACCAGGCGCTGGCGCAGTTGACGATCTATCTGTCGATCGCTCCGAAGTCCGATGCCGCCTATCAAGCTTTAAACAGGGTGACGAGCGTCGTTCAAAAGACGACCGCTGAGCCGGTGCCGATGCACCTGCGCAACGCGCCTACCAAGGCGATGAAAGACTGGGGCTACAGCAAGGGTTACCAGCACGCCCACAAATTCGCGGACGCGATTACGGACATGTCCTGCCTGCCCGAAAACCTGGCCGGGCAAACCTTTTATGAGCCGACCGACAGGGGCGTCGAAAAACGCATCGGCGAGCGGCTCGAGGAACTTCGCAAGGCGAGAGTGAAGTCCGCGGACGATTCTACGGACGAGCCACAACCGTAATTTCGATCCGGGCCTTGCCGGCGAGCCGGACCACGCCCACCGTTGTACGAGTTGGACGGGGATCCTTGAAGACGCTGGTGTAGACGGCATTCATTCGCTGGAACAGGTCCATGTCGGTGAGATAGACCGTCACCGCGACCACATCCGAGAAGTCTGCTCCGCCGGCTTTGAGTACGGCTCCGACGTTATCGAGACATTGCTTGACCTCGGCTTCAAAATCCTCTGGGACGGAATTTGTTTTCGGATCGTTGCCGGTTTGGCCCGCGACGTAGAAGGTATCTCCCACCTTGATACCGGCGCTGAAGTTTGGCGACGGAGCACGTCCTGGTACCGTGACGACTTTCTTATCAGCGGCGAATAGAGCCGAAAAAGCGAAGAAAAGCATCAGCACCATTACCGAAGTACGGAGCACCAACCGGGGTTTAGTCATTCGTGAATCATACCTTACTGGCCGGGACTTCAAAAAGTTCTCTGGTACGCGTGTACTGGGCATAAATGGTCCCAATACCCCATTGTCTCAACAGCTTGCAGAAGGCAACCTTAGATGGTCCTGCGGCCGCCGCGATTCGCGGCTCAGGTCAATCTCTGAGGGAGTTAGCGTGAACACAAAAAGGCCCCAAAATGACCGGCGCACAACCGACCGGTTCCCGATCGAGCGGGAGGTCCAATACAAGGTTTTGAACAAGAGAAGTGGGGAAGAGGCGGGCGAGGGCAAGACTGTCAATATCAGCAGCGCCGGGGTACTGTTCACCACTCAGCACATGCTTCTGCCAGGCCGTCGTCTGGAATTGGCGATCAGTTGGCCGGCGCAATTGAACAATAAATGCGCGTTGAGGCTGGTTGCTCGCGGACGTGTGGTTCGCTTTGAGGCCGGGCAGGCCGCCATCGAGATTCAGCAATACGAGTTCCGCACCCAAGCTTTGGGGCCCAAGTTGATCGTGAATTAGAATCGGATTTCCCTGAGAATTTCTGGACGAATCAGGAACTGGACAGTATGCCTCGACTGGAGCGAGCCGATCAGGAGTTGAGTTTGCGGGGGCGTCCGCTGGACCTCGCGCCGATTCAGGTGCAACTGCTTCCGGCTCCGCAAGCGCGGAAAATGCGCCCCGCGTTGTCGCGGCGGGCGATCGTGGCCGTCACACGCCATCGCCGGACGGCGGGATTATGGGTGCTCGGCGGACTTGCGGCCGGAATGGCGGTCACCTATTTCGAGCAACCGGTTTACACGGCAGTCGCCGTAATCCAAACACCTGGAGCGGATTCCTCCGGAGGACGGAGCCTGGAATTCTCCGAATCGGCGGCGACTCCGCAGATGGCGGCGGAACGGGCGAACTCGGCGGCCGAGCAGTGGATTCAGACACGGCGGGAAGCGCAGCAAAGGGCCGCGGGGCGGACGGCACAACTGCTGGCTCCTCAACTTGCCGAACTTGAGCAGCGAAGGAATCAGGCGCAGGAGGCACTCGAGAACTTCGCCCGGACGGCGGGTCCGGGGGTTACGGCCGGCGTTCCGCTGTTTGCGCAAAAGCGTTCGCAGGAATTGCGGGAAGATTTGGCATCCGCGCGGGCGCAACGCGAAGCGTCACAGGACGCCTACGTTGCGACTCTGCAACGGCTCGGGGCGGACCATCCGGAGGCGCGGAAGGCAAAAGAAGGGCACCAGGCGGCGGTCGCCAAAGAGCAGGCGCTGCAGAGCTCGTTGGGGCAGGTGGAGAAGACGGCGGGGGTCCAATCCGTCGCCGGAGTTCGATTCCTGGCGTTGCAGGAAGAGGCGGAGTCCGCGCGGAAACTGTATCAATCGACGTTCGAGCGGCTGCAACAGGCGCGAACGGCGAGTTCCATTCGGGCGGCCGAAATCGGATTGGTTCAGACGGCGGGAATTCCAACAGAACGGAGCACACCACGAGGTTGGCTGCGGAATTTGCTGATTGGCTTGCTGACGGGTCTGACTGGCGCGATCGGATTCGTATTGTGGCGCGAGCGGGCAACCCCGACAGTGCACGATGCCGCCGACGTCGCCGAAGCGAGCGGTGTGCCGCTGCTCGGTGAAGTGCCGGATCAGTCCAACCCCGCGAATGCGGAGGCGGTTGACGAAGCCTTCCGATCGTCACTCGCGTCTTTATGGTTGAGCGGCGCCGGCAAGAGTAAGCCGCGGCTGCTGACCGTTACAAGTGGTGCGGCGGGCGACGGCAAGACTACGGTGGCGGCGAATCTCGCGATTGCGTTAGCCAACACCAACCGGCGCGTTCTGCTGATCGACGGCAACGTCCGCGATCCGCGGCTGCACAACATGTTTGCTTTGCAGAATGAGTGGGGCTTGGCCGACGTATTGGCCGAGCCGGATGCGATTGACGAATATCCGTTCGAGGCGCTGGCGAAGGAAACCGATGTCCCCGGCCTGTATATTCTTCCGGCAGGGGTGGGAAAGGCCAACATCTCGTCGATGCGGTATTTGGACCGGCTGCACGAGATTCTGCTCCGCTTCCGGCTGGAGTTCCACGCGGTCCTCATCGACACTCCGGCGGTGGATCAGAGTCCCGACGCGCGTATCATCGGACGCCTGTCGGATGGCGTGATCACGGTCGCTCGCAGCGGCCTGACGAGCCCCGATCAGATGGCGCGGTTGGTGGAACAACTGCACGCCGATGACATCCATGTCGCCGGCGCAATCCTCAATCACCCGCCGAAAGCGCGCAAATAACCCTCAAATGGAACCGTTCGGAGCCTGCGGCTAGCGGATGGGCCATTGCTTTCTATAGCCTGGAGTGAGACGGCTGTATGGGTATTTACGCGCGTTGGATGTCCGATTGGGAAAACCGGCTCTGCTTCCGGGCGACGAACCGTGTCGTTCGCGAGTTCGAGTGGGGCGCGGAGTGGGCGAATCGCTGGCCGACCTCAAGACGGCATCCGCGAAACGGGCACGACGACGAAACCTACCTGCGCATCATGAACGAGCTCGCGGTCGAGCATCCGGCGGAGTTTTTTTCCTACGACGTTCCGACCGACTTCCGGCTGGAAGCGGGCGCCGAAGGCCAGCCCGGACTGCTGAAATTTACCTCGGCGGTGCACACTCCCTACCCGGAGAACAACACCGTCCACGCGCAGTGGTATCCGGCCGCGGACAAGCCGGGACGCAGGCGCGTCGCAGTCATTGTGCTTCCGCACTGGAACGCCAGCCTCGGCCAACATGGGGCGCTGTGCAAAGGGATGGCTAAGCTGGGGATGTCGGCATTGCGGCTGAGCCTGCCGTATCACGACTACCGCATGCCGGCGGAATTGGAGCGCGCCGACTACGCGGTTTCAGCCAACGTCGGCCGCACTATCGACGCGACGCGACAAGCGGTCATCGATGTCCGCAGCACGGTGGATTGGCTGTACTCGCAAGGCTTCGAACGGGTCGGTATTTGCGGAACCAGCCTCGGATCCTGCTACGCATTTCTCGCGAGCGCCTACGATCCGCGGATTCAGGTGAACGTCTTCAACCATTGTTCGACGTATTTCGCCGACGTGGTGTGGGAAGGCCTCTCGACGCAGCACATCCGCCAGGGCATCGAGAAAAGCATTACGGTCGAACGCCTGCGCGACGCCTGGATGGCGGTGAGCCCGCCGTTCCACTTCGATCAATATGCTTCGCACAAGGACAAGAAGACGCTGTTCATCTATGCGCGCTACGACACAACCTTCCCGGTGAAGTATTCCGAGCAGGTGATCGAAAAGGCGCGCGAAGTGAAGCTGGATCACAAAGTCGTGGTGCTGCCATGCGGCCACTACACGCTGGGCGAAACGCCGTTCAAATTCATGGACGGCTATCACATCTGCTCGTTCCTGAAACGGAATCTATAGCAGCGCCAGTGAAGGTCCAAGCATCAGGACCATCGGAAACGCACGTTCCATTCCAGAGCAGAATCTTCGATCCGCCGTGATGAGCGGACATCCGAGTTTCAGCGCAAGGGCCAGATACAGGCAGTCGTAGACTGCTTGTCGGTGCGCGAGCGCCAACTCGAATGCGGGACCCGCAAGCCCAGAGTGAGCGACTTGCTCGATCAGGAAAGAGCGAAACGCATCGACCGCCTGACGCGCATCTGCTCGTGCGAGCTTATCTCTACGAACTTCCCTCGAAAGAATGTTCGCTACTTCCAATTCGAGCAACTCCGGCGCGTAGAGAATCAGTTCGCCATTCGCCGCGAGAAAGATCAGAGCCTGCGCCTCGGCTGCGCCCTCTTCGTTCAAGAAGCTTTTCAAGACGACGCTGGCGTCGATTACGTAGGCGGGCTTAGTCGAGATCGTTGCCATCTCGAACTTCGCGGAGGGAGTCGTTCAAGCGAAGATGACCAATGCGCTGCTGCACGCGCTTCATCTCCTCAAGTAAGTCAATCGCGGATTTCGCGGAGGGGGTGGACCGCGATTGATTCGCTAGCAGGTCAATAATGTACGAGTTGATACTTCGATGCTGATCTTGAGCCGAAGCTTTCACTTTGGCGTAAACGTCATCGGGGATGTTCTTCACTGTGATCGTAGCCATACACCAACATGGTACCGTTATTTTTTCGCATTACGGAACCATTCCGGTTCCACTCGCGACCAGCATGCGGGTTCTCGCGAGGATTTCCAGCAGCATCTGCTGCGTTAAGCGGCCCGTGGACGTATTCTGTTGGCTCGGGTGATAGCTGCACAGCAGCGTAGGCCTCAGCGAGTGTTCGACTCCGTGCCCGAATGGATACGAGGCGCGGGATTGGATTTCGCCTTGGTCTTTCAAAATTCCGAGGTACGCATCGGCGGCCAGCTTTCCAAGCGCTACGACGACTTTCAGCCGGGGCTTGAGAATCGCTAACTCGCGTTGCAGATAGGGCTGGCAGGCGGCGAATTCTTCTGGCAGCGGCTTGTTATCCGGAGGGGCGCAGTGGGCGGCGGCGGTAATCCAGACGTTTTTCAGGACCAAGCCATCGTTTGGCGCCGAGCTCTCGGCCTGGGACGCGAACCCCGTTTCGTGGAGCGCGCGATACAGGAAATCGCCCGAGCGGTCGCCCGTAAACATCCGGCCGGTCCGGTTCGCGCCGTGCGCGCCTGGCGCCAGACCGACGATCAGCACGCTCGCCCGGGGATCGCCGAAGGAAGGAACCGGCTTCCCCCAATAGTCCCAGTCGAGGTAAGCGCGCCGCTTCACCCGAGCTACTTCCCGCCCATGGTCCCGAAGGCGCGGACAAAGTTCGCAGCCGACGATTTCGCGGTTGAGAATTTGAAGTTTAGTCACGAGCGACGCGGACAGCTTTACGCCTGCGAACCGTCCGCCATCGCGGGCGCGGCCGCCGGAAGCAAACGATCGAGCACCTGTTGCGCAGCCTTCTGACCGGCGCTTTTCTTAGAGCAACCGTCGGCTTGGCTGCTCACTTCTTTCCCGACTCGAACTTCCACGGTGAAGGTCTTGGCGTGCTCCGGACCCGATTCCTTGACGATCACGTAGCGCGGCGGAGGCAACTTCAGAGACTGCGCCGTTTCCTGTAGCGCACTTTTGTAATCGGTGACGAGCCGGCCGTTCACGTCCTCGGTCGGAATAAACGGACCGATGACGCTGTCTTCAACAAAACTCGATACGGGGTTGATTCCAGAATCGAGATACATTGCCGCGATGACGGCTTCGACGGCGTTGGCGAGCAGCGCTTTCTTCTCACGCCCGCCGCTCATTTCTTCGCCGCGGCCTAACAGTAAGTACGAACCGAGATCGATGCTTTGCGCGACTTCGTAGAGATGGGCGGCACTGACCAGATGCGCTTTTAATTTCGACAGGCGGCCTTCGGGATAACCGGGAAAGCTTCGGACGAGGCTTTCGCTCACCAGAAAACCGAGGATGGAATCCCCGAGGAATTCGAGCTGTTCGTTATCACTGAGCGCCGGATCGGCGGGAGATTTTTCGTAGACGCTCGACTTATGGGTGAGAGCTCGGACCAGGAGACTGCGATCGCCAAAGGCGTGGCCAATAGCGAGTTCGAGAATCTCCAGGTCCGCTGTCATGCTTTGTGGAGCTTATTTCTTCGTCGCTTTGGCGCGGCTGATTTCGCTCTGCGCGATTTGCTTCACCTGGTCGGACGAGCCCGGGAACGCGATGGCCTGTTCAAGGACCTTGATGCCCTCTTCCGGTTTTCCGGCGCTGGTCAGCGCGGCGCCCAGGCGAACCATGATGGCGGGGTCCTTCTGCGGAGCCATGTTCAAAGCCATTCCGAATTCGTTCGCAGCCATGTCGAACTTCTTACGAACCATCGCCGACAGCGCCAGCGCCTCGTGACCCTGCGCTTCAAAATCCTTCTTCGCAGAGGCCCACTGGTCGTCCGGAATTTCCGGCCGTAGCTTGGGAGCGTTTTTTGAAATCTCAATCGCTGAATTCGCGTACTTCTCGGCTTTGCTCAACTTCTCTTCCTTGTCGAGATCGAATTCGCGGGTGTGCGTGGCCAGTCCGCGCGCGAGTTGGAGCATGGACATATAGCTCTTCGGATTCGCTTCGAGCGCGCGTTCCGCGTACAGCACCATCTTTTCGTATTGGTTCGACCGCTCGGCCGCGTCGGCTGCGATTTCGAGCACGATCGACTTGAACTCGGTATCGGCGAACTTCGCCAGGAAATCGTCTACGGCCTTCATCTTCGCGTCCGCGGTGGCGGCGTTCTGAATCGACATCAGGCCTTCGATTTCTTTCGGGCCCTTCGGTTTTTGCGCGCAGAGTAATGCCGCTCCGACCGTCAGCAGACCAACCACTTTCGCAGCCGCCGCGGCGCTCTTAAAAATCCTCATCATGCGTCCCCTCACCCTCGTTTCTCTTTGTTTCGCCGTCCGAACGATTGCCTAGTTTAACTTGCGCGCTAGCGAAGCGGCTTCACAGCGTCTTTTTTGCTTTGATCCGCCAGTCCTTTTTCAGCCGCCTTTTTCACACTATCGGGAGCACCCGACACCGCGATCGCCGCGCGGTAGTATTTCTCCGCGTCTTCGCGCCCGTCCGTCCGATTCTCCGCGAGCCGCGCCAGATACAGCAACGACCAGGATCGCGTCTCTTCATCCGGGCCCAACTCGAGCAGCTTGGCGAAGAGTTTATCCGCCAATTCGGGATCGCGCGAAAGCGCGGCGATCCGCGCCAACCCGTAATACGCTTTCACGTGCAGCGCCTTATCCTCGGTCAGTTGCAACACACGTAAGTAGGCGTCTCTCGCCGCCCCAAGGTTGCGATCTTTGTACAGTTTTTCCGCATCCTCGAGTACTTTCGCGGCGCCGGTCAGCACCGGTTCGGCTTGAGTGGCCTGCGGCGGAGCCTTGATCATGCGGGCCGGACGCTCGCTCAAAAACTGGACATGCTCTAATCGCTTGGCCTCGTGCTGCAGGTCGATCGCGCTGATCAACTCGGGCAGGTACAGGCGCATGGCGCGGTCGTCCTTCTCGTAAGCGACGAGCTGTTCCGCAATCGCGGGCGTCACGACGAAGCCTTCTTTCAACGCCTGCTCCACCATCGCCTTCCGCTTGGAAGCCGGAGCGAGACGGCTCTCGACGGCACGCACTAGGCTGGCGGTGGTTAACAACACGAAGTCTTCTTTATAGTGCGCATCCAGGATCGGAGACCCTTGCGCATAGTCGATCAAACCTCTTTTATCGTTGACGACGTTCGAATACTTTACGACCAGCGGATCGATCAGGTATTGGATATAAGCGCGCCGGATCTCGTCGATCGGCGGCTCGAAGGTGGACGTGAGCACGACGAATTCATCATCGCCATAACTGCGGGTGTGAATCTGATGCGGAGCGCCAAGCAGATCGACGTAGACCTGAAACTTCCGGCCGAGAAAAGCCGTGCCGAGAGGAACCCGCAAGTACGCACTCGACTCCGTGACGGCCTTGGCAATCAATGGTTGATAGCGCTCAAGGACCTGATTGATCGCCGGCTGCACTTGCTGCCAGACGCTTTCGAGATTCGCTTCCTGATAGAACTTCCGGAACAAGTCCACGCCTTCGGCCAGCGGAGCGGCATCCGGCGGCAATGGCCTCTCCGGATGCGCGAATTCCAGTTCGGGCGGCGCGGTGAGGCAAAGCGCCAGCGAGACGTACTGACTGAGTTCCTGGGAGGGATCTTGTTTGCGGTGCGCCGTGAAGAACACCTTCAGCTGGGTGAGGGAGGGCGGATTCTTCTTCGCGACAAACTCGCGGACCGCCTTTCGTAGTGGATGGTTCGCCGGAGAAGTGAGATCGGCGTCGTATCCGGCCGCGTTCATGGCGGCGAGAATCGTAAATAAAGCGGGGTTCGCGTCGAGCTGGCCGGTTTGCGGCGGCGGTTGGCCAAATGCAGGCGCGATGAGAAGTGCTGCGATCGAAACGAAGCGAATGAGCAAAATTCAGCCCTTACCGATCAGTGTACCAGCGGGTTTCCTCGCGAGCCTTAGCAATACTTAATCCCCTAAAATCGACAGCGCTGCTTCGAGTTCGCTTCGGGTGTGCATGTCACCGGTCCGGGTGGTCATTTCGATGCCGTCCCGGTATAACTCCCGCGCGTCGTCGAGGCGGTCGAGCTTTTCGAGGGTCTGCCCGCCGTGATAATAAGCCGCCGCGTACTCCGGTTTGAGATCGATTAACTTTCTGAACTCAGCCACAGCCGTTTCCAGCGCTCCGCTCTTCAGATACTCCATCGCCAGGCCGTAGCGGACTAGCGTATTCTTCGGATCCTGCGAAAGCATCACGTTCAGCGCGTCGAGACGGTCGTTTGCCATGGCGATACCGAAAGTGTACGATAAGCGCCGAGTGGCTTGTCCTTTTTTCACTCCCACCGAACCGCTTCCGCCGGGCGAACCCGGCACCACCGGACGCTGGCCATTGGTCGAAGCGTGGACTGGTGCCTGCGAAGTTTCCGGGCGCACACCTTCGCGTGAAAATTTATTGGCTCACTGCAATCTTGGGTACGCGCGGGAAGGTTGCGCACATTTCCCTGCAGGCACGACCGCCGATGCTGCCCGATTTACCGTCGTTGGCAGTGACGAATTGCACGTTCATTTCGCAGTGGAAGGGGCGCATCGGCCGATTTGCCATGGGATGGCGGAGCTATCCGCGGATGTGGTGATCCGTAGGCAAGCGGAAGCGTTCCTTGTGAGCTACCGCAAGTTGCGTCGAACGTCGTAACCGGCGAGCTACTCGCCAGCCTTATACATGTACTTGATGTTCGATTTGAACAGCAAGAGATTCGGCGCGCCTTCGCGGTTCACCTTTAGGCATGTCCTGTCGTACCACTCAATGACGCCGTGAATGATCTCGGCATCTTTCAGCACGATGGTCATCGGCGTCTTGGACTGCATTTGCTTGACGTAGTAAAAGTTTTCCGCGTTGGTCTGATCCGGGGGGACGGATTTCTTCTGCAAGCTGGCCGGGGGGGCATTCCGGGTCGGACGCGGTGCTTTTTCTTCGTTGAACGAGGGTCGGATTAGTTTACGGTTTCCGGGTTCCACTGTGCCCTACAGTATACTTCACGAGACTGTGGCCTCTTTTCGAAGACACTCACTCCCACCAGGAGCCTTCAGACCTCAACGCAAATTGAGGCTGGGCCCCCGACTCCGGGCCGAGGCTCAGCACCGAGTCCGCTGACGCTGTAGCATCGAACGATGCTCAAAGGGTTCGTGCTCGGAATACTTCTGCACGTGTGCCAGATCGGAGTCTTCTACGCGTACGGCGTGTTCGTCTCCTTCCTCCCGGCGGGTAGTCGGCAGAATGAATGGAGCTTCGCATTCCTGTACCTGCCTTTTCTCATCGGACTTACGCAGTTGGTCTATATGGTTCCGGCGATCGCTTTGCTATGGCGCAACAACAGGCAGATCGCGAAGGGGGTCATGCTCGTCGCCGCGCTCACTTTTCTGCTGAACGCTACCTGCCTCGGTTTCCTCTTCTCCAGCTTGAAGCCGAAAGGGGTACCACTCAATCCTCTCCCCGACAAGCCACCCGCGCACGCCCTTCTTTTGCGTCGCACCGAACCCGCTAGACTATCCGGATGGCCAAGGGCATAGGGATCGGCGTCCTGCTTCACTCTTTTCAGCTGGTGATCATGATGGTGATTTTCGGAATCGCCGCGAACATGCCGGGAAAATCCGGCGAAGCAATGGGCTACTACGCCATCGCCGCCCCCTTCGTTATGGGCGCGACGCAGCTGATCTATATGCTGCCCGCCATCCTGATCTATCGCCATCGCGGCAGGCCGGACGTTGCCAAGGGAATCGCGATTGTAACGGCGGTCACTTTTCTTTTGAACGCGTCGTGCTTCGGCTTGCTATGGCTGAGCTCGCGAAAATAAGCCATTTTTGGCTTTTAGGGGCTGCGGCGAAACTAACTTGCCAGTAGTGTTTCGACCACGTGAGCCGCGGAATATCCGGATGCTCGGGGTCGCAGGAAATGAAGCACGCTCGCCACGTCGTCGCCCGCCGTCACCAGACCCTGCTCGACATGCTTGCCCGCGCGAACCTGCGCGAGTCCCACGTTCGCCATCAGAGAATTGCAGAGGCATTTGCGGCCCGCTGCGTCTTCCGCGGATCCGCCCTTCGACTCGTATACCGTCACCGGTTCGCCGGCGCAGCGATAATCGACAACGCCTTCAGAATTCTTGTACGCTTCGCGAAGGTAGCCGAGATCGCAGATACGCGGGCGATGTTCGTACTCCTCGTCGGCCGACAGGGTGCCTTCGAGTTGCGCCACTTTGAACGGAAAACCCGTGGGAGATGCCAGCGCGTCGGTCTTGATTTTCAACTCGCTGTTGACCGCCTTTTCGATCAAAGAGTGCTTATAGTCTTCGCGCAGACCGGATTCTTCACAGAACGCGAACGCGGTTCCGACCTGGATTCCGGCAGCTCCTTCCGCCAGCGCCTCGCGGAGTTTCTCCGCGCTCCCGTATCCGCCCGCGAGCCAAAACGGCAACCCCAGTTCGCGCAGCTTCGCCAAATCGACGACATCGCGTTCGCCATAGATCGGCTCGCCTTGTTCGTTCAACTGGAGTTTCCCGCGCGGAGGCGCGTTATGCCCGCCCGCCGTAGGTCCTTCGATGATAAATCCGTCTACACGTCCGTTCGAGCGCTTCAGCAGAGTTGCCGCCAAGGTGTTGGACGCAATAATCGGAAGGCACATCGGGCGCTTCAGGGGCGGCAGTTCGCGATCCAAGAAATCATGTGGATCGAAAGTCATGACGTTGTCGTCGTCCTGACTCGCACCGATCACGTGTAGGGGGTACGTTGCGGCTTTGTGGTCGACGAACAGATCGAGGACGCCGGGCAACTTCGTCGGAATGCCGGCGCCCATCAGCACGTAATCCACACCGGCCAGCATCGCGCCGTAAATCGAAGGCAGGTGCGGTATCTGAATTTTTTCGAGGTAATTAATCCCGACCGGATTCGCGTGCCCTTCCTTCGCAAGAAATACCTCGACGAAATTCGAGACGATGCAGA
Source organism: Bryobacterales bacterium (assembly GCA_038210135.1). Classification (GTDB taxonomy): domain Bacteria; phylum Acidobacteriota; class Terriglobia; order Bryobacterales; family Bryobacteraceae; genus JBBQWZ01. Next base: position 59,882 of record JBBQWZ010000005.1, read on the forward strand.
GTTCCTGCAACTCGCGCGAATCGTTTTTTTCATGCTTCGGAAGGCGGACGTATGACACCATCGCGCCCTTGCCGCCTTCTTGAAAAAAGCTCATCCAGATTCGTTCGGCCATTGCGGGAATCGGAAAGTGGTCCAGCGCGCGCCGCAAATCACCGCCCAGATCGCCGTCCTGCAGCCGCCGCGCTAACACCTGATCGAGCGCCGTGCCCGAAACGACGCCCAACTGGCCCGTCGCCGAAACGGCCTGGGCCAGCTTCCAATTGGATACGCCGACTCCCATTCCGCCTTGGATAATCTTTGGAAGTCCCATAAACCCGAAGTATCTCATTTAACGGCTTTCGAGGTAACTCCGCTGGGGCCTCTCAATCCAGAACGTCGCTCGCCCTTAGGAGACCTGCGGTAAACTGGCAAAGAAACGGCGAAACACCATCCTTATGAACCTCGAATTGGACCTCTTTGGCCCGCCGGACCCTGAGCCCACGGACCTCACCGAGCACCTGCCGGCCGCCGCGAAGGACCGCATGCTTGCCCATCGCTCGGGCCTTGAAGGCGCGCTCGCCAAATTCGAAGTGTGGATGCAAAAGCCGGATTCGCCGGTTCGCGCGATCAAGCATCAACCGGCCCGCGAAGCCGTTTATCGCGATCTGCCAGCGAACCTCGCACCGCCGGTCCGGACGATGCTCAATCAGCGCGGTATCCGGCAGCTCTACGCTCATCAAAGTCTCGCTTTCGAGTCCATCACGGCGGGAAAGAATGTGGTGGTCGTGACGCCCACGGCCAGTGGAAAGACGCTCTGCTACAACCTACCGGTCTGGCAGACGCTGCTCGCTGAACCCGGCGCGCGCGCGATGTATCTGTTCCCGACGAAGGCTCTGGCGGAAGACCAACTGGCTGAATTCAACGCATCCGTCAACGGAATTGAATCGGCCGGCGGAACGGGAATTCGCGCGTTCACGTACGACGGCGACACGCCGCAGGACGCTCGCCGAGCGATTCGCGAGCGCGCCAACGTGGTCCTGACGAATCCGGATATGCTGCACGCCGGAATTCTGCCGCACCATACGAAATGGGCCAAAACCTTTGAAAACCTGCGCTACATCGTCATCGACGAGCTGCATTATTATCGCGGCGTATATGGCAGCCACCTCGCCAACGTTATGCGCCGGTTGCTGAGGATTTGCGAATTTTACGGCTCGAAACCGCAATTCGTCTGCTGCTCGGCGACGATTGCCAATCCCAAGGAACTGGCCGAAGCGCTGACCGGTCACGACTTTGAATTGATCGACACCAACGGGGCGCCTTCCGGCGAAAAGTATTTCGTCTTTTACAATCCGCCGGTGATCAATCGCCAGCTCGGCATCCGCCGCAGCTATCTCCACGAATCGCGCCGGATGGCCATCGAATTCATGGAGCGCAATCAGCAGACGCTGGTTTTCGCCAATAATCGCCTGGCGACGGAGGTCCTCGTCACGTACCTGAAAGACGCCGCGGATCGCCTCCCATGCGGGCGGCAGGCCGTGCGTGGATATCGCGGCGGCTATCTTCCGAAGGAGCGGCGAGAGATCGAACGCCGCCTTCGCGACGGAGAGATTCGCGCGGTCGTCGCGACCAACGCTCTCGAACTCGGAATCGATATCGGTTCGCTTGACGCCGTCGTCATGGCCGGATATCCAGGAACCATCGCCTCTACGTGGCAGCGCGCCGGACGCGCTGGACGGCGTCAGACTTCGTCCATCGCCGTGATGGTTGCCTCCAGCGCTCCGCTCGATCAGTACATCATCGAGCATCCCGAGTATTTTTTCGACCGCCCGCCGGAACACGCGTACATCAATCCGAACAATCTCGAAATCCTGCTCAACCACCTGAAGTGCGCCGCCTTCGAGCTGCCGCTCCGCACGGACGAAAAGTTCGGCGGGCAGGATATCACCGAGCTGTGCCGCTTCCTGCTCGACCTGGGCCTGCTGCACTCTTCCGGAAACGCCTGGCATTGGACATCCGATACGTACCCGGCCGACGCCGTCAGTTTGCGCGCTGTTGCCAGTGACAATTTTGTTGTCATCGATATTACCGGCGAGCACAAGATCATCGGTGAGGTCTCTTTTACGGCGGCGCTGACTACGCTGCACGAGAAAGCCATCTACCTTCATGAGGCGCGCCAGTTTCAGGTGGAGACGTTCGACTACGAAGGGCGCAAGGCGTACGTCCGCCAAGTGGACTGCGACTATTTCACCGACGCCATCGACTATACCCAGGTGAAGGAACTCGAAGCCTTCGAATCCGTCCCACTCGGAACGCCTTCTGCCCACGTGACCACTCCGCCGGAGGAGCAAACCGTTGCCAAGTTTGCGGATGCGCGCGCCGTCGCCAATCATGGGGAAGTCCGCCTGAACTGGCAGGTGGTCGGGTGGAAAAAGGTGAAGTTTTACACACTCGAAAATGTCGGTGCCGGGCAGCTCTCACTGCCCGAACAGGAAATGCACACGACTGCTTTTTGGCTACATTTCCCTGAAGTGTTTCTCGATCGCTTTCCCGACCTGACGCCGACGGAAAAGCAAAACGGCCTCATTGGCTTGGGCAATGCCCTCCGCACCGTCGCGGCTCTTCTAATGATGTGCGATCCGCGCGATCTCGGGGTCACGGTGACGGAGGATATCTCAAAAGGCCTCAAGACCTTCGAGCCGGATCTGTTCCTTTACGACAATTATCCTGGCGGAATCGGCCAAAGCGCGCCTTTATTCAAGCTGGTCGACAAGTTGCTGGACGGCGCCGGTCGTCTGCTCGACGGCTGCTCCTGCGAGAGCGGATGCCCCAGTTGCGTGGGTCCCATTGGCGAGATCGGGGAGCGCGGAAAAGAGATTGCGAGGCGCGTACTGCGCGCGATCCGCGAGGTCTAAAATCGCTGCCCCGATGTTAGAATTGTTTTCCCATGAAAGTAGCCATAGGCGCTGACCACGCCGGCTTTCTGCTCAAGCAATCCCTTGTCAGATGTCTGCTCGCCGCAGGCTATGACGTGCGAGATTACGGCACGGATAGCACGGAATCGGCGGATTATCCCGATTTCGCGGAGGCCGTTGGGATCGCGGTCGCGGACGGCCAAGTCGATCGCGGAGTGCTGGTTTGCTATACCGGCGCTGGAATGTCGATCGCCGCGAATAAGGTTCCCGGCGTCCGCGCCACTCTCGGCTGGAACGCCGAACAAGTCCAGCTGACCCGGGAGCACAACGACGCGAATGTCCTGACGTTGGGCGCGAAATTCACTGAGCCCGCTTTGGCCGAAACTCTGCTTCAGGTCTTCCTGACAACCCCGTTCAGCGAAGGCGAACGGCACACCAGGCGGCTGGCTAAAATCGCGAAAATCGGAAAAGAATAAATTGGCGTTAACGCGCCCGCCGCGCGAGGATGGTATGGATGACCGAACAAGAAATCATGCGCCGGCCCCTCGCCGAAGCGGACCCTGAGATTTTCGACGCGATCCGTCACGAGACGGAGCGCCAACATGGCGGTCTCGAACTGATCGCCAGCGAGAACTTCACCTCGGAAGCGATCCTTGAAGCCACGTCCAGCGTTTTTACGAACAAGTATGCGGAAGGCTATCCCGGCCGCCGTTATTATGGCGGCTGCGAATTCGCGGACGTCGTCGAAAATCTGGCGCGCGATCGCGTAAAGAAGTTGTATGGCGCCGAATACGCCAACGTCCAGCCGCACTCCGGATCGCAAGCCAATCAAGCGGCCTTCGGCGCCGTGCTGACTCCCGGCGATACGATCCTCGGCCTCGATCTGGCGCACGGTGGTCACCTGACACACGGCCATCCCCTAAATTTTTCCGGCAAGACGTATAAGGTGGTTGGCTACCACGTCCGCAAGGACGACGAACGCATCGACTACGACGAACTCGCCAAACTCGCCGAAGAGAATAGACCGAAGATGATCATCGGCGGCGGCAGCGCCTATCCGCGCATTTTCGACTTCCCCCGAATGCGCAAGATCGCCGATTCCGTCGGAGCCGTTTTCCTTGTAGACATGGCCCATTTTTCCGGCCTCGTCGCCGCTGGTGTGTATCCGAATCCCTGCGAATACGCCGACATCGTTACTTCGACCACGCACAAGACGCTCCGCGGACCGCGTTCCGGGATGATTCTCGCGCGCGAAAAATACGGGCCGGCGATCGACAAGAATCTTTTCCCTGGAATCCAGGGTGGCCCGCTGGTCCACGTGATTGCGGCCAAAGCGGTCTGCTTCCTCGAAGCCGCGCGTCCGGAATTCGCGTCGTATCAGAAGCAAGTCGTTCGCAACGCGCAAGTCCTCGCCGAATCGATGGCTGGGGCAGGCTTCCGCGTCGTCTCCGGCGGAACAGATTCTCATTTGCTGCTTGTTGACGTGTTCGCGAAGGGCGTTCGCGGCAAGGAAGCCGAGAAAGGTCTCGATGTGGCGCACATCACCGTCAACAAGAACGCCATCCCCTTCGACGTCAACCCACCGCTGAATCCCAGCGGAATCCGCCTTGGCAGCCCCGCCGTTACGACACGCGGATTCGGCGAAGCGGAGATGCGAGAAGTCGGGGCGTTGATCGCGGAGGTACTCGAAAACCTCTCATCCGAGGACGTTCTCGCTTCTGTGCGCCGTCGCGTCGCGGCGCTCACCGAGCGTTTTCCGCTGTACCCTTGGAAACTTCAGACCGCCGCGACCAGCCGTTAGAGAAGGGATTTTGGAGTGCCGTTACGCGTAGTCATCGACGTTCGGCACTTGCGCGATTTTGGAATCGGCACTCACATCCGTAACCTGGTCCGCGGTTTCAGCATGGTCAGCGCGCAACAGGAATCCCAGGGCCTTGCGAGCGCTAATCAGTACACACTGATTGCACGCGCTGCGGATCGGGAGTTGCTCTCGAACCTGCCTACCAATTTCTCGATTTCGATCTTCGACAAGCATCCGGAAGACCTCGCGAACAACTTCACGTATCCGCTTTTCCTCCGCCAGTTCCGCGGCTGTTTGTTCCACATGCCGTTGAACTCGGTCGCGTACTGGATGCCCAAGCCTTACGTCGTTACGGTCCACGACATGAGCAGCTTACTCTACTCCGAAAACAAGGATCTGCGCGCGTGGCTTCATGCGGTTCGCTTTCGCCGCGGCCTCGCTCGCGCCGCGCGTATCATCGCCGTCTCGGCGGCCACCCGCCGCGATCTCGAAGACGTGCTTGCGGTTCCGTCCGAGCGGATCCGGCGGATTTACAACGCGCCCGACCCTGAATTTCTTGAGTCCGCTCCGGCGGCCCCCGACGTTGTCGCCGGCACTCTCGAGCGCTATCAGATCCGCTATCCGTTTTTGCTCTATGCCGGCACCATCCGGCCGCAGAAGAATATTCCGCGCCTGGTGGAGGCCTTCGCCGTGCTCCGGGGTGAGCTCGAGCACCATCCCATTTACAAGGACCTTCGCCTCATCATCATCGGAGATGAATTGTCGAAGTATCCGGCCGTCCGCCGTGCCGTCATCCAAAGCCGCGTCGAGCAATCCGTTCGTTTTCTCGGCTTTGTTCCGATCGACACGCTACGCGTCTTTTATGGCCAGGCGGCCGCGTTCGTGTTTCCGTCTCTCTATGAAGGTTTTGGCTTGCCGCCACTCGAAGCCATGGCCTGCGGCACCCCAGTCGTGACCTCGAACGTGAGTTCGCTGCCCGAAGTCGTTGGCGACGCCGCCATGATGGTGAATCCGGAAAAAGTGTTCGACATCGCCCGCGGAATTCGCGAAGTCCTTCTGGACCCTGCCCTTCGAGCCGATCTTGTCGAACGCGGACACGATCAGCTCCGGCGCTTTAGTTGGGAGGCGACCGCGCGCGAGGTGCTTGATACCTATCAGGAGGCGGCGGCCGCTTCCGGCATCGCAATGGAGTAGTAACCGCCGACTTCGCGTCGCACCGGGACCAGGCCGCGGACTGGCACTGTTTTCTGAACCCCCTGCCACTTCGCCGGCTGATTCCAGTTCAACGCCGTCAACAGATAGGTACATATGGCGCCTGGCCGCATGCCGCGCGCCACCAGATGGCCTTCTAGTTCCACGGCGTACAGTGCGTCCGGATCGGCTGCAAAGCCAGAGACCGCATGCAGAATTGCATGCGTCGCGTTGGCCAGTGCCGACACCATGGCGGAGTCCTCGCCGATCGCTACGAGCACAGGATTGGTCAATCCTTTCAGCAACAGGCAATCGATCAGCATGGTATCCGTCGAGTCGCCTGGCAATGGACCGCGAGGGCCGGCTTTGCCTGAGAGAAACGGAATCGGGACGCGGGGTTCCTGCCGCCTTCGTAATGCCTGAAACGCTAGTCCGACCTGGAACTCATCGAGAAGTTCCGCCGATGAGATTTCGAGCGTCGCCAAAAGGCGATCCGCCACCGGGACTGTCAACGCGCGTTCGCCCGACAGCAAGTGGTGGATGTGTGGCTGCGACATTCCCACCGCTTGCGCGATACGGCGTTCGCTGACGATTCCGTTCGCGACGATGCCGCGTAGTTTTTCGAGCAGCGCGTCCATTTGCGATCCGATCCGGAGCGAGGAGGAGAGCGTCGGCCTGGCAGCCGCCTCCAACAGACCTACCTCGGATCGAAGGTTCTTTTTCCGCATATCGTAAGGCGACGAGTGATTCCTGATTGAAATAGGCCGTTATTTAACCAAGCACTACTCAATCAATTAGTGGGCGCGGAGTGATTCTTTTCTCGACCTACATTTGTTTTGGAATCATATTTGTAGCGGCTGTCGAGCTTCTCGGCAGTGATTTTATTATGAATAATTTTTGACAAGCAGCATCCATTGTTTAGGATGAATTGACCGGCCAGCGAAATGCTTCTTTCAGCCGCACTGCGACGGGCGATCGCGGAAACTTTGAAATCAGGTGATACACGCCATGGAATGGTCTCGTTCGGAAACAATCGGGCTTTCGCTGCACTCCTGCACCAAATGCAATGGTCTTGGCATTACAAAGGACCGCGCTGGCCTCGAGCAGGCTTGCAAGTGCTCACTTCGAGGAATTTTTCGGATTTGTTATAACCGCTTCCGCCAATGCGTTGAGCAGGATCCTCGCATCAGCCGTACGTCGATCGAACCCTCGTTCGCCGGCCAGAAACGGCCGAGCACGTGGGGCCGCAAGAACGAAGAATACATCGCCGATTTTGAGGTGGTGACGCGCCGCACGCTCGACGAGGAAGAGCATCGTTTGTTTCGCTATCACTTTTACCTGGGCGCCGACTGGCGTTTGTGCTGCCGCAAACTGAACATCGATCGGGGCGCGTTCTTCCATCTGATCTACCGGATGGAAGAGAAACTGGGCAAGGTGTTCCGCGAAATGCGCCCGTATTCGCTATATCCGCTTGAAGACTACTTTGGCGGCACGTCCTGCTGGCCGGAGTCAGCGAGCGAGGAATGGCGGAAAACGCATCCGACGCCGCTCGCGCCGGTGGTTGCGATCGCCCGCCGTCCCGCCCAACTCCAGTTTCCGAAGCCGGCGAACCCGAAGCCTGTGAATAAGGCTGCGTGACCGAGTCTCTTCGAGAGGGCGCGGTTGCGGATCCACTCGCTTCTCCGCCGCGCCTTACAATGATCTGATATGGTTCGCCTGCTGCTCTTCCTCGCGCTTTCGGCACCGGCGTTTTGTGCGCACTGGACCCAGTTATTCAACAAGAAGGACCTCAGCGGCTGGGAACCCGTCGGACTCGCCAAGTGGACTGTGATGAAAGACGGCACGCTGGTCGGGGCTTACGACCCGCCCGAGGTGAAGGACGTCAAGGGTCTGAACCAATCCTGGCTGTATACGAAGAAAGAGTTCCGCGAGTTCGACCTCCATGTCGAGTGGTGGACGCGCTACGGCGGCAATAGCGGAGTCTCGATTCGCGATACCAGCCGTGGCCGCTATTCTTTCGGGGCCGAGAAAGATTCGAAACGAACCCCCTCGCATATCGGCTACGAAATCCAGATCAGCAACCACTATAAGGATAAGTTTCCGACTGGAAGCATCTACTCTTTTGAAGCTGCAAAGACCGGCTCGCAGCACGATGACGACTGGAACGCGCTGGATATTGAGGTCCGCGACAACCTGATTCGCGTAAAGCTCAACGGAGTCGTGGTTGCCGAGCATGCCGGAGATCCGGCACGCAGCAAGGTGGGTCCGATCGGCTTGCAGATGCACGATAGCAATTCCGTGGTGATGTTCCGCAACATCAAGATCCACGAAGTGACCAAGGCGGTCGCGTCGCCGGCTGTGGGCGGATCTCACTAAAAGGGCTTATCGCCGCTGCGCGAAGAAGCTTTGCAGCAGTTCCGTGCATTCGGCCGCCAGAACGCCTTCGACCACATCGACCCGGTGATTCAGAAGTTCGGAATCCGCCAGGGTGAACTTGCTCCGCACGGCTCCAAAGCGCAGATCTCGAGCGCCAAAAACCAGGCGGTCGATGCGGGATGCGAGCAGCGAACCGGCACACATTGCGCAGGGCTCGAGGGTCACGTACAACGTCACGCCGCCGAGGCGGTAATTTCCCAGCGAAAGAGCCGCTTCGCGAATCGCAAGAATCTCCGCGTGCGCCGTCGGATCGGTTAACCGGACGGTCGAATTCCGGCCCGAGCCAATGATCTTTTGCTGGAGGACGGCAATAGCCCCGACGGGGACTTCGCCTTCGCGCTCCGCCTGTCGCGCCAGTTCGAACGCGCGGCGCATGAATAGCTCGTCGCTGGATTTCCAGGGATGGGCGTTGGTCATGTCAGGTTCTATTCTCTAAGCTAGCGCGAAGTGAGTCCGTGCACGTCTGGAAAATAATCTTATAAGGTGCGGCGCGCGCCCGACCGTTCCCCCGCGTCCACTCGTCATTCGTCGGCAGAATCCCCACCGTTGGCCGGTTTGTAAGAGCGTCTCCCCTCGGGGAGTCTAAACTATTAACATGCTGCGCTACTTCCCTCTTATGTTCAAGAACAGCTTGCGGAATCGCCGCCGAAGCGTATTGACCATCGCAAGTATCGCGTTCTCATTGTGTTTGCTGGGCTTGCTGTTCGCCCTCTATCGGGCGCTGTTCTTAGCGCCGCCCGCGCCCGGACAGGAGCTCCGGTTGGTGGTACGGAATAAAGTCTCCCTGACGCAATCCATGCCTGCCTCTTACGAGGCGCGCATTCGCCAAATCCCGGGGGTGAAAGAGGCATCTCCCTGGCAGTGGTTCGGCGGGACTTATAAGGATAACCGCGACAGCAAGAATTTTTTCGCCCGTTTCGGCGTCGAGCCGAAGAAGTTCTTCGGCGTGCACCCGGAAATCACAATCGACCCGGAAGTGAAGCGTAAATTCGAGACCGACCGCCGTGCTGCGATCGCAACCAAAGACCTTGCCGAGAAGCTGAACTGGAAGCCCGGCGAGCGGATCAACTTGCAGGGAGACATCTTCCCCACCAACCTCGAACTGACGCTCGCCGGAACCTTTGACGCGACGGACGCCAGCGAAACTCTGTACTTCAATTGGGATTATGTTCGCGAAGGCATCTCCGCGGCGCGAAAAGACCAGATGGGCGCCTGGCAGGTGCTTGCCGATTCCGCCGATTCGGTGCCGCGCATCTCGCGCGAAATCGATGCGATGTTCGACAATTCGCCCGCCCAAACCAAGGCGGAAAGTGAACAGGCATTCGCGCTCAGCTTCGTGTCGTTTCTGGGCAACGTGAAGGTCTTCCTGATGAGCATCGTCGGAGCGGTCACGTTTACCATCCTGCTGGTCTCAGGCAACACGATGGCGATGTCCGTCCGCGAGCGGATCCGGGAGGTCGGCATTCTCAAAACACTGGGCTACACCCCGGCGGCGATCCTTACGATTATTCTTGGCGAGGCCGCGATGATTTCGGCGATCGGCGGGGCCATCGGAATCGTACTTGCGCAGGGTATGACGGCCGTCGTCCGGCAGGGACCGGCTTTCATCCAAGGTATGAAAACGCTCTCGATTACTCCGGAAGTGGCGGTGCTGTGCCTCGGGATTTCCGTGGTGATCGGCTTGGTGAGTTCGGTGGTACCGGCGTGGGGCGCGGCGAAGACTCCGATTCTCGAAGCGCTGCGGAACGCAGGATAAGCGAGGATCCCATGGCCATTCCTATCGCATACAACCTCCGCAACCTGACGGTCCGCAAGACGACCACGCTGATGACCGCCCTCGGAATCGGCCTTACCGTCGCCGTTCTCGTTGCCGTGCTCGCGCTGGTGGCCGGGTTGAAAACCGCTTTCGAGGTTTCCGGTAATCCGCTCCAGATGTTGGTATTGCGCAAAGGTTCCACCGCGGAACTTAACAGCGGCGTGACCCGGGAAATGTTTCAGGATCTGAAATTCAAACCGGGCATCGCCCGCACGGAAACTGGCGAGCCGATGGCCTCTCTCGAGATGGTAACTGTCATCAATCTTGCCAGCACCTCCGCTCCAAATGGCATGAACCTCACGCTGCGCGGACTGCTGCCGATCGGCTTCGACATGCGCACCGCCAAGATTTCGGAGGGCCGGATGTTCCGTTCCGGACAGCGGGAAGTGGTGGTCGGCAAGAGCATCGCGAAGCGGTACCCCGACGCGCGGCTCGGCGGAAAACTGAAATTCGGCAAAGGCTACTGGGACGTTGTCGGCATCGTAGATGGCGGGCAGAGCGCGGCAAATGGCGAAATATTCGGCGACTTGAATCAGATTTCGAGCGACTTCAACCGTGAGAATGGCCTGAGCAGCATCCTGGTCCGCGCAACGGATCGCAGCTCTCTGCAAGCCCTCGTCAACTCCCTGACCGAAGATCGGAAGCTGAACGTCGGTCCGATTCTTGAAACCGAGTATTACGAGCGCCAGACCAGTTCCGGCGCGCCGATTCAATTCCTCGGGATTTTTATTTCGATCATCATGGCGGTCGGCTCCAGTTTCGCCGCAATGAATACGATGTACGCGTCGGTTTCGCGGCGCGCCAAGGAGATTGGAACGCTGCGAGTGCTTGGGTTCTCTCGCGGCAGCATCCTGATCAGCTTTTTCCTCGAATCCCTGCTGCTGGCCCTGATGGGCGGAATCCTGGGATGCCTGCTGGTGCTTCCTTTGAACGGAATCACAACTGGAATCGGAAGCTTTCAAACCTTCAGCGAGATTTCATTCGACTTCCGGATTACGCCCGTGGTCATGGCCATGGGTATTTCGTTCGCGTTATTGATGGGTGCGCTGGGCGGACTCTTTCCAGCAAGAAATGCGTCGCGAAAAGAGATCCTGACGGCCCTTCGCGAGATCTAAACAAGGAATTATGGACGCGGAACTCAAAAGCCTACGCATCGATCGCGGCAAGCGCCGCGACGAACCTTCGTCGTGGGCAAAGTGGTGGATTCTCATCGGCGTGGCGCTCCTGCTGCTTGCGGGAGCCGGCCGCTTTGTCTACGGACGTCTCAACGCCGCCACCGACGTGGACGTGGTGCGCGTACGTACCAGTGATTCCGGCGGCGGTGGCGTTCCGGCCGGCGACGTGATTCTCAACGCCACCGGCTATATCGTCGCCGCTCACAAAATTCAGCTCGCGGCGAAGGTCGTGGGCAAAGTTGCTTGGATCGGCGTAGACAAGAGCGACAAAGTGAAACAGGGTCAGGTGCTAGTCCGCCTTGAGGACGACGACTACCGCGCTCAGCTTCAGCAGGCAAGAGGCAGCCTGCAAAATCTGGAAGCGCGGCTCGCCGAACTGCTGAACGGTTCGCGTCCTGAAGAGGTGCAGCGCGCCAAGGCCGACCTCGAACAGGCGCAAGCCGATGTGCAGAACAGTAAAGTGACGCTCGACCGGACCTCCGGCCTGGTAAAGGATGGCGTGATGTCGAAGCAGGCCCTCGACGACTCGAAGGCGCGCTACGACGGAGCGCTCGCCCGCTATCAATCCGTTAAGAACACCTACGACCTGGCGCGGGTCGGAACGCGCAAGGAACAGATCGATCAGGTTCGGGGGCAGGTGGAATCGGCCAAAGGCGTCGTCGCCTATGCGCAAAACCAGCTCGAAAATACCGTTATCAAGGCACCCATCTCCGGCACGATTCTCGAACGCAACGTGGAAAAGGGCGAGTTTGTGACGACGGGTTTTGTGGGCGACAAGGGCGCGAAAGGCTACGTCGTGTCGATGGCGGACCTCAACGACTTGAAAGTCGAACTCGACATTAACCAAGGCGATTTCGCGAAGCTGGGACCCAAGCAGAGCGGTTCGATTACGACCGATGCTTTTCCGGATCGCAAGTACGAAGGCGCGATCGACGAGGTTTCTCCGGAAGCGAATCGGCAAAAGGCTACGGTGCAGGTGAAGGTGAAGGTGCTGAAGCCGGATGAGTTTCTGCGGCCGGAAATGAACGCGAGCGTCGCGTTCCTCTCGGATGCCAAACCGGCAGCACCCGCCAAACCTTCCAGGCCTTCGATTGTGATTCCATCTTCGGCCGTGAAGGGCGGTAAGGTCTTCGTGGTTGTGGATGAGAAGGCGGTGCAAAAGGCCGTGAAGACCGGCGGAACGATGGCCAACGGAATCCGTATTGAAGAAGGCCTGGTAGGCGGCGAGGACCTGATAGTCAATCCGCCCGAGACGTTGAAAGACGGCGACCGTGTGAAAGCGAGGAAATCCTGATGGCTGATGTGGTGATCGAAACGCGGCAGTTGATGAAGGAGTATGTGCGCGACGAGTTCCACGTGGTGGCGCTCGACAAAGTCGATATTCAGATTCAGAAGGGCGAGTTCGTTGCGCTGATGGGGCCCTCCGGATCCGGGAAATCGACTCTTCTCCACCTGATCGCGGCCATGGATCGCGCCAGTGACGGCGAAATCCGCGTGCTCGGCGAAGACCTTCGCCGCATGTCCGACACGGAAATCGCGCACTGGCGCAATATTCACATCGGGTTCATTTTCCAGTCTTTTAACCTGATCCCGGTGCTCAGCGCGATCGAAAACGTCGAGCTGCCTCTGAAGCTCACCAACCTTAAGAAGAAAGAACGCATGGAGCACGCCGCCACCGCGCTGAAGCTGGTCGGACTCGGCGACCGGATGGGTCATCTGCCACGTCAGCTTTCGGGCGGCCAGGAGCAGCGAGTCGCCGTCGCCCGCGCAATCGTCACGGATCCGGATTTAATTCTCGCTGACGAGCCGACGGGAAACCTGGACGCAACTTCCGCACAGGAAGTCCTGACGCTGCTCTCTAAATTAAATAAGGATTTCGGCAAGACGGTAGTGATGGTGACGCACGATCCGCATGCGGCGCGTTTCGCCACCAAGATCCGTCATCTGGAGAAAGGCGCAATGTTGCCGGAGGGTCAGGCTCCGGCAGATTGGAATTTGGCGACAGCGGGGTAACCGGCTATGACGATCACGCTTACGGAAGGGCAGAGAGCGCTACTCACACGTCAACTCGAAGGCGGACGTTTCACGTCGGCCAGCGACGTCATCGATCACGCGTTGGCGGTACTTGAAGAAGTGGAACCGTCGCGTCCGGCTGTCAAGCAGGGCACGATCCAGCGCGTGCTGCAATTCGGCGAGCGAAAACGGCGCGCGCTCACCGGAATCTCCATCGGCGACCTGGTCGCCGAAAGTCAGTATTAATCTCCGCGAAATCCGGTCGCCGCGCGGAAGGCTTCGACGACGTGGCCATCCTTGCGCTCAGCGCGCGCCCGCAGCGCCGCCTTCATCTTTTCCAGATCCTTCGGATCCCAGTCGGTACGGTACTTGGATTCGGCCGGCGGGAACTGGCTAACGTGCATTGAAAGCGCGGTCAGCTTGGTCTCCAACTCGTCATCGATGGGAACCCAATAGTTCGCATCCTTGCCGGAATAGTAGAAAAGCTCCAGCGGAACTTTCCACGGCTCCAGGCCGTCATGCAGTCGCTGATTGGGGAAGTAGAGGTGCCACTCCGCCGCGCGGATCGCGTCCAGAGTGTTGTTCGCCGCCATGCGGTGATCGGTCTTGTGCCAGCGAACATATTCGCTGCCAGGGTCTGGCGCCATCACCAAGTCGGGCCGGACTTTGCGGATCAGCGCCGTCGTCTTCTCGACCAGGTCCAGAGTGTTGGCGTACTCGAGCATGCCGTCGTGGTAGTTGAGCCAGATCAGATTCTCTTTCGCGATTCCGACCACACGCGACGCCGCCTCTTCCTCGGCTTTGCGGATCCTCGCTAGCCGTTCGCTGGTCATATCGAGATCCGCCGAGCCCTTGTCGTCGTTGGTGTAGATCACGACGATGATCTTGTTGCCGTTCTTCGCGAGCTTCGCGAGCGTGCCCGCACAGCAGAAATGGTCGTCGTCCGGATGCGGCGTGAACAGCATCACGGTCTTGCCACGTAGGTTTTCAACGCGGGTGGTCTGCGCCGAAGCAAGCATGGCGGCGCAAAGGATCAGCAGAAAGCGCATGGTCGCAGGAATACCACATTCGACACCCGCCACGCCGAAGCGCTTCGACCGCAACCTGCTAGCGTAGAAGTATGCTGGCGTTTGTGATTATGGGTGGCTTGGTTTTTGTGGCTGTAATCGTCGTCGTGTTCCTGTACATGCCGCCGAACAAAGTTTTGAAGAATATGGGCAACAAACCCAAATAGCCAATCGGGCAGCAGCCCTGCTAAGCGGTCGTTACAGCCCGCACCAAAATCCAGAGTTTTTCCCAAGTCGGAACGCGCACTCGTTGCGAGAGCACGTCATAACCCGACGCTTCGATCCTCTTTAGCAGCCGCGAATAGATTTCAATCAGTGCCCAAAGCGATCGGCGGCTTTTCTTGTGAACCAACGCCAGGAGAGGCGCGCACTCGCGAAAATACGATCGCGCCCGCGTTCCTTCGAATTCCATCAGAGCGCGGAACTCCGGCGACCGTTTTATCTCGACGACGTGAAAACGCCGCAGATCTTCAGCCGGTAAATACCGTCTGCCGAGCCCCTCATCTTCCTTCACGTCGCGGATGATATTCGTCAGCTGAAATGCGATGCCGCATTTCTCCGCCAACTCGAGCGCCCGCGGATCGTCGAAGCCAAAGATGTGGATGATGGTCAAGCCCACCACGCTCGCCACGCGATAGCAGTAGCGATACAGCTCGTCAAAGTTCTCTATAGTCTGCGGAACCAGGTCCGAACTGACGCCTTCGATCATGTCGAAGAAATATTCGTGCGGAATCTTGTAACGGGTCACGGTGTCGTGAAAAGCGGGCCAAACGGCATGCATTGACGTTTCTCCGCCGAGCGCTTTTTCGAGATCGCCGCGCCATTGCTGGATTTCAGAAGCCCGATCCGCCAGCGTCTCATCGTCGCTCAAATCGTCGCAATAGCGCATAAACGCATAGATCGCGCACATCGCATTTCGCTGCGGCTTGGATAACAACAGAAAGGAGTGGTAAAAGTTCTTGGCTCGCGACCGGGCGATTGTTTCGCACCACGCGTAGGAATCCGCTACGCTGAGCGCGGTTGCCGACGCTGTCGTCATGCCGCCGCGCGCTGCGATCTCTGGAAGGAACGCCGCAACAGCGCACCGATCAACAGCGTCACGCGCTCCATCTTTCCGACTTTCGGACGCGCAGTCAGGACATCGAAATTCTGCTCTTTGATCTTGTCTAAAATTTTCAAGCCGCCACGGCTGAACAGTTCGAGATCGATGGCCAGCCGACGGTCCACCTGGTCCGCCAGGGGAAGGCCTTTCAGAAATAATTCACGCGCGACGTCCACCGCCTCGCGCATCGCCGCCTGGAACTCCGGGGTCGCACGGCGCGCGGCGATATCATCCACGCTCGCCCCGTGCTTGGCGAGAAGATCGAGCGGAAGATACACGCGATTCTTCTCCCAATCGACCGTCACGTCCTGCCAGAAATTCGCGAGTTGCAGCGCCGTACACGTCGCGTCGGAAAGCGCCTGCCGGTGCGCGTCTGAATATCCGCACAGATACAGAACCAGCCGTCCCACTGGATTCGCCGAATTTTTGCAGTAGCTGAACAGCTCTTCAAAATTCGCGTAGCGCGTGACCGTCTGATCTTGTACGAACGCGGTAATGAGATTGTCGAACGGAGCGATGGGCAGCGAATGCCGCTGGCGTGTGCCTTCAAGAGCCACGTAGACAGGATGCGTCGCGGACCCGGTTCCGTAGAGCGAATTCAGCTCGCCTCGCCACCATGCGAGCAGTCGGAGGCTCTCCGCCGTGTCGCCGATCTCGTCCGCAAGATCGTCCGCCCAGCGGCAGAACGCGTAGACGTTGTAGAAATCCTGGTGCAGGTGCTTTGGCAGCAGGAAGCTGACCACCTGAAAGTTTTCGTAGTGGTTCGTCGCGAGCCAGCGCGTGTACTCGAGCGACTCTTCGAGAGTCCACTTCCGCTCCATCGCGGCTGGCGTCTCGAGAAACGCTTTCGGCTGAAGAAACACGATGGCTCTACGGAATGATGGCGGTCTTCATGTGGCCATTGTGGCTCATGAGATGCTGCATCACTTCGAGCAGGTTGGTCAGCGGCTCCACTCGATTCACGAAATCGAGCGCCGTGACGTAGCCACGGCTCACCGTATCCAGCGCTTTGCGAATGAGGCGCGGGGTATGGTGGAAGCTGGCTTTGCAGGTAATTTCGGAATAATGAAGCAGGTTCGTGTCGAGCGAAATGTGCGAGTCGTTCGGGCAGCCGCCAAAGAAATTGACCACGCCGCCGCGCCGCAGCAGTTGCACCGCGAGCTGCCACGCTTCCGGCTGACCGACCGCCTCGATGCAGATATCGACGCCTAGTCCGCCGGTCATCTCTTTAATCGGCCCAATGATATCCGCGCCGTCGCTGTTCACCAGCACTTCGTCGGCACCGAGCCTCTTTGCGCGTTCCACCTGTGAAGCACGACGGCCGATCGCGATCACGCGCGCGCCGAACACTTTTGCCAGGCGCACGAACATCATGCCGATCGGACCAAGTCCGATTACCGCAACCGTATCGCCCGCCCGGACGTTGGTTTCTTCGAGGCCGTGCAGGACGCACGCCAGCGGCTCCGCGAGCGCGGCATCCTGATAGCTGATGTGATTCGGAATCGCGTACATGTTTCGCTCAACGATACGCTGAGGAATTCGAATGTACTCGGCATAGGCGCCGTTATTGAAAAGCAGGTCCGCGCAGAGATTTTCCTGTCCGCGCTTACAGTAGTAACAGGTTCCGCAGGGGGCGGAATTGGCCGCAACCACGCGCTGGTCGAGTTCCCAACCCTGAACGCCCTCTCCCATCGCAACGATATTCCCCGCCAGCTCGTGTCCGAACAAAGCAGGTGGAACAATCATGCGGGCATGATAACCGCGGCGGAATACTTTCACATCCGTCCCGCAGGTTAACGCCGCGCCTACGCGCACCAAGACATCCCCGCGGTCGAGCTTCGGCACTTTCACCGACTCGATCTGGAGATGTTCCTTGCCGTATAGGACGGCGGCGGTCATCGACTGATTCACGTTCAGAATCACTCCTGTGGCTGTACTACTATTTTCAACGATTTGTCGGTGGGGTGCAACGCCCGGTCAAAGCCCTCGGAAATCCGGTCGAGGGGTACGCGGTGCGAAATGAGCTCTAAAACTGGCAAAGCACCACTAAATACGAGGTCGGCGGACTCTTTTTGCAGGTCTACGGAGGCGCTGTAACTACCCATTAAAATACGCTCTCCTACACAGATGTCCGCGCCGGAGAGATCGATTCGCTCCTTATCGGAGGTTTGCGCGAACAAAACAATTCGGGCTCCCGGACGGGACCAGGCCATGGCCTGCTCGACAATTCCTTTGGCGGAAGCCGCCACGATGACCACATCGGCGCCCCGGCCGTCGGTCATTTGACGGATCCGCGACTCCAGATCCGCGTCACGCGGGTCGGCCGCCCACTGCGCTCCAAAGCGTTCCGAGAGGGCACGCCGGGACGGAAAAGTGTCCGTCGCCACGGTCCGCGCGCCGGTCCGCGCCGCTAGCATCGTGAAGACCAGCCCGATGGGCCCCTGCCCCAGAATCGCGACTACTTCGTCCGGCGCAGCGGCCACCTGCGCCATGGCTTTCACGCAGGTATTCACCGGTTCGACAAAGCAAGCCTGCTCGAACGGAACGCCGTCGGGTATCTTTTCGACGCCGCGCTCGACGATCCAATCCATCACGCGGACGTACTGCGAAAAGCCGCCTCCGGCTGGTTCCCAGCCCGCGCCGATTCCAACTTTTTTGTAGATCGGGCACTGCGCATACAATTTTTTGCGGCAGTAAAAGCAGGTCCCGCAGGGAATGTGATGGAACGCGATCACCCGGTCGCCTGGCGCAAATTTCGACACTCCAGCGCCGACCGCCGCGACCACTCCCGCCGTTTCGTGCCCGTAAATCCGCGGCGGAGTCAGGGTGTTGTATTCGACCTTCTTCAGGTCGGTATGGCATATGCCGCAGGCTTCGACTCGTACCAGGATTTCGCCGGGACCAATTTCCGGCGTCGGCACGGACCGCACTTCGACCTTGGAATCGCCGGTATACACCGCCGCGCGCATGGTCTTCGGAACCGGCATGGTTAGGAGTTCAAGAGAATCGGCAGGTTGCAAGAAACTCTCCTAAAGCCTCGGACGCCGTCCGGCATTGGCGATCGAGGCGCATCAAATTTTTGGCAACGGTCGGACTGCGCAAGGCAGCCGCGGCGATCCCCGCCTTGCGGAACCGTCCGTCCTGATCTCTAAATTCATTCAAATCGAGCGGCAGCGATTCCGATGCCGAGTCCGACACGACGCGGACGCAGTAGAAAGGCAGGCTCCGTTCACGCGCCAGGTGCGCGACGCCCGCCGCTTCCATTTCAACCGCCGCGTATCCTTGTCGATGCAATTCGCTCTTCTCCGCCGCCGTAGTCGCTACTCGATCTACGGAAACCAGCGTTCCGGGGATTTGATTCGACGGAACGCACTGCGCGTCGAACGCCTCGTCGGCTTCGGGCGCGATCACGCGATTCGCAATAAAGATATCGGCGACCGCCATCGACGCCGCCAGGGCACCGCAGTAGCCTGTGCTGAGGATCGCGTCGGGCGTACCGAATTCGAAGGCCGCCAGCATGGCCTCGCGCGCCAGTTTCGGACCCGGTCCGTTAGCGGCAAGCACCCATTGATCCCCATTCCAACCGGCATCCGTCAAGAAGCTCACCCTTGACCTTAGTTTCCTGGATGTCGAGGCGCGGCGCAAGATTCCCTTGAATTCGCGCTCCTCCGCCGCGATGGCAAATATAGTAGCCATGGCTATTGGAGGTATCCATTTCCTTCGAACCAGTCGAACGCGCGCTGCAACGCGCCATTCACCGGCCGAGGCGAGAAGCCCAGTTCGCTGGTCGCTTTCGCGTGCGAAGCGAACATCTTTTTCTTGGCCATTTTCACCGCGTCGAGCGGAGCGCGTGGTTGCTTGTGCGTGATCGATGCCCACGCCGTGCTGGCCGCTCCGAACGCATACGCCACCGCGTACGGAATTTGCGTCTTCGGCGCGGGGCGTCCCACGATGGGCGATAGACGCCCGAGGATTTGCGCCAGCGTGAGATTCTCGCAGCCCAGAATGTAACGCTCGCCGACCCGCCCTTTTTCCGCGGCAAGCAGATGGCCTTCGGCGATGTCGCGAACGTCGACCAGATTCAATCCGGTGTCCACATAAGCCGGCATGTCGCCGCGCGCGAAATCGACTACGATCTTTCCCGTCGGCGTCGGCTTGATATCGTGATCGCCGATCGGCGCAGTCGGGTTCACGATGACGACAGGCAGGCCCTTTTTTGCGAAGTCGAGCGCGATCTGTTCGGCGACGAATTTGGACCGCTTGTACGCGCCATGCATGTCGTCGATGCTGACCGGCGATTCCTCGTTGCCTTCCGCGTCCGGCTGGAACCCGATACATCCGACGGTGCTCGTGTACACCACGCGCTCGACGCCGGCCATTTCAGCGGCCGTCAGCACGTTGCGCGTGCCGCCCACGTTCGATTGATACAGCTCGTTCGAATCCCTTGCCCACAGACGATAGTCAGCGGCGACGTGATACACGATTCCGCAGCCTGCGACCGCGCGCGAAATCGAAACGGCATCGCGAAGATCGCCGGTCACTGGCTCGACGCCGTCGAGCTCCCGCAGCTTGCTTTCCGGACGCACCAGCGCCCGCACGTCATGCCCGCGTTCGAGCAGCAAACGTGCGATGTGCCAGCCTATAAAGCCAGTCGCACCGGTAATCAATACTGGTTTCACAGATTAGAAAGTGGCGCGTGCTGTGCGGTTGAAAGAAGGCAACGGCGCAGCAGCGAAGACCTAAATAGGATCGCCACTACCGCCTCTCGTCTTCAGGTATTGCGCCAATGCGAGCACCGGGAACGAATGCCGGTACAAGTGGTAGCTGAGATAGAACACGCGCGGGAATCCGGTGCCGGTTGCCAGCTCTTCATCCCAATCGCCGTCGGATTTCTGCGTCTCGATCAGATATTCAATTCCCTTACGCAGGCTGATGCTTGTCGTATCGCCGCCGGCGATTAAACCCAGAATCGCCCACGCCGTCTGCGAAGGAGTGGAAGGCGCGGGGACGAACGTGTTGTTGGTATAGCTCTCGCAGCTTTCCCCCCAACCACCGTCGGCGTTCTGCACCGATCGCAGCCATTCGCCGCCACGCAGCACGTAGGCTTCGCGGTCGCTTTCGCCCGCCGCCTGCAAACCGCGCAGTGCGAGGAAGGTGCCGTAAATGTAATCGACGCCCCAGCGCCCGAACCAACTTCCATCGGCTTCCTGATTGCGGATCAGGTACTCGACGCCGCGCCGGATCACCAGCGATTGCGGGTCCACATCCCAGCGGCAAAGCGCTTCGAGCACTCGGCCTGTAATATCCGGGCATTCCGGATCGAGCATCGCATTGTGGTCGGCAAAGGGAACGTAAGAAAGCGGCTCCCAGTTGTTGTCCACGTCGAACGCCGCCCAGCCACCGTCCCTGCCCTGCATGCCGATCAGCCAGTTGATCGCCCGCTTGGTGCAGGCATCGAACGCCTCGGAGTCCGATCCTTTGGCGTGCAGCAGGCCGAGTAACACCATCGCAGTGTCGTCGATATCCGGATAAAATTCGTTGGCGAATTCGAAATACCAGCCCGACGGCTCGAGCTTCGGACGCTTGACGCTCCAGTCGCCCTTCTTTCGGACTTCCTTCGTCATCAGCCAGTCCGCGCAGCGGGTCATCGCCGCAGCAGGAGCCGCCTTCGCTTCACCGAGCGCATAGGCGGCGATCGCCGTGTCCCAAACCACCGAGAAACACGGCTGGAAATAGAAGCCGCGCTCGTCGTTCACCATCAGGCGATTGAACTGGTGCTCGGCTTCCTGCCGGTCCGGATGCTCAGGCGGATAGCCAAGCAGATCGAGCGCCATGATCAGATACATCATTGGCGGATAGATCGCACCCAGCCCGTGCGTATCGTGCGTTCGCTCGAGCGACCACGCGATGGCTTTCTTGATTGCCTTCGCACGAATGGTGCGCGAGCCGTACTTTTCCCAGAGTTTCAGCGTCTTGTCGACGACCAGGAAAAACGTCTTCCACGAGAAGAAGCCTTCCCGCTTGCCGGATTCGAGAGTCAGCCCGTCGGTGTGCAACTCTTCGAGATCGAAACCCTTGGGCACCGGACGATGCGGATTCAGCGAATGGACGATCGACAGCGGAATTACGATCGCGCGAGTCCAGCTCGACATCTCGTAAATCCAGTTGCCGAACAGCATCATCTCCGGCGGAACCGAAGGCACTGCCTCGCGCGGATACAGGTCGAACAGGCTGAGGTTTAACTTGACGTAGCTGTTCGCCGCCTGCATGCCGCCGAGGGCTAGAACGCGGTCGCGTAGGATCACCATCCGTTCGTCGGCGACGTCGAGGCCAGCCAGTTTGAGCGCCGTGTAGGCTTTGATCGACGCATTAACGTCGGACGGGCCCTGGGGATAAATGTGGAAGCCGCCATCGGTAAGCTGCTCGCTCAAAATCGCGTCGACCGCGCGATCAATCAGGATCCGGTTCGGCGGATTCCAAACGCCGTCCACCGGCGGGTGCAGCCACAACTGGGTCAGAATCCAATCGGACTCGAGCGTCGAATCCGCCGTAAGGTCGCCCCACCAATAGCCTTCGCTCGACTGACGCGAAAGCAGCGCATCCGCCGCGTGGCGCAGAGCCTGCGCGGTTTGCGCCGTCAAGCCATCGGCGAGTTGGACGGCCGGACTCATAACCTCGCGCTCGCGATGGTATGCAGCTGTGCCTTCCCGAGTTCCGCGGGCAAGTGGAACCGGACGTCCTCTTCTTTGATTTCGACCTCTTCGACCATGGAAAAACCAAATGCCTTCAACGACTGAACTAATTCCTCGACGAGGTTTTCAGGTGCGGACGCGCCGGCGGTAACGGCGACGGTGTTAACCGATTTCAGCCACTGCGCCTGCACTTCACCCGCATCGTCGATGAGGTAAGCGGGAACGCCGAGTTTCTCGCAGACTTCGACCAGGCGCCTCGAATTCGAGCTATTTTGCGAGCCCACCACCAACAGGGTTTCGCACTCCGGAGCCACGGCCTTCACAGCCAGTTGCCGGTTTTCAGTCGCATAACAAATGTCCTGCGCGTGCGGACCCATGATCTTCGGAAATCGCTGCTGCAACCGCTCGACGATGTCCGTGGTTTCATCCAGGCTCAGCGTGGTTTGCGTGATGTAGGACATGCGGTCGGTGTCTTTGATATCGAGCGAATCCACGTCTTCGACGTTCGACACCAGGAAGGTCGATTCCGGCGCTTCGCCAAGCGTCCCGATCACTTCGTCGTGGTCTTTGTGGCCGATCAGAATGATCGTGTAGCCTTTTTTAGCGAACTTGACGGCCTCGATATGGACCTTGGTCACCAGCGGGCAGGTCGCGTCGATTACCTGCAGCTTGCGCTCCTTGGCTTCCGCGCGAACCGCGGGAGAAACGCCGTGAGCGCTGAAAATCACGCGCGCGCCCATCGGTACTTCGCTCAGTTCTTCAACGAATATCGCTCCCGCCGCTCGGAGTTCATCTACGACGTGGCGGTTGTGGACGATCTCTTTGCGAACATAAATCGGCTTCCCGTACAAATCCAGCGCAATCTTGACCACGTCAATCGCCCGCACGACTCCGGCGCAGAATCCGCGCGGCCGAAGAAGCAGAATCTTGCGATCCACACTCGTGTTTACAGGCGTTTGAGCTGTCAGCATAAGGATCTCCGATTATACCAATCGATGGACGAAAGACCCTTATTGAAAATATCCAGATGAATGAAAATTCACGCGGCCGGGGAGTTTTTGTGGCTGATCTGGTTTGGAATTTCTGCAATCTGAAAATGAACGGGCCGCTTAACCCGCTGGACGGTCTTCGGCTTGCGCGACGGCAGTTTTTGCCGCGCACTCCGAAATTGTCTCGCAACTACAGACAAGTAAACGACCTACGGCCTCTCGTTGCGAAGTCGCCCGGCTAATCGCCTTTTCCAGTTCGATTAGCTTCCGCGAAGCCGCTTCCCGCCAGTTGGGGCGATTTCCTTCTAAGATTTTCCGGATCTCGTCCAGCGAGAAAGAGGCACCCTTGGCCGTGGCGATCAGGGTCAGCCGGGAAGCGGCCTCTTGGCCGAAGTGCCGGCGCCCATTCACTCGGGCTGGCTTCAACAACCCGATCGACTCGTAATAACGGATTGCCGATGTGCGGATGCCGGCCTTCCGCGCCAATTCTCCGATTGTCATGGCCGTGAAAATTCCTTTGACTCCAAGCTAACTTGAACATATACGCTTGGCAACATGAAACGACTCGTTGCCCGCCGTCAGATTCTGCTCGCTGCCGCGGGAACCGTTTTGGCTTCCGCCGAAATACCCATCGCCTGCAACCTGAAAGCCCTCACCGCGGAGGAGCGCAAAGCACATAAGGGACGCAGCGAACGCCTCTTCGGAGTCGCCAAGGCCGCGCCCATCGAATCCGGCTACGCGATCTCGTTCCCCGCTACGCTTTGGAACGAGGCGGCCGCGTGGGTCGATCTCGAACGGAAATGCTGCCCATTTCTTCGATTCCAACTGGAATCCGCGCCGGAGGGCGGCGATGTCGTACTGCGCCTCACCGGCCGGACCGGTGTCAAAGCGTTTCTCGCCGAAGAGCTGAAGTTGAGCAGCCGGGAGGACCATCGGCAGTAAGAACAGGATCGGTCGCATTTGGAGATGCTATCCGGTCGCCTGGCAATAGATCGATTGGATTTAGGTGGCTTTACATGAGCCGCGGCTGCTTCGCGTTTACCCCAACGTCGTCTGATTCCAACGCGAGATGACGCGGGTATCGCGCTCATAAGACAGGACGCTGACGGAAGCGGTCGTCAGGGCGAAGAGTTTGGCGGATTGCGGCTCGAGTCCGAGCCAGCACGCGGTCAATATTCGCAAAATATGTCCGTGGGCGAACAGGGCCACGTTTCCGGGACCGGCGGCGGCGATGACCGTCTCGATCGCATTTCTCGCGCGAACGGCGACCTGCTCGATCGACTCGCCGTTCGGGACTCCGTCGCGCCAAAGGTCCCAGTCGGGTCGAGTTTTCTTTATATCGGAGGAGGTTTTGCCTTCGTAGTCACCGTAATCCCATTCTTGAAGATTGGGGTCCACGACGGCGTGATCGAAACCGGCCAGCCGGCATGTTTCGGCGGCGCGCTGCCGCGGACTGGTAAATACGGCGGCAAAGGACTGGCCGCCGAGTAGGCGTCCGAGATCGCGGGCTTTCTCGATTCCAAAAGGAGTGAGCGGAATGTCGGTGCGGCCGGTGTGTTGGCCGGACTTGCTCCATTCGGTTTCGCCGTGGCGGACAAGCCAGAGTTCGGTGGTCACACAGGTGATTCTACTGTGCGGTGGTCCTTGCGGGGATGGTGAGTCGCTCGCTTACCGCTTTAGGGTTCCAGTTCGATCCCGCGGAATTGCTGGGACGCCATGTAAATAGGGCGTAGGGAAATTGGTGAGCGCGGTTTACGATTGCGTGTGGAAAGTGCGGGTCCTTCCCTTTCGGTCGGGGTTCGAGCCGGTGAGACGGATCTGGCCGTCGCGGCTCGGGGGCTGCCGTACTTTACTTCGGCTGCACTTTTCTTACGCCTACTTTGGTGCCGGCGCGTTGGAATTGGAATTGGATGACATAGTCACGGGGAGTGTCTCCGGCGGCCGGGGCGAACTTCCACTTCTTGGCGGCTTCCTTGGCGAGGTCGGCGAAAAACCAGCTCGGTCCGCGAGAGTCCACGGCGGTGGAAACGACGTCGCCCGAAGCATTGACGGTGACGCGAATTCCGCTGCTGAATTTCCCTTGGATGGTGGCCCGCGCCTGGTCGGTGATCTCGGGAAGCACTTGTTGGACGACGTCGCCGGCCGGCGCGGGCTGCGTCGCCTTCTGTTCAGCGGGCTTCGGCGTTTCTTGCGGTTTCGCCGGCTGCTTGGCATCGGCCTGCTTCTTTTCACCGGCTTTTTTTTGGTCGGCGGCGCGTCTGTCGGCGGCTAATTTGTCGTCCGCGGCTTTCTTATCGGAGGCGGCCTTCCGATCCGCGATCTTCTTCTCCGCGGCGGCTTTTCTATCGGCGATTTTCTTTTCCGCCGCTGCCTTCCGGTCCGCAGCCCTCTTCTGCGCCGGGGTCAGGGCTGGGCGAGTTGGTTCGGAGGTGGACGGTTTGTTAGCTTCCGAGTTCTTTCCCGATGCGGATTCTTTGACCGGCGTGGACGATTCCGAGGACTTTGGTTTCGCCGTGTCGGTATCGTCGGGCATCAACCACGGGCGCGCGACGACTCCGGCGACGACCAGGATGCCGATAGCGACGAGTGCACCGCGAGCGACTTTCGCGGTGGATACTGGGCGTTTCGCCGCTTCCGGTGAGGACGCGGTCGCGCCACCTTCGAGCGCCGAAAGGATCTTAGCAACAGTCCATCGATCGCGCGGCTCGGTCGCCAGACTGTTCCGAATGATCTCCGCGAATGGGTTCGGCAGATTTGCGGCGGCTCGCACGCCTGATGGTCCGGACGGTGGAACGCGCTGCGTCAGGACTTCGACCAGAGTCACGCAGAGGGACCAAATATCGCCCGCGGGAGTGGACCCGGTGGTGGACAGTTCAGGGGCTGAGTAGGGGCTCGAAATCGCACCGCGGTCGCCCGTTGGGCGTACGTCATCGCGAGAAACTTTGAGGCGGTCGCCGACGGCGAAGAGGTTAGAGGGCCGGATGGCGGAATGAGCGAAGCCTTTCGCGTGCAAGTAGGAAAGAACGTCGAGAGTGGGCTTCAGAAAATCGCGGGCTTCTTCGTCGGTGAGGGCGCGGTCGGGGATGACTTCAGAGAGGCTCTCGTCGGGGAACTCGCAGACCATGTAGACGACGTCATTGCCATCGATTTGGGTTTCGCCGGTGGCGTAGGCGTCCACGAGATGCGGATGGGAAAGCTCGGCGGTCCGCTTCCAGCGTGCGAGGGCTGCGTTTCGGCCCTGTTCGTCGAGACAGAAGATTCTGACGATAGCCTTTTGCAGCTGTTTTTCGCCAGCGAATCCGGTAAGAAACACTCCGTGCGTTTCATCGCCCTCGATGAAGCGATGCAGGGGATATTTCCCATCGAGAACTTCCGCAAGACTGTGTTCCCAATCCATGGCCATTCTTTTCGCTCACTCCCGGGTTTTCTGACACTGGCAACGGGCGACGTAAAACCCATCTACGGAAGCATAGCGTGGTTGCGGGCGCGCGGTGACACTCACTGCCAGCGGCCGTCTGCGTGTTCGGTGTTGGCAGTGGCTTAGGAAGATCAGGAGCTGGCAGGGCCCTCTCAAACTATGCGCCGCACTAGCGGAAATCTATTCGTCCGGGAGTTGGAAGGTAGCGATCATGTATTCCGGATGGCGGGCGTTGAGGAAGTTAAGGAAGACTTCGTTGAGGAGATGGATTGATTTGCGGGTTGTGGTCTCCCAATCGGCGTCGAGACTTTTTATGGTCAGGGTGCCGGACTTGGCGCGGTTCGCGTAGGAGACTCGCATTTTGGCGGGATCGACGCGGCGGTGTTCGGGGCGTTGGGGAGATTGGCAGGCGGCGAGGAAAGCTTTCAGTTCCGTTTCGAGAGTGGAGCCGGGTTCGACGGCCGGGAGCAGTTTCTTGAAGATGATGACGTTTCGCTTGGTGTCGAAGGTCATGCGGAAAGAGAGGTTGAGGAGCCAGAAGAAGCGGAATTCGGCGATGCCGTTTTCGAGGGCGGTCCGGCTGAAGGATCGGAAGACTCCGCGTTCGGCGTAAGCGTTCAGTTGGGATTCGATGAGGGCTAGCGGGTTGGTCCGCTCCCGGCGCAGCACTTCGTGCTGCTTTGGTCGCGGCTCGGATTTTTTTGCCGCGGATTTTTTGGTGGCGGTTTTCACTTGGATTCTGGTTTAGATGAAGGTGCCGTCGCTTACGCTCCGGGTTCAAGCAGGCAACTATTCATTGTTTGGTCCGGTCGCTTAGACTCGGGGTTCAAGCGGCAACTGCTGATGTGGCAACTGGTCATTGTGGTCCCGTCGCTTACGTTCCGGGTTCAGGCTGCGCGAAACTTTGGCTAGTGGCTGTAGGCCATGCAGCCGGGTTCGATTTTGCCTAGCATTCCGGGTTCGTAGCGGGCGCGAAGCCAGTATTCTCGCTTGGCCTGGCAATTGATCAATGTCGAGACGCGGTCCTTGGCGGCGATCTGGTAGCTGCGCTCGAGGGCTCCGCGGAAATCTTCGGGTTTGGTGACGTATTCGCCGCGGGCCCCGAGGGCTTCGGCGATTTTGTCGTATC
The DNA here is from genome assembly GCA_038210135.1 of Bryobacterales bacterium. Classification (GTDB taxonomy): domain Bacteria; phylum Acidobacteriota; class Terriglobia; order Bryobacterales; family Bryobacteraceae; genus JBBQWZ01. Next base: position 87,605 of record JBBQWZ010000005.1, read on the forward strand.
GCAGATTTTCCTGGAACAGGTACATATGCGCGCCTTTGCCGGGCATGTTGATGCCCCAGGCGTTGTTGTTATAGACGATCATGACGACCGGCATGCGGTACTTCGCCATGGTCTCGAGCTCCATGCCGGAGTAAGCGAAGCCGGCGTCGCCGGTGACTCCGATGATGGGCGAACCTTTGTAGGGCGCTTGCGGGCCGACGCCTTGCTGGACGGCAGCGGCGGCTCCGAAGGCGTAGCCGAGGTCGGGTCCGATGGCGCCGTACTGGTAGGCTCCGTTGAGGATCTGGCCGGGGCGGTAGGCGCGCATAAAGCGGCGCATGTAGCGGGCGATTCCGAAGCCGCCGGAGACATAGGTGGTCTGCTCTTTGGGCAGGTTGCGGTGGTAGGCGAACTGCGCCACTTCGTGGGCGATGACGGCGGGGTGGACGGCGTCGGTGTAACTGGCTCCGATTTTGTAATAGGCGGCGTTCTCGTCTTCGAATTTCTTGCGCTCGGCGGCGAGTTCGGCGACCCAGGCTTCGCGCCTGGCCTTTGGGAGCATGGTGGCGATCGACTCGAGGGCGGCCTTCTCGCAGCTGACGATACCGAGATCGACGGGCATGTTGCGGCCGATGTCTGAGTGGTCGGGATCGATGCGGACGATCGTCGCGTCGGCGCTGAAGTTGCATTCGCCGACGTTGGGCATCGAGTATTGGCCGATGAAGATGACGAGGTCGGCGCTCATCAGGGCTCCGGGAGCAGTGCTGGCGGAGAGGGCGTGTCCGTCGGAGAAATGGCCGCGGGAGGGTCCGGATTCGACGACGGCGATGTCGGCCTGTTCGGCGACCTGCTTCAGCGCATCCCACGCTTTGGAGTAGAAGACGCCAGTGCTGGCGACGATGATGGGGCGCTGCGATTTCTGGATGAGGTCGACAAGGGCTTTGATGCGCTTCGGATCCGGGAAGGGCTTCGCGTCGGTGCGATAGCGCGATTTCTCGAAGTAGAAGCGGAGTTCGCTGGGGTCTTTGAAACGGGCTCCGGCAACTTCGCCGGGGAAGTCGAGGTGGACGGGGCGAGGCACGCCGCTTTTCAACTGACGGAAGGCGTAGGCGGAGTATTCGTAGACGCGATTGGGATCGATCAGGCGCTTGCCGTATTTTTTCAGGCCTTCGGTGGTGGGCTGTTGATAGGCGGTCTGGATGCCCATTTCGCTGTCGTCTTCGGACATGCGTTTGTTGCTGGCGAGGACCAGCACGGGGGAACGCGCGGCGTTGGCGGCCGCGATGTTCATGATCATGTTGGTGAAGCCGGGTCCTTCGGTGCCGGAGCAGGCGGCGACCTCTCCGGTGACGCGGGCGAAGCCGTCGGCGGCCGAGCACATCGAGCCTTCGGTGCGTCCGCCGTAGGTGGCGATGCCTTCTTCGGCGATGGCGTTGATGACTTCGTAATTGCCGGGGCAGCAGAACAGGGCTTGGAGCCCTTCTTCCTTGCAGACCTTGGCGAAGATCTGGGCTCCGCGCATGGGGAAGGCAGCTGGCTTGGGGGCCGCCTTTTGGGAGTCCGTGATGGCGTCCGGGATGCGGATGGGACCGCCGCTGGCGGCGGAAGCTCCGCGGGTGCCGAGTCCGGCGGCTCCGGTGAGTCCGGACAGCATGGTTTTATTCAGGAACGCGCGGCGTGAACCGTCGTTATCCGCGCGATCCACAGGGCGCTTGGTCTGATCGGTCTTTTCCTGGTCTGGCATGGACCCTCCGGTGTGGCTAGGATAATGCAATTTTGCTGCGCGTAAAGGGGACTGAATAGTCAGACTACGCGACGCGCCCGGCGGTTACTATTTGGCTTCGTCTTCGAGCTTGGGGCGTACGGATTCGGGCCACAGGCTGCGGCAGAAGTTGGCGAGGTGCCAGATGTCGTCGTCCTTGAGGTTCTTGTAGGGCGGCATTTCTTCCTTGGTGCCCTCGCGGATGCTCTTAAAGATGTCAGGGGAATTCTTGCCGTGGATGTAGGTATCGGGGTCGGTGAGATCGGCTGGCGCGGTGGTGGTGAAGTCGCGACCGGAGAGGGAGCGACCATCGCGATCGTGGCACTGGGTGCAATTCCGGAGGTAAACCTGCTTACCGAGTTCGATGGATTTCCGGGTGAAAGGAAGGCCCTTGGGCTTGTCCTGGGCGGCGAGGGCTGCGATTAGACAGGCTAGTAAAGCGGCGATTCTGAACATCTGCCCGAAAGTAGCAATCTGACGCAGTTAAGTCAATACGCTGCTGAGTTGTTGATGGGCGCCTTGCGGAACGATGGCTTTGTTAAACTTTGGCTGTGAAGTATCGCGTTCTTCTCGAACCGGACGAAGACGGAGTGTTCGTTGCGACATGTCCTTCTCTGCCCGGCTGCATCTCGCAGGGCGCAACACGAGCGGAGGCAAGCCAGAACATTCGCGAGGCAATGGAAGGCTACGTTGCCAGCCTCCGTAAACATGGCGACCCAGTGCCGCCGAGTATTTTCGAGGAAGTGGTCGAGGTCAGCGAAGTTTGAAGTTACCGGTCGTTCCTGTAGGTTCGAATTTATTCGACGACGGCGACTAACTTCGATTCGATAATCCGCTGGTCGGAGGTGACGAGGCGCAGGCGATGGACTCGGGCGATGGCGCGATCGGCGGGATCTTGCAGGTGACGTCCGAGCGACGCGATTTCGGAGGCAATTTCGGTGGTCAGCGGGAGGATTTGGAAAAGCGGGTTCGCCTCCAAAGGCTCGAAGATATCTTCCAGCTTCAAGTTCAAAAGGCCTCCACTGACGAGGATCGCGATTTCGAGTAAGCTCATCGCACTGACGGCAACGGGCTCGTTGTGTCGCGCGGCCGCTTCGAGAATGCGAAGCTGCTCGCGAGATAGCTTTCTCGCTTCGATGAACCAGCGCACGAGAACGTGGGTGTCAAGAAGAAATCGGGGGCGCAAATTTGTTACTCGTCCCGGACTACATCCCACAGTACGGACGTATCGAGGTTTACGATGTCGCCGACGATTTTGCCCTTCTTGGCGAGACTATCCTTCGGGGATTTCCAAGGCCGTTGCGGTGAGGGCACAACAACTGCTACTGGTTGGCCACGCTTCGTAATGGTGACAGATTCGCTGTTGGCATGTACTTCGTCGAGGACGGACAGACACTTGGCTTTGAACTCAGTGGCGCTGATCACCCGTTGTTTCATCGTCTTCTTATGGTAGCAGTCGGCGACTGGTCATCTGACCAGTCGGCTTAGCGTGCTTCTCACGAACGCATTTCCACTTAGGTACGAGGGTACAATCCCGGTATGCGTTTTGCATCGATGCGCGGGGCGGCGGGAATCGTGGCGGTTGCCGGGTTGATCATTGTTGCGGGTACTCTTGCCTGGACGCAAGAGCCGGTCGCACCGCTCGCGCATTTTCATCATGTGCATTTGAATTCGACCGACCCGAAAGCGGCTATCGATTTCTACACGGCGAAGTTTTTGGCGGAGAAAGCGAAATTCGCTGGCGTCGCCGATGCGGTGCTGGCGGCGGACCGGTGGCTGTTGTTTACCAAGGTGAATACGGCTCCGAAAGCGGAGGTCACGTCCGCGATCTGGCACATCGGGTGGGGCGCGGAAAATATGCAGGAGACCTACCAGAAGCAGGTGGCGAGCGGTACGACGTTTCAGACGGAGATCACGGACATCAGCGATCAGGGCGACGGCAAAGGCGGGAATGGGCGTTTCTTCTTCGCTTACGTGGACGGGCCGGATCACGCGCTGATCGAATTGAACACGGCGGCGAATCACAGCTTCGGCCATTTGCATTTATTGAGCAGCGATCCGATTGCGGCGTCGGAATGGTACGTGAAGGAGTTTGGGTTGACTCGGCGAGGAGGTGCTCCGTCGCGGGAATTGCGTTTTCGCAAGGGGCGGCAGACGGCTCCGGCGGTGTCGCTGATGATGGACAACGTCAACGTGATCATTTATCCGGTGGGGAATGCCAAGGCGGCATTTCCGGAAGCTTGGAAAGGGCGCGAGGAACTGGAATCGACGAAGGATCACACGATCGATCACGTCGGATTTCGGGTGGAGAATTTGGACGCCGCGCTGGCGCGTTTGCGGGCGGATGGCGTGAGAGTCACCGAGGAGCCGAAGTCGATTCTGGGCGGCAAAGTGAAGTATGCGTTTATTGAGGGTCCGGACCGGATCCGGATTGAAGTGATTGAGGATCGGACGGCGAAGGATTAGGTACGTCTACCAGCGGATGCGAGAAAAAGGTCCGCTTCCTTACGGTCGCGGTTCTGTGCTGATTGCTATGAGGGTCCGCTCCCTTACGGTCGCGGTTCTGTGCTGAGGTCGCGGTTCTGTGCTGATTGCTATAGTGACCTCGCTGACGCTCGGGTTCAAGGCAGTGGCCGTCGCGGCTTGGAGCGTCAGGCGTTCGACGACTTGGGCTCGTAGGTACAAAGCGGATCCGACGCGAGAATGTCGCCGGTTGCTTCGTAGGCGCGGGCTCGCGAACCGCCGCAGAGCGTGTGGTATTCGCAGTGGCCGCAACGGCCCTCAAATTGGCTTGGATCGTGCAGCGACTCGAAGATTGGCGAGTGGCGATAGATCTCGGTCAGACGATCGCGCTTGACGTTTCCGGCGGCCACGGGCAGGAATCCGGCTGGACAGATATCGCCGGTGTGGGAGACAAACATGACGCCGTTGCCGTCGCGGATTCCGAAACTGCGGAAGGGAGCGCTGCGTTTGATCTGCTCGCCGGTCATTCCTTCGGAGCGCATTTCTTCGAGCGCGACGCGGCGGAACGAGGGGGCTTCGGTGGTGGCGATGATGAAGGGCGACGTTTTCGCGGTCTGGTACACCCAACGCATCAGCTCTTCGCTTTCGGTAGGGGGGAGCGAGGCGAGGACCTTGCCGCGTCCGACGGAGATCAGGAAAAACAAGCTCCAGCGGGCTGGCGTGTAGGGCTTGAGCAGCTCGTAGATGGCGGGGATGTCGTCGACGGTCTCTTCGGAGACGAGAGTATTCACCTGCAGGGGCAGTTCGAGTTCCTGGGCCCAGCGCATAGCTTGGAGGGTGCGGTCGAAAGTTCCGGGGACGCCGCGGATGGAATCGTGGCGGCTGGCGGTGGAGCCGTCGAGCGAGAGTCCTAGGCCAGCGACGCCGTGTTTCTTGAGTTTTTCGAAGGTTTCGCGTTTCAGCGCGGCGGTGGCGGCGGGCGTAATCGACAGCGGGATGCCCAGGCTGTGCGCTTCGTCGATTAAAGGATAGAGGTCCTGGCGTTCGAGCGGATCGCCTCCGGTGAGGATCAGGTGGGGCTTGGGTTCCCCGAAGTCGGGAATCTGACGAAGAAAGGCGACGCTGTCTTCGAAAGAGAGCTGATCTGGGTGAGGCGACGGCATAGCCTCGGCGCGGCAGTGCCGGCACGCCAGCGCGCAGGCTTGCGTCATTTCCCAATAGATATTCATTGGGGTTTGCGCAAAGTCACGGGCTACGTGTTGCATACTTCCACATTACGCCTTTGAGGGAAGGGTGCAGCTATTTTCTTCGAAGCCTCGGTCAAGATGCTTGAAACAAAGCGTTACTTGAAGTCTACGGTGGCCCACGAAGCCCGGAACTGCTCTCAGAAAGCGTCCTCGGTCGCGAAGATAAGTTGCCAAAAAGATCAGTCCCGCAGATTTACATTGGCTGAACCGATGCTAGAATCTCTCCTTGGTTGCCGGACTTATAGACTCAGCCGATCAAGAACGATTCCATGAGCATCAATTTTCGTCAGTAGGAAGTGTTTCGCGCGGTTGCTGAAGATCGCAGCTTTACGCGCGCGCGCCACGTGCTGCTGATCTCGCAATCGACGGTGAGCCAGCACATCCGCGAGCTGGAAGAACAACTGCAAGTCCGGTTGTTCGAGCGCAATCGCCGGAATGTCGCGTTGAGTGCCGCGGGCGTGATCGGTGGCGGCGAATCGGTTGTGCTCGTGTTGACCGGCAATGGCTTGAAAGCGACGGACAAGTTCGTGGCGCACCAAGTGGCAGAGTCCGCTGCAAATCTCGCGCCAGTGGGGTAGGCGGAGTTCCGATTCGAAGGCGGCCGGACGGTCTGCCGCACAGCGCGTGTACGTTATCATGAATCACCGTACCGCTCTGCGCGGTGATTTCGGGCGGCATGATTCTCGACGTACGCGAACCCAGCAACGAAGCCGAATTCACGCACTACTTCGACCTGCGCTGGCGAATTTTGCGTGAGCCGTGGATGCAATCGAAGGACAGTGAGCGGGACGACCAGGAAGCGGAAGCGACGCACCTCGGCGCATGGCTGGACGGCGTGCCAGCGGGCGTGGGGCGATTGCACTTCCTCTCTCCGCAGGAAGCGCAAATCCGGTATATGGCAGTGGAACAAGGCCTGAGCGGTCAGGGAATCGGGAGCGCATTGCTTTCCACGCTGGAGCAGCGGACTAGAGAACGGGGCGCGGTCCGCGCGGTACTCAACGCGCGCGAGACAGCCATGCGGATTTACTCGAAGCACGGGTCTGCGGTGTCGGGCCCGGCGGGCGTATTGTTCGACCAGATTCCGCATCGCGAAAAGGATCTGTAGGCAGTGCGGTCCGGTGGAGCGTGAGGCGGATCCTCGCGATCGTAACTGCGCTGATCCTGTACGGATCGTTTTACCCGTGGCACTTCCGCTGGGTAAACCTGCCGCATAACCCATTTTGGATGCTGGCGCACGCGTGGCCCCGCGCGTTCTTTGCTTCGGACGCGCGGGACGCGGCGATCAACCTGGCGCTGTACATGCCATTCGGCGCTTTTTTCTTTCTCAGCCTGCGGTCAAATTGGAGCGCCGCCGTCCGCGTGGCGGCAACAGTCGCTGCGGCGACATGTTTGTCGAGCGCGATCGAGATGACGCAACTCTTCGATCTGGGCCGGAACTGCAGCCTGTTCGACGTGCTTTGCAATGCGACAGGAGCGGGCCTCGGCATCGGATTGGCGATTTCGTTCCCGCGGGCGATGTCGGCGGCGGTGCGTGGCGTGGAACAAGCGGGAGCGTTTCGTGCTTCGGGCTCGATCGCGTTGTTGTACTTGTGGCTTGGCTATCTGATTTTCCCCCTGATTCCATCGCTGAGCGTGTACCCGGTTCGCAGTAAGCTGCAAGCATTCGCAAATCCCGACACGTGGCTGATGCGGGATTTCTTTGAAAGCGCGGCGGCCTGGCTGGCGGTGGGCGCGTTGCTGAACCGGCTGGTTGGCCGAAAGTCAGGCGCCGTACTCGCGGTGGCTCTGCTGGGGATTCCGCTCAAAATTCTGATTGCCGGCAGAACGGCTACCGTTCCGGAGGTTGTGGGCGCGGCGGTTGGGATCACGACGTGGATGCTCTTCCGGAACCTGAAGCGCCCGATGCTGGCGGCGGCCGGGTTTTCACTCGCGGCGCTGCTGTTCGCGGGACTTTTGCCGTTTCGCATGGTGGCGGCACAACCGTTTTCGTGGATGCCTTTTCTGGCGCTGCTCTCGACGTCGTGGGAGTCGGCGTTTGTGGTCCTGCTGCGGAAAAGCTTTCTGTATGGCGTGGCGATCTGGTTCCTGAATGAAAACGGCCGCGGATGGCTTCGCAGCACGCTGGCGGTTGCGTTCCTGCTTGCGGTTGTCGAGGGCACGCAAGTGTATTTGCCAGGGCGAACGGCGGAGATCACGGATCCCGTCCTGGCGCTGATTCTCGGCCTGGTATTGATGATGCTCGAGCGGCAGGCGCGCGAGAGCGCTAGTGTAATGCGGCGCAAATTCCGGGAAGTATGAAGCCCGCTCCCTTACGGTCGCGGTTCAGTGCTATCAGGTGTCTTAGAGAAGATCAGGAGCTTGCAAGGTCCTCTCAAAATATGCGGCACACTCGACTAGACCGTCCGGAATTTGAATTCGCCGTTCACAATGGTGGCGATCGCGCGGGCGTTCCGCAGATCCATCGCGGGGCAGGCGAACAGGTCGCGATCGACGAGGGTGAGATCGGCGAGCTTGCCCACGGCGATGCTGCCGAGATCCTGCTCGTTGTAGCCGGCATAGGCGGCCCCTTGCGTATAGGCGTCCACCGATTCGGCGACGGTCAACCTTTGATCCGGGTACCAGCCTTCTTCGGCGGGTGATCCGTCGGCGCGGCGGCGAGTCACGGCGGCGTGGATGCCCTGGAAGGGATCGTAGGGTTCGACGGGCGTATCCGAGCCGAAGGCGAGGCGGGTGCCGAGGGAGAGATGGCGGCGCCAGGAATAGGCTCCGGCGCCGCGCGCGCCGCAGAATTTATCCACGGCAAACATGTCGGAGGTGGCGTGAATGGGCTGGACGGAGCCGATGATGCCGAGGCGCGCGAAGGTCGGAGCGTCGGCGGGATCGACGATCTGCATGTGTTCGGCGCGATGGCGGAGCCGCGGGACGCCTTCGGCCGCGCGCAAGGTTTCATACACGCCGGCAAGGTCACGATTGGCTTGATCGCCGATCGCGTGCACGGTAAGAGCGAGTCCGTGTTTCATGGCGATGAGTCCGCGCTCTGACATTTCTTCGCGCGACGTGACGACGATGCCGCGATTCGCGGGCTCGTCTGCATACGGCCCGATCATGGACGCGGTGCGCGGGCCGAGAGCGCCGTCGGCGAAGATCTTGACGTTTCCGAAGCGCAGCCAGGGATCGCCGAAGCCGGAGCGAAGGCCGGACGCGATCAGGTCGTCGAGGTACGCGACCGGAATGTTTTTGACGACGCGGAGACCCAGCTTGCCGCGTTCGCGCAGGATCTGCCAGGCGCGAAAACTGCGGACTCCGTCGAAGTCATGGACGCCTGTCAATCCGGCTTGCCAGAGAAGCGGCTGGGCTTCGGCATAGGCATCGGCGAGAGACTCGGGCGAGATTTCGGGAACGGGGCAGCGAGGATTTTCGCGCGCGGTGTAGCTGCGCGGCGTCATCAGGTCCATGGCGGTTTCGGCGAGAGTGCCGGTGGGGTCGCCGGCAGGATCGCGCGTGATGGATCCGCCGTGCGGGTCGATGGTGGTGCGATCGATTTGGGCGAAGCGCAAGGCGAGCGAATTAGCCCAGCCCATGTGCATCGATTTGGCGGTGAGGTAAACGGGGTGATCGGGGGCCACGGCGTCGAGCTGAGCGGCCAAAGGAAATCCGGTTCCCCAGGTGTTGTTGTTCCAGCCGTGGCCGCGGATCCACTCGCCTTTGGGTGTGACGGCGGCGCGGGCGGCGATGCGCGCCAGGGCTTCGTCCAGACTGGCGGTTTCTACGCCGACGAAACGCAGGCCGAGCGAGAACCACTCGAAATGGAAATGAGCGTCCACGAGGCCGGGGAGGATGAGGGCTCCGTGGAGGTCGATGACTTCGGCGTCAGCGTTCGCAAAGGAACGGATGTCCGCGTCGGTGCCGACGGCCGCGATCCTGCCTCCGCGGATGGCGAGGGCGCTCGCAGAGGGATGCGCGTACACCTTGGCGTTATAGAGAACAAGCATCCGTTCCAGTGTAGGCGCGGGCTAATGCATTCGTGGGTCCGCTCCCTTATGGTCGCGGTTCGGTGACAGGGGCCGACGCGCTCGCGACGGGATGGGGCGACACAGGGGTCGATGCGATAATGCTATCGATGGACCCGGCATGATAACGTTCCTGCAGAAGCAGGCAAATCCGTCGAGAGAATCCATGCTGTCGGCGATCTCGCGGGTGAGTGATAAAACGAATGTCGCGGCGAATTTCCTCCAGAGGCAAGGGGGGGCTTACGAATATATTGAAATAAGTATTTCGTTCTAAATATGCCCGGGTGGCGAAATCGGCAGACGCAACGGACTTAAAATCCGTTATCCGCAAGGGTGTGCGGGTTCAATTCCCGCCCCGGGCACCATTCTTATTTTGCAGGCGCGTGTTTTACCGCAAGGCCGGGCGGTTTGACGCCGGTGTTCACGGCTCCGTCGAGTACAACCGGAATGCCGTTCACGAGCACGTGACGAAAGCCGACGGACGGGACCCCGGGTGCCTCGAACGTTGCTTTGTCGATTACGGTAGTCGGATCGAAGACGGCGATATCGGCATCGGCGCCGACCTGGATGCGTCCTTTACTGGTCAGCTTGACGCGCTGGGCCGGCAGCCAGGACATCTTGGCGATGGCGTCGCTGAGACTGAGCAGTTTTTCCTCGCGAACATATTTGCCGAGCACGCGGGCGTAGGTTCCGGCGGCGCGGGGATGGCCTTTGCCGTCCTCGAGGATTCCGTCGCTTGCGATCATGACGCCGGGATGCGCGACGGCGGCGCGGGAGGCGGATTCGGGGATGGCGTGGAGAATGGTCATGCCGCCTGTCTTGCGATATTTCGCGAAGGTTTCGGCGGTCAGGCGCTCGCCGGTTTCGACCCACTGCAGGCCTTCGTAGCTGATGCCGAGGCGCTGCTGCCAGCCGTCGGCAAATACGCCGGAGGCGAGATCGGTCTCGCCGGCGGTGTAGGGATACATTTCGGTGGTGACGTCGAGGCCGCGTTTGCGCGCGCCGTCGATCATGGCAAGGATTTCCGGCGTTTGCTTCAGCGCCATGCTGGTGACGTGGACGACGTGCACGGGAGCCCCGGTGAAGGCGGAGTTCGCGATCACTTCCTGCAAGGAGCCAGTGACGCTGAGAGGTTCGATGGGCCCCATGGAACGCATGTGAACGTAGGTCGCGGTCTTGCGCTCGGCGGCGATTTTGAAGACGTCGAGGATTTCGATGCGGTCGGCGCCGGGCGTGTAGTTAATTCCGAGACCGATGCCGAGCGCGCCTTGATCGAGGCCGCGGCGGAGCAGTCCCATGACGCGTTCCTGCTGTTCCTGGGTGGCGAGCGCCATGGCTTTGTCGTAGGGAACGAGGCTCTTTGACGAATCGCCCATCACGAGCATGCGGGCGGGAATGTGGCCGACGGTGGCGCCGTAGTTGACGAGAGCTTTGCCTTCGCGCGACGCATACCAGGTGTCAACGGGAGAAACGCCGACTTCCATTTCGAGCGCCGTGGTGACGCCGTCGAGCGCCTTCAGGCGGTAGTTCGCGGCGTCCTGGCCATGCGAATGCAGATCGATGAAGCCAGGTGCCACGACCAGACCCTTGGCGTTGATCTCGACCCGACCTTTGAGGGGAGTCGCGGATACGGCCGCGATTTTATTTCCCTTGATCCCGACATCGCGAATGGCGTCGAGCTTGGAGGCCGGATCGATGACGCGGCCACCTTTCAGAACGATGTCGTAATTCTGCGCGTGCGCCAGCATGGACGCGAACGTGATGAAAATTCCGATTCCGGTTAAACGCATGTCCCTCTCCCCTCGCTTCGCGCGCGTCCTAACGCTAAATGCGCAGCGGCAACGTCCTCGACGGCCAAGCCCAGCGATTTGAAGACGGTGATTTCACTGGCGCTTCGCCTGGATTCGGCGCGCCCGCAAGCGACCTCACCTAATTCTCCGCGGATCCGCTGCGAGGAAAAATGCCCTTCGCGAATTCCCATGACGATGTCGCCGGATTCCTTGAGCGCCGCTTCGCGCGAGTCCACGTAGATCGAAGAGGCAGCCAGGAGGGCCGGATCCATTTCGCGCTCGGTGGGGCGGCAGGCGCCTACAGAAATCACGTGCGCGCCGGGCTTCACCCACGCCGCGTCGACGACCGGCGTCTTCGAGGAAGTGGCGAGCACGATGACGTCCGCGCCGCGGATGGCGGCTTCCGCCGATTCGGCGGCGTGGATCTTGTGGGCGAGCGCAAAGGCGACGGAATTGCGCGGACTCCAGATCCGGACACTTTGAAAAGCCCGTACGCAGCGGAGCGCTTCGAGATGGCTTTGCGCCTGCACGCCGCTGCCCATGATCGCGAGCACCAGACCGTCTTCGCGGGCCAGGAACTTGGCGGACACAGCGGATACGGCGGCGGTGCGCGCTTCGGTGATGTAGCGTCCGTCGAGGATGGCTTCGAGCGCGCCGGTTTCGGGCGAAAAAAGCAGGATCGTCGCGAGATGCGTGGTCAGGCCTTTCGCGGCGTTCTCGTGAAATACGCTGACCAGCTTCGTTCCGAGCGCGGGCGTCGCGGGAAGATACGCAGGCATGGAGCCGAAGAAGTTGCCGTTGACGTCGAGCACGGTGCGGACGGGCTGTTCGACTTCACGGCGTGAGAACGCGGTCAACGCCGATTCCATCGAAGCGATGAGATCTGGCATCGGAAGCACCGCGCGAACGTCCGATTCAGACAACAATAACGGCATAGCGCGTTACGCGGATTTCGGTGCGTTGGCGCTACGGAACCAGAAATACACCGGCACGCCCAGCAACACGATTACGAGACCGGGCCAGGTGGTTGAGGTCCGGTAGAGGAACAGGATGACGAGCACGGCGGCTGCGCCGACAATGTACAGCGCGGGGATGATTGGATAGCCCCAAGCTTTGTACGGGCGGTGGACATTCGGGCGCGTGGTCCGCAGGCGGAAGATTCCAGCGATGGTGAGGATGTAGAAAATCAGCGCCGCGGAGACAACGTAATCGAGCAAATTGCCGTACAAGTTCCCGTAGCTTTTCGTGGCTGGATTGTAAGTGCGGGGAAGGACCAGGAAGGCGGCCCAGATGCCCTGCATCAACAGCGCCCAGCCGGGGACGCGCGCGGCGTTCAATTCGCCGGCCTTTTTGAAGAACACGCCATCGCGTGCCATTGCGAAATAGGCGCGGGCGCCCGCCAGGATGAGGCCGTTGGTGCAGCCGAAGGTCGAAATCATGATGAAGACGGCCATGATGACGGCGCCCTTGCCGGGGAAGATGGCTTGGAGCGTCGCGGTCGCCACGCGATCGGCGGGTGCGTGCTGAATCGCTTGCAACGGCAGCGTCACTAGATACGCGACGTTCGCGAGCAGGTACAGGCCGATGACAACGATGGTTCCGAAGGCGAGAGAGAGCGGAATGTTCTTGTGCGGCTCCTTCACTTCGCCGGCGGTGAAGGTGATGTTGTTCCAGGCGTCGGAGGAAAATAGGGATCCGGTTTGCGACACGCAGAGGGCGACGAACAAGCCGAATCCGGTGATGGCGGTGAGGCCGGGGACGACTTCGTCGAAGCCACGGGCGGTCCAGAGATCGCCGAAGTTTCCGTTGACGGCGGTTGAATTCCAGCCCAGGAACAAGCCGATGACGATGAGTCCGAAGAGGGCGGCCAGCTTGGTAGTGGTGAATAGGTTCTGGATGATTTTGCCGTACTCAAGGCCCTTCGTATTGGTCCAAGTGAGCAGCACGATCATCGAAAGTCCGACCAGTTGGGCGGTCGATAGCGAGAACGCGTAGCCTTCCGTCAAATGCGTCGGCGGAATGATGTAATTCGTCTCATTGATTTCGGGCCAGAGAAGGCCGAGGAAGCGTCCGAAGCCAACCGCAACGGCCGCGATGGTGCCGGTTTGGATGACGAGGAACAGGGTCCAGCCGTAGAGGAAGCCCCACAGTGGCGAGAAGGCCTCGCGGAGGTACACATACTGGCCGCCGGCGCGGGGCATCATCGAAGCAAGCTCGCCGTAGGAGAGGGCTCCGGTGATGGTGAGGAAGCCGGTCACGAGCCAGGCGACGAGCAGCCAGCCGGGCGATCCGATGAGGCGGGCCATGTCGGCGGAGACGATGAAAATGCCGGAGCCGATCATGGATCCGGCGACGACCATGGTGGAATCGTAGAGTCCCAGGCCGCGCTGAAATTCGGTGTCGAGCTTGACTTCCGCCGGGCCGGTTGAAGATGAAGAACTCATGTGGGAAGGCTACAGCGTATCATGCTGTCTCATGCTCGAAAGCGCCTGCGGCGCGCGAGAACGTCGCCGCGCCGGCTGTGATAGCCTCTTCCACTATGCGTGCCGTGTTCGCCGTACTTCTTGCCATTCCGCTCTTGGCGCAAACGCCGAATTCGCTTTCGCCAAAGGAGAAAGCCGACGGTTGGATGCTGCTCTTCAACGGCACCGACCTGGATAACTGGCGCATCGATTTTCCCGTTATTGCTTCTGTCTGGAGCGCCAAAGACGGCTGGATTCAATGCACGCCGCCGGGGCATATCGGCCACGATCTACTCTCGCGCGAAGAGTTCAAAAACTTCGAACTGACTTTTGAATGGAAGACCGCAAAGGCTTCGAATTCCGGCGTGAAATATCGCATTCAGGGCACCGGCACCTGGATTATGCGCGACGACGGGAAAGAGGCCGCGTTTGTCGAGCGAAATTGGCGCAAGAAGAAGCTGGTGGGGTCGGTGGGCTTCGAATATCAGGTGGTGGACGACGAGAATAATAAGGATGCCAAGCGGGGCGCGAAGTGGTCGTCGGGCGCTCTCTACGATCTGAAGCCCGCCGCGAAGGCCGGTCCGGCGGTTGCTGAGAAGATTCATCAGGGCCGCATCGTTTTGAAGGGGATGCATTTCGAGCATTGGCTGGACGGCGCGAAGGTGGTCGAAGGAGAGCTGAACGATCCATCGTTTTTCGCCGATAATCACGAGCCGCGGCGTTCGGAAATCGTGGCGGCGCTCAAGGAACAGCGGGAGATGGTTTCACCGATCGCGCTGCAATATCACGAAGATCCGGTGTGGTTCCGGAACCTGAAGATTCGCAGCCTGCCAGACTAATTTTCCCTATCGTAGCGGATGGAACGACGCTGGACTAGAGGTTCGACGCGCGAACGATGCGGCGCGCTTCCGCCAGATCACGGACCACGCCCGCGCCCATGGCCTGCACCAGGATGTTGCCGGCGGCCGTAGCTTCGGCCGGCCCCGCGATCACTTCCCTGCCGGTGATTTCGGCCGTCAGGCGATTGAGCAGGGCGTTGCGCGATCCACCTCCGACGACGTGGATCGTGCGAATCGATCGCCCGGAAAGGCGTTCAAGCCTTTCGAGAACTTCCTTGTAGCGAAACGCCAGGCTCTCAAGAATGACGCGGGTAATTTGCCCTGGGGTCTCGGGCGCCGCCTGTCCGGTCTCGCGACAGTAGTCGGCGATGCGCGTGGGCATATTGCCGGCTTCGAGAAAACGATCCGGATCGAGGCGCGCGAACATCGGATGCGCGGATTCCGCCATCGCGGCGAGTTCTTCGTAGGAGTAGCGGCCCCAAGTCCGACGGCACTCCTGCAGCAGCCAGAGTCCGGCGATATTTTTAAGTAGCCGGATCTTTCCGCCAGCGCCAACTTCATTGGTGAAATTCGCCGCCAGGCACTCCGGCGTGATGATCGGATGATCGACTTCGACGCCCATCAGGGACCAGGTTCCGGAGCTGATGTAGCACCAATCGTCGCGATCGTGCGCCGCCGGAACCGCCGCGACGGCGGCCGCGGTATCGTGCGAGGCGGTGGCGAAGACAGGCACGGCCCCAAGTCCGGTAGAGGCCGCTATTTCCGGAAGCAGGACGCCAAGGCGCGAACCGGGTTCGGTGATGGACGGGAGAATGCCCGGATCGAGACCCAGCTTCTTGAGCATGGAGGAGGCGAATCCTCCGGCGCGCGGATCGTAAAATTGCGAAGTGCTGGCAATGGTCCGTTCGACAGCTTGTTCGCCGGTGAGCCAGTAGCTGAGGAGGTCCGGCATGAACAGGAGGCGACTCGCGACCTTCAACGCCGGCGCGTCCGCTAAGCCCATGGCGTGCCACTGATAGAGCGAATTGAATTGCAGAAACTGGACGCCGGTGGTCTCAAACACTTCGGCTCGTGGAACGATGGCGAAGGTTTGGTCCGGCACGCCGGTGGTGCGCGCGTCGCGATAGTGGCGGGGATTATCGATCAATGAGCCGGTCGCATCGAGGAGGCCGAAGTCCACGCCCCAGGTGTCGATGCCGATTCCGTCGATGGGCAGGCCGCGTTTCGCCGCGATCGAAAGGCCTTCGCGAATTTCATGAAAGAGGCGGAAGGTATCCCAGTAGAGTCCGTTCGGTACGCGGACAGGCTGATTCGGAAACCGATGGAGCTCTTCGAGGACGAGCGCGCCGTCCGCGAGCGTACCCAGAATGGCGCGGCCGCTCTCGGCGCCGAGATCGAATGCCAGAAAACGGTGCATCGACGAGAGCGTAGCACCTTCGACCCTGACGAGCGCGCGCGGCCCACCTGCCGCCTAGACTTTCGCTTCCGTGTCCATGAACGAGTAGCAGATCATGTGGCAGATGACATGGTGGCCATCTTCGATGCGGCCCATGTGCGGAGCGCCGACGTTGATCTCGAGCTTCGCCATCGGACCGAGCTTTCCGCCATCGCGGCCGGTCAGGGCGATGGTCTTGCAACCGGCATTATTGGCGACTTCCATAGCGCGCAGTACGTTCGGTGAATTGCCGGATCCGCTAATCGCCATGAAGATGTCGCCGGGCTGGGCGAAGTTCTGCAACTGTTCGGCAAACACTTCGTTGTAGTGCACGTCATTGGCGTAGGCGGTGACGGTCGGCATGTTGTCAACGAGCGCCAGCATTTTGAAGCGCTTGGTCCGCTGATAGCTCGCGCCTTTCACCATGTCGCAAACGAAATGCGATGCGGTGGCGGCGCTGCCTCCGTTTCCGGCGACATAAATCACGCGTCCGGCGTCTCGCGCTTCGCGCATCCAATCGATGGCCTGTTGTACCTTGGCGGCGTCAATGGCGTGCAGGGCACGTACCAGTTCTTCACGATATTCTTGAGCAAACACTATCTCGATTATAGGGTTCGTTATACTTGTCGCGTACCCATGCAAGCCGCTCCCGCCTGGCGTGGCGAATCCCTTTTTGTTCTCCAGCAACTGGTGCTGAAGGATTTCCGGATCCGCTACCGGAACATGTCGCTCGGATTGCTCTGGTCGCTTATCAACCCGCTGGTGATGATGTCGATCCTGACGTTCATCTTCGGATATGTGCAGGCGACAGCCACCGAGCCCGCGTTTCCGGTTTTCCTTCTATGCGGACTGGTGCCCTACAATTTCTTTACCGGAGCGTGGCTTTCGGGCACGGTATCGATCGTCGATAGCCAGGCGCTGATCAAGAAAGTGCCGGTGCCGCGGGAATTGGTTCCGATCGCGGCGGTGCTGTCGCACGTGGTCCACCTGCTGATTCAGCTAGGACTGTTACTGGTGTTTCTGTTCGCGTATGGGCGGACGCCGAACCGGTATTGGTTGTGGTTGCCGGTGATCTGGGCGCTCAATATTGTGTTCCTGTGCGGCCTCGCGTTATTCACGTCCGCGTTGAACGTTGTCATTCGGGATACGCGCTATCTGGTCGAATCGGCGAACCTGGTTTTGTTTTGGATGGTGCCGATTTTCTACTCGTTCGCGTCGATTCCACAGAAATATCACAATTTTTACCGCTTCAATCCGGCGGCCGCCATCACTCTGGCGATGCGGAATATATTGCTCGAAGCGAAGGCGCCGCCGAATTCGCTATTACTCATTCTCGCGGCGGTATCGATCGGCGTCTTTGTTTTCGGCCTGCTGACGTTTCGCCGCTTGAAGCCGAGTTTTTACGATCACATCTGATTGCATGTCAGCCATCGTTTTCGACCACGTCACGAAAAGCTTCCCGATGCACCGGGGACAGTTGCTGCTGCGTGAACGGCTTGTGAATGTGTTCCGGCGCACGGCCGGCGCGCGCTTCGTGGCGATTCGTGAGGCGACCTTTCACGTCGAAAAGGGAGAGAGTCTGGCGCTGATCGGACCGAACGGCGCAGGCAAAAGCACATTGCTGGCGCTCGCCGGCGGAGTGACACAACCTGATACCGGAACTCTTCGCGTGGAAGGGCAGGTGGCGACTCTTCTCGAACTCGGTGCCGGTTTCCATCCCGATCTGACCGGTGCGGAGAATATTTGGATCAACGCCGCATTGATGGGAATGACTCGCGCCGAGGCGACCGAGCGCTATTCTTCGATCGTCGAATTCGCGGATATCGGTGAGTTCATCGACGAGCCCCTGCGTACCTATTCCGCCGGGATGATGGTGCGCCTCGCGTTCTCGGTTGCGATCAGCCTCGAACCCGATGTTCTGGTGATCGATGAAGTGCTGGGCGCGGGCGATGAGCGATTCTATAAAAAATGCGTTGCCAAAATTCTAGAATTTCGGCACGCGGGGAAGACGATCTTGTGCGCGTCGCATGCCGGCGAACTCCTGAAGATGCTCTGCGACCGGGCCTTGTGGATCGATCACGGGAAGATCCGCATGGAGGGCCCGATCGACGAGGTGCTGACCGCGTATCGAACGGCTGCGGCGCAGGCTGGCTAGCTACCTTCTTTTGGACTTGACGACGATGGGAGTGCCTTCGAAGCCGAAGCGCTTTCGCAACCGGTTGACCAGATTCCGCTCGCTCGAAAAGTGCAGTTTAGGGCCTTTGTCGGTGAAGAACAGGAATGTCGGCGGACGCATGGACGCCTGCGTGATGTAGTAAATCTTCAGGTCGAGACCAAAATCCAGGGTCTCCGCAAAACGGTTCAGCTCGCCGGTCGGAACGCGCTTCGACGCATTGTCGTAGGCGGTTTCGATCATCGGAAACAACTGCTCGGTCCCGCGTTTTTCCTTGGCCGAGATGTACGTGATGGGAGCGTACTCGAGGAACTTCAGCTCATCGCGAATCGCCTGCGTGAACGTTTTGCGGTTCTTCTCTTTGGTGACGTCCCACTTGTTGACGCACAGGATCACGGCGCGGCCTTCTTCATGCGCGTAGCCGGCGATGGTCGCGTCGAGTCCCACGATTCCTTCGCTCGCTTCGAGGATGACGAGTACGACATTGGCCATGCGGATGTGCCGGCGCGCCATGACGACGCTGAGCTTTTCCGCCATCAGCTTGGTTTTGCCTTTGCGTCGGATTCCGGCGGTATCGACGAATACGTATTCGACGCCGTTGCGGACCACCATCTCGTCGACAGCGTCTCGCGTGGTGCCGGCGACCGGGGAAACGATCGAACGCTCTTCGCCAACGAGGGCGTTCAGGAGGGTCGATTTGCCAACGTTCGGACGTCCGATAATCGCAATTTTGATCTGCTTCACCTTCGGCTCGACCGGTGCCTCGGGATCCACAACCTCATCGCTTGGAAAGTTTTCCGTGATGTGGTCCAACAGCTCGCCGATGCCGAGCTTGTGTTCGGCGGAGATGGAGAATTGATCCTTGAATCCAAACGAATGGAAATCGTTCGCCAGGTCTTCCCGCCGCTGGTGATCGATCTTGTTTACCACCAGCGTGATCGGCTTTCCAAGCTTGCGCAGGATTTTTGCCAGCTCCCGATCGGAACCTGTAATCTCAGTCCGTCCATCAATCAGATAGATAATCTGAGACGCATCTTCGAGCGCGACGCGAGCCTGCTTCAGGATTTGAGCGGGAATCATTTCCTCGTCGTTGGGGATGATTCCGCCTGTGTCGATGAGTTCGAAGGTTTTGCCGCGATGGGTGGCTTCGCCGCGAATGCGATCGCGCGTGATGCCAGGTTCGTCGCCGACGATGGAGCGCCGCTTTCCGAGGATGACGTTGAACAAGGTGGACTTGCCAACGTTCGGACGGCCGACAATGACGACGCTAGGTAAGGGCATGATAGTGACTCGCGTAAAACTAGTAGGCGACGGCGTCGATTCCGGTCGCTCCGAAATCGTCGCCTTTGTACAAAAGTGGTTCGCCCGTCAAATGCGCCAAGGCATACGTCGCGCAATCTCCAAAATTCAGACGCGCAGGGGAGTTTCCCTTGCCGTAGGCGTCGTAGGCCAGAAACGCAGACGCGGCCTGCCCCTTATCGAACGGCACCACGGTCGCGCCCAGTTCGGCCAGGAACTGATCGACCAATTCCGCCCCACGCCCCTTTTTCTTCGAACGCATAACCAGTAGCGCCTCATAGTAGGTTACCGAAGAAACCAAGTGCCGCTGCCCCTGATCCAGAGCCTCAATCATGCGGAGCCGCTCCGGTTCGTCATTGAGGACCGCTACAATCGCCGAGGTATCGATTACCACTTAGGGAGTCCGTTTTCGTCAAAGCCGACAATCTGATCATGCGGACGCGGATCCTGGTCGGGAATTGCAGCTGCTATATCCGACAGTGCCACCAAACGCGACTTTCGGTCCGCTCGTCGCTCCGGAGGGAACCTACTGAGGCGTTCGAGCAGGGCATGGATGACCGCATCGGTGATTGTTTCTCCAGTCCTTCTAGCAAGATCCGTGGCCAAAACGTGAGCAGAGGGATCCTTGATATTGAGGACAGCCATGACTGGAGGATAGCATAGGCTGCCAAAATATCATCCTTAGTTAGGTAGCCCAATTAGGTGAATTTTAGGTTAATCCTATCAATCCTTCAGCGGAGGCCACCCTGAGCGTGCGATCATTAGAGTTCCCTCCCAATGCTGAACCACGCTATCCGAAATATCGCCATTATTGCGCACGTTGATCACGGCAAGACCACGCTGGTGGATGCCATGCTCCGGCAGAGCGGAATTTTCCGTGACAACGAAGCCGTCGTCGAACGCGTAATGGACTCGAATGATCTCGAGCGCGAGCGCGGGATCACGATTCTTGCAAAGACCACCGGCGTCCATCTCGGGGACGTCAAAATCAACATTGTTGATACGCCTGGCCACAGTGATTTCGGCGGCGAGGTCGAACGCGCGCTAAAAATCGTCGATGGCGTGATGCTGCTGGTGGATGCCAGCGAAGGGCCGCTGCCACAGACGCGCTATGTCTTGATGAAGGCTCTGGAAGCCAAGCTGACGCCGATCGTGGTGATCAACAAGATCGACCGCCCGGACGCCCGCATCCAGGAAGTGCTGAACGAGGTCTACGATTTGTTCATCGATCTCGGCGCGCATGAGGACCAGCTCGATTTCCCGATCGTCTACACCAACGCGAAGGCTGGCATTGCGAAGAACAATCCGGAAGACGTTTCTGAGAACTTGAAGCCGCTGTTCGAAGCGATTTTGAAGTTCATTCCGGCGCCGAAGGGCGATCCGGATGCCGTTCTTCAGTTGCTGGTTGCGAACCTCGATTACAGCGAATATCTGGGACGCTTGGCGATCGGCCGCGTGTTCAACGGAACGCTGCGGGCCGGCGACGAAGTCTCGATCGCTAAACTAGATGGCTCGTTCCACAAGACGCGCATTACCAAGCTCTACTCGTTTGAAGGCTTGAAGCGGATCGACGAGAAGGAATCGCAGCAGGGCGACATCGTCGCGATTGCGGGCGTCGAAGGCATCACGATCGGCGAAACGATCACAAGCGCCGAGACTCCGATGCCGCTGCCACATATCCAGATCGACGAACCGACGATCGCGATGACGTTCATGATCAACACGTCGCCATTCGCCGGACGCGAGGGCACGTACGTGACATCGCGCAATCTACGTGATCGCCTCGACAAAGAACTGTTGACGAACGTCTCGATCCGCGTCGAAGAAGCGGGTGGGCCGGACGCCTTCAAGGTGATGGGCCGCGGTGAATTGCAGCTTGCAATCATCATCGAAATGATGCGCCGCGAAGGTTTCGAACTGATGGTCGGCAAGCCGGAGATTCTCACCAAGACGATCGACGGAAAGATGCACGAGCCGATGGAATTGCTGGTGATCGATTGTCCGGAAGCGTTTATTGGCGTGGTGATCGAGAAGCTCGGCCAGCGCCGCGGCAAGATGGTGAAGATGGTGAACAACGGCTCCGGCCGCGTGCGCCTCGAATTCAACATTCCGTCGCGCGGGCTGATCGGGCTTCGTAGTGAAATGATGACCGACACCAAGGGAACCGCCATCATGAACTCACTGTTTCACAGCTATGTGGAATGGCAGGGCGACATCGCGATGCGGCCCACTGGCTCGCTGGTTTCCGATCGCTCGGGCCACGCCACCGGATACGCCATCTGGAATCTGCAGGAGCGCGGCGAGATCCTGATTTCGCCCGGCACCGAAGTGTACGAAGGCATGATCATCGGCGAGAATTCGCGCGACTCGGATCTCGACGTGAACATCGTCAAAGAGAAGAAGTTGAGCAACATGCGCTCGTCGTCCGCCGACGAAGCGATGCGGCTGGTTCCGCCGCGGCTGTTGAACCTGGAGCAGGCGATCGAATTCATTCGCCAGGATGAGTACGTGGAAGTGACGCCGAAGTCGATCCGCCTTCGCAAGAGGACGTTGAAGGCGAATCAGCGGTAGATCGTTGCACTGATCGAAACGCTTTTGATAACCCCGCTCGTAAGGGCGGGGTTTCCTTTTCCAAGCGCCTACTCCATCACCGGGGCCGCGTGCGCTTCCACTTCGACCGTGCGGAGAGGGACTTCCGGCAGCAGTAGATTTACGATAATGCCGAGGGCCATCGCCACCGCGCCGGCGAAGAAGATGACCTGCAAACCATGGATCAGCGCGACGCGGACGTTGCCCATCAGTACGTCCAGCAATTCCTTGCCTCCTGGATATTGGGCGAATGCGGCGACCAGGCGCGGCTTGATCTGCACGAGCATCAGCGGATTTGAAAATGGCTTCAGCGCGATGGCTGGAACGCCTTGCGGCACGGCGGCATTGAAGTCGTTCTTGTACAGCGTTAACAAGAGCGACCCGAATATGGCGACGCCCAGCGTGCTGCCGATGGAGCGGAAGAATTGGGTCGAAGCGGTCGCGGCGCCCATTACCGCGCGGGGCGCGGAGTTCTGCACCGCCAGCGTGTAGATCGGCTGCATGACGCCCATGCCGAGGCCGGCGATCACCATATTGCAGATCACTTCGAATTCCGTTGTCGAGCCGTCCATCCGCGCAAACAAGATCATCGCGATCGCTACCAGTACGGAGCCGACCACGGCCGGCATCTTGTATTTTCCGGTCCGCGACGTGTATTGACCGGCCAGAATGCTGGTGAGCACCGCACCCATCATCAAGGGCGTCAGCAGCGATCCCGATTTCGTCGCCGAGATTCCCATGACGCCCTGCATGAACAGCGGCAGGTACAGAATGACGCCAAACATGCCCATTCCGAGCAGGAACACGGCGATCGAGCAAATCGCGATCACGCGATTTTTGAATAGGCTCAGCGGCAAGAGCGGCTCGACGGCGCGCATTTCTGTGACGATAAACGCTACCGCCATCAGAACCGCCATTACTAGCAGCCACACCACGCGCGGCGCAGTCCAGCCGTAGTCGCTGACCCAGGTGAGGGCGAGCAACAGCGGAATCAGCGAGGCCGAAAGCGTGAATACGCCCATCCAATCGATGACGTGTTCTTTGCGCGGCGGCCGGATATTCGGAAACTCCATGGCGATCGTCGCGACGGCGACCGCGCCAACCGGCAGGTTGACGTAGAAGGTCCAGCGCCAGGAAAGCGAATCCGTCATCCAGCCGCCGAGCGTCGGTCCGAAGATCGAAGCCAGGCCCCAGACGGCGGCGAAGAGGCCCTGGTATTTCCCGCGTTCCCGGGGCGCGAAGATGTCGCCGATGATGGTGAACAACAGGCCGACGATCATGCCGGCGCCGATGCCTTGGAGGCCGCGGAAAATGATCAGCTGATTCATTCCATCGAGGCCCCAGAATTCCCATTCTCCGGCCGCTCCGCAGAGGCCGGAGGAGACCACGAACAGCACCGCGCCCCACAGGAAGAACCCTTTGCGGCCGTACAAATCGGACAAGCGGGCGAAAATCGGAACCGCCAGAGTGGAAGCCAGCAGGTACGCCGTTGTCACCCACGGGTACCGTTCAAAGCCATTCAACTGCGCGATGATGCGCGGCATGGCGGTGCCGACGATGGTTTGGTCGAGCGCGGCGAGCAGCAGCGAAAGGAGCAGCCCGATCAGCGTGCCAATCAACTGTTCGCGAGTGAGCGGAAACGCCCCGCTGGTGACGTAAATCGGTCCTGCGGGAGCGGCTGGGGCTGTCGGTCCGGATTCCGGATCGGTAAGGGACGCTGACATCTATTTATTCTAGCGGAGCGCCAACGCAAGCCAAAGTTATAGTTAGAAGAAAGTTATGAGAGTCATTGGCGGTGAATTTCGCAGGCGGACTTTGAAGAGCGTGCCTGGGCTGGACGTGCGTCCGACGCCGGATCGTTTGCGCGAAACCTTATTCAATATTCTGGCTCCGCGACTGGACGATTGCCGCATTTTTGTGGACGCGTACGCGGGCACCGGAGCGGTGGGGATCGAGGCGTTGAGCCGTGGGGCCGAGCGGGCCGTCTTCATCGAACGCGCCCGATCGGCAGCGGACGTCTTACGGGAGAATCTTCGATCGCTCGGTCTCGAGCGCCGCGCGGAAGTGTTCGTGGGCAAGGCAACCAACGTCCTCGAGCGGCATACGGCGGATATCGTCTTTCTCGATCCTCCATACACACAGGTAAAGGAGTATTCGCTCGCGATGGAAGAATTGGCGGCGCGGCCCGCTCCGGTGATTGTGGTGCAGCACGAGCCGAAGCTGGTGTTGAAGGAGGCATACGGTCCGCTGAAGCGCTACCGTGTGGTGAAGCAGGGAAGCAATTCGCTGAGCTTTTACGCGCCCGAGGCGGCGAAATCAGAGGGCGAGTTGGAGGAGTTGAACTCCGAATCCAAGGGGCAGGCGGACGTCTAGCGATTTAGTTCGCGGAGGCTTTTGATGGTTTTCTGGCGTTCCGCCGCCAATCCGGTCGCGGAGCAGATGCCGGTGCTGATCCGGCCATGGGTGTCGCGAAACGCGACCACCAACCAGCGTTGTCCGCTTTCGAAATCGACGCCACAATCTCCGCCGCCGTAGCCGGTGTAGACCAGAATGCTCCCGCGGCGGTGAGGGCCGAAAGTTTCCATGATCCTCAGCGTAACGCGCCTCTCGCGGCGCTCGAACTTTTCTAAGACAGCATCCAATTCCGCTTTAGTCTTGGCCGCGCCAACCTGATTGCGTTCAACGCTTGTGAAATACTCGGCGGGAAGACGTAGACAGAAATTCCGCATCTGGCTGAATGACGGATCCGCAGGGCGCTCTTCGCGAAAGATCCGCCGCCACAGCAGGTCAAAATCCACGATTTCTGGAACCAATCGCTCCACTACCCCTACGAACACGACGGAGTCTTTTCGCTGAATATCAGGCATTTGTTCCGCAAGAAGGGGGCTTCCCGCAACCGTCGCGCATGTGCAACACAGCGCGACGCCCGGCGCAAGGAACAGAGCCATGCCGAACAATAAAGCCCCAACAAATCCACAACTCCCCCGCGGATCAAGCGCCATATCGGAAGACTAACGCAACGAAGGTATCATCTGAAAGAGAAAAGTCTCGACACCGGAGTCCTTATGCCCATTCAAATTGAAGAAGTCGCAACGCTGCTGCAGGTATTCGATATGCCCACTTCGATTCGCTTTTATCGCGACCTGTTGGGCTTTGAGGTCGTCAACACTTCGGCGCCGGGCGACGATTGCGATTGGGCGATGCTTCGCAAGAATGAGGCGATGTTCATGCTCAACACCGCGTACGAGCGCGAACACCGTCCGGCGGCTCCAGATCCGGCGCGGATCGCGGCGCACGACGATACCTGCTTGTACTTTGGCTGCCCTGACGTTGACGCCGCGTATGCGCATCTCCTATCGAAGAACGTCCCCTGCAAGTCTCCGAAAGTTGCTTTCTACGGGATGAAGCAGTTGTATTTTCACGACCCGGACGGGTACAACCTCTGCTTCCAATGCACCGAGGGCGAACCGGAATTGCCCTAGCGCGCGTCTCTAAACACGAAAAACGTCGGACGAAAGCACCGAGCCCTTCGTCCGCCGTTTCTGATTGGAATCGTCCGCTTTTACTGCGGCGATTTTGCGTTCGAATCTCCGCGCGCGTTGGTTAAAACCACCGTCACAGAGGACACCGCGTTCGACGGACCGGACGTTGTGAACGGCATGGTCAGCGTAAACTGGCCGCCAGTCGCATTCGACGCCGCGCTGTTGAACCAGGTGACAAACGCCGTATCGAGCGCAACCTGCAACGAGGTGGTTTGCAGATTGGCATTGCTGGTGGCCGCGAACGTAAACGTTCCGCGGACCATGCTGCGAGTCGTTGAATAGCCGGTCACCAGGACTTCGTAACCGGTGCTCGTCGTATTCAGAATCACCTTGGTGATCACTGGGGGAGCCTGATCCACAACGATTCGTTGCACCGGTGCCGGAGTCGGAGTCACGTCTGTGCCACTCGCATTCAGCGCCGCCCTCACCGTGATCGTACCCGCCACTGTTCCGGTGACGACGCCGACATTCGCGGCAGTGAAGACAGCGGTTTTAGTGCCGGCCGGAATGCGGAAAGCCGCCGTGCGCCCGCCGGTAGTGAACTGCACTGTGTCATCCGAGCCGCCAACCGCGGATGTAAACGTCAGCGTCAACGTCCCGGTGATGTCCACCGGGAACACATCGCCGAGAGTCAGCGTCACGTTGGGCTGCTGCACGGGAAGCGACGTCGCCGGCAGTCCGCCGATGGTCGGCGTCGGAAGAGCCGGGAGATTCACCGCAATCGTGTACGGCTGCAGGAAAACTGGACCTAGCGCGTCAAAGAGCGAAACGGTGAAGACCAGCGGATCGGTGGTCGTTGGCGTTCCGGTGAAGACGCCAGTCGCCGGATCGAGCGTGAAGCCGGTAGGAAGATTCGAAGCGAACCGATACGGCGGGATTCCGCCTGAGGCTGTCAGCGTCTGCGTGTAAATCTGTCCGACGGTTGCGGTCGGCAACGTCGTCGGCGTAATCGCCAGCGGTGCAACGACCCGAATGGACAGATCCTTAGTCGCCGTTTTCGAAGTGGAATCAGTGACCGTGAAGGTGATCGCAAAGTTGCCCGCGGTGGTCGGTGTACCGCTAACCGTGCCGGTCTTGCCGTCGAACGACAATCCCGGAGGAAGCGCGCTCGCGGGCGCCGAGAACGTGTAGGGCGCAGTGCCGCCGGTTGCCGCCACCGTAGCGGTATAGGCCTTCCCGGTGTTGCCTTGCGGCAACAAAGTGGTCGTGATCAAGAGCGGAGTCAGCGGCGCCGTAATCGTGATCCGGAAGTCTTTCTGCGCCGTTGCTCCGGTGGCGATGGAAACCCGGACTTGGAATGCGAATGCTCCGACCTTGGTCGGCGTTCCGGTGATCTTGCCAGTGGATGTATCGAGCGCTAAGCCGTCCGGCAACGCACCCGTCAGGATGCTCCAGGTAAAGGGAGCGGTAGATCCGGTTGCCGCCAAGGCCGCGGAATATGACGTGCCGACCACACCATCGGGCAGCGAGGCCGTGCTGATCGCCAAAGCATTGACGATGATCAGCGTGTATGCTTTCTGCGTGACCAGCCCATTCCTGTCGGTAGCCTGGACGGTGAAATGGAAGGTGCCGGCGTTGCTCGCCGTACCGGTGAATACACCGCTCGAGGAATCGATGCGGAAGCCGTCGTTGTCGCTTGAAATGATCGTCCAATTGAACGGCGCGCTTCCGCCGGTCACTGTCAGCGCCTGCGAATAGAAGACGTTGACGTTGCCGTTCGGCAGCGTATCCGGATTAATAGTCGCGCGAACCGGATCGATAATCAGAGTGACGGACCGGGTCGCGACCGCGGAGGCGGAATCCCGGACGCCCATGGTGAAGGTGTAGGTTCCGACCACGGTCGGCGTGCCGAGAATTTCACCACTGTTGTCGGATTTCAGCGCGAGGCCGGGCGGTAAATTTCCCTGCACGAAGAAGAATGTGTAGGGCGTCAATCCGCCCGCCGCTTTCACGAATTGATCATAGGGTACGCCGACGGTTCCTCTCGGCAGTGTAAGCGTGGAGATGTCGAGAAGTTGCGCCTCGACGTGGAAAATATAGGTTCGCTGCGCTCTCGCCCCCAGACGATCGGTCGCTTGAATCGTAACGCTGGTATCGCCAGTTACTTTGGGTGTTCCGGTCAGAATGCCGGTATTAAAGTCCAGGGTGAAGCCGGGCAGGTCGCTCAGCAGAACGAAATTATACGGGCCGTTTCCGTTGAGGCCCTGGAACTGCATCGAGTATAGGCTGGCGACATTCCCGTAGGGCATGGTATCGGGTAGGATCGCCACAGCCGGACCCACGGTCAGGTACACGCTGTTTGTGTTTTCCGAGTTGCAGTTGAAATTGTTGACGTAGATCGACGCCACTTTTTGATCCGCCACCAGCGAAGCGGGAACCGTGGCAATTAAAGAGCTGGAGCTGAGATAGCTGGTGGACAGCTGAATCGGTTGTTGGCTTCCAGTCTGCGGAGGCTGGTAAACCGCATAGGACGCCGAGCAGAATGGGCCGCCATTCAGCTGCAGACTGAAGCTCGGCGTGCCGGCCGCGACGGTCGAAGGAATAATGCCGACCAGGCTCTGGCCGAATAACGACGCGGAACCCAGCGCAAGAATGGCAAGGATTCGGATCCTCATTGCGCCACCCCCGAATCGGTTGTCTCAGGAACAAATCGTTTCGGCACTTTGGTAAGTCGAGGTTCCACAGCGGATAGATCGACCGCGCTCCAGCCGTCGCCGGTTCGATAGAACAGAACCTCGCCGGCCGGCTGGACGGAACGGGCGTCGTTATCCGGGCTCAACCGTGTGGTCTGGCCGCTGACCAGATCCACGACTACAAAATCACGATCATAAATAACTGCAAAACGCGACGTCGTGTACAAGCTCTTGGCGGATGTGCCGGGGGCCGCGAATTCCGTGGCCGCCTGGGCGTCGCGCAAGATGGTGATTTTGTCTTGAGAAGCAAGGACGAGGTCGCCGGATCGAGGCAGGAACTCGCCGGCGAGAACCCCTTCAACGGAAAGACGCGTCATGCCGTTCGCATTCATGCGATAGGCGTCCGCGCCGACTAGCGCGAAAAGCGTACCGCCGTCATCCGAAACAGCCACGCGAGCGGTGTCAGATCCGGCGAACGAAAGGTCGAAAGTCTGTACGACGTCGGCCCGTTGCGGCAGGCCGGTTACGACGTCCACGCGGCTGCTCCGCCGCACAGCGACGGCAGTTCCGCGGCTACTGAAGACGACGGCGTCGATCGTGCCGCCGTCGGCGAGTACCAGGCGGTCGGTTTCCGCCAAGCCAGTCGGCGAGAGAACCAGCAAGCCGGGTCCGTCGGCAGGCACGGCGAGAAGGTAATCCTGCCGCGGCGATGCCGCAACCGACTTCGCGGCGACGTCTCGCAAAGGGGTGGTGACCGCTACGCCGGGGACTCCCCAGGCCGTATGAAGCTGCGTTCCATCGACCAGCAGGCCAAGGCGCGGCCCTTCGATTTGAGCCGACAGAGAAAGCGCGGTAGCCAGAAAAAAGAGGCTCCGTTTCATTATTTAGGACCTCCCACGGTAGGTGTTCCGGGCGACAGAACCGTTGGCGGAACCGTTGCCGGTGTTGTCGAAGTGCTTCCGCCGCGTGTGACGGCGACGGCTCCGCCGATTGCTCCAGCGGCGACGACGGCGATCACAATGGCCCACTTCGCGCCTGTACTCATCCCACCGCCTCCACCGCCTGCACCGGCCATGCTGGTCTGGTGGATGGTGGTGCTGGCGGTCTGGCCGTTCTGCGACGCTGTCACGCGAATCTCGAATTTGCCCTCGAAACTATTCGGCCGGAAACCGCGCATGACGGCGCGTCCCTGGGCGTCGGTCATGGTCGTGAAGCTACGTCCACCGTCGAGAAATACGCCGCCGGGACCTTGGCTCGGTAAGAAGAAGACTACTGCCGCGCCGGCAATCGGCTTGCGGTTTTCATCTTCAACCTGCACGATCGGCTCGCGATTCACGCGCTGCCGCACGTTGTTGATTGCGCCCTCGCCTTCAACGATGACGATGTTTAATTTGGCACCCTCACTCTGAAACGGAGCCGCTGTTCCGGGTACGCCGTTGAGTATGAGAAGAGTTGGAAGAAGTACAGACAAAGGTGCTCGGAGCATTCCGGCTAAACCTCCGAAACAAAAGTAACACACGCCGATTGAAGCAGACGGGATGAGCCGCATTTTTCTTTTTCCGCGCGCTAGACAGTAGAAAAGCTTCGGCCCGAAGCCGTTTCAACGACTGGTTTCCGGGGTGACGATAAAGAAGCGCGAACAGAAGCGGTAGGATTTGTACGTGGAATTGAATATGAAATCCATTTTGATGGTTGCGGGATTGACGGTCTGCTTTTCGGTGCAAGGACAGGAGCAGCCGCTCAAAGCGCGGGAGCTGTTCTATTCGCCACCACCCACCGCCCATACACAAACCAAAGCGACGGATCCGGTCAAGAAGGCGACGACGAAGCTAAACATGCCCAGGCCCGAATCGAACAAGGGCGCAGCGAAAGTCACGGACCCGTTCGCGCAGACGGAAGCCCCGAAAGTGCCCGCAGTACCGGCCATGAACGCCTCTCTGACCCCACTCGCCCTCCGTTACAGCGTGCTGAAGCGCAGCGCGCAGGGCGCGTTCGAAGAGACAGACAGCGACTCGACGTTCCGGTCGGGCGAGCGGATCCGGCTGAACGTGCAGGCGAACGACACGGGATATCTTTACGTCGTTATGCGCGGATCCAGCGGAGCTTGGCGCGTCCTGTTCCCGGCTCATGAAGAAGCGGGCGGCGACAATCGCGTCGTTAAGGGGAAGAACTATACGGTTCCCGCCGGCAAGAACGGCCAGTTCTTTTTTGATGAAACCAGCGGCGAGGAAAAGCTGTTCCTGGTGTTGACCCGCAAGCCGGAAGGCGACCTCGAATCGCTAGTCTACGCGATGGCCGACAAGGACCGCAGACAGCCGGAAAAGCGCCAGATGCTGCTCGCGGAGAACCGTCCGGCCATTAGCGACGCGATGGTGGACCGCTTACGGTCCGGCCTGACGGCGCGTGACCTTGTATTCGAGAAAGTGGACGAGGAAGCCGGCGACAAGAAGGAAAAGGCTGTTTACGTGGCGAATCCGACCGGATCCGCCGAGGCGCGCCTGGTGGTCGATGTACTGTTGAAGCACGGCAAGTAGGAAGTCATGCGGTTCCTTGTTTTTCTATTGGCCGTCACCGCATGGGCGGCGGACGCCCCACAAAAGATGAAGCTCACCGTCGAGCGCCGCGACGGCGCCGTCTGGAAAGCTGTCGACCAAAAGCTGGTATTCGAAAGCGGCGATCGCGTCAGGTTCCGCTTCACGGCCGGATTCCCGGGTTATCTCTATGTGATGAACCAGAGCACCTCGGGCAAGTACGAGGTCCTGTTTCCGCGCGACGACACCGGTTCCTCAAATCGCATTGAAGCCGGCAAGGATTACGTCGTACCTGCCACGCAAGGCTCGTTCAAGATTTCCGGACCCGCCGGACACGATGTCCTGTATTGGGTGGTCAGCCCGGTCGAGATGAAGGGCTCGCAGGCTCCGTCGTATACGCCGCTTGCGCCTCCGCCCGCGCAGATTCCTGGCGAGGAACTTCCGAAATCCTTCAAGCCGCGCTGCGACGACACTATTTTCAAAGCGCGCGGAGACTGCGTGGATTCGGGCGCCGGCGCTCGGCCAATCACACCGGAAACCAAACTCCCGCCGAATCTCGCCGGTCTCGATGCAGCGAAGTCGCGCGAATTACTATTCATTCAAGACAGCAAAAAGGGAATGACGGTGTCGCCC
The DNA here is from genome assembly GCA_038210135.1 of Bryobacterales bacterium. Taxonomy (GTDB): domain Bacteria; phylum Acidobacteriota; class Terriglobia; order Bryobacterales; family Bryobacteraceae; genus JBBQWZ01. The sequence goes on from JBBQWZ010000005.1 coordinate 118,992, forward strand.
GCGACGCCGCTGACAGGACCCGTTATCTATGAATTCCGTCTGGCGCATAAGTAGCATCGGCCTCCTGATTCTCGGATTGAGTTTCGGCCAGCAGCCGCCGCAGCGCACCCGCGATCTCAAGTACGAAGAGGACAAGCCGGCGGCTCCGCCGGTTGCGATTCCGCGCAGCTACGCGCTGGTCATCGGAATTTCGAACTACAAGAAGCTCCCCGCGAAATCGCAACTCGACTTTCCGGAGCGCGATGCGCAGGCCATCTACTCCATCCTGATCAGCCCGGAAGGCGGCAACTTCCGTGCGGAGAATGTGCATCGATTGTTCGGCGCCAAGGCGACGCTCGCAGGCATCCGCCACGAACTCGAAAACTGGCTGCCTTCCGTCGCCAAGTCCGACGATCGCGTGCTGATCTACTTCGCGGGACACGGCTTCGTCCACCGCGAACGCGCGTATCTCGCGCCCTGGGATATCGATCCCAATCGCATCAGTGAAACCGGCTACGGCATGGACGCGCTCGGCAGCGTGATCGGATCGAAAATCAAAGCCAAGTGGAAAGTGTTGCTCACCGACTCCTGCCACTCGGGTGCGATTACGCCCGACATGTCGAATGATGAGGGAGCGAAAAAGCTCAATGAAAGCCTGCTTAAAGTCAACACATCGTTGTTCTCGCTCACTGCCAGCCGCGACCGTGAGCGTTCGTTCGAGAGCAAAGATTGGGGCGGCGGTCACGGCATCTTTACCTATTACGTCGTTAAGGGGCTCGAAGGCGAGGCGGACGATTCGGGCGACGGCATCGTCACCGCCGACGAACTCGCCGACTACGTGCGCCGCAACGTTCGCGAAGTGACCAAGGGCGCGCAGAATCCAACTTCGGATCGCGGAAGCTTCGATCCCAACATGCTGCTCGCCTACGTTCCATCGATGGCGAAAGCCGGAACGCCGCCCGCTCCGAAGAACGGAACCTTCGTCATTGAAGTGAATATGGACGGCACGGAAGTGTTCGTCGATGGCAAGAGCGCGGGCATCGTGAGCAAAGGAACTCCGCTTCGCCTGCCTGGCCTGCTTCCCGGTTCGCACACGATTCAGGGCGTGAAAATGGGCTACGAGCCGGATGGGCCGCGCGAAGAAACCATCTACCCGGGCCAGGAATCGACCATTTCGATCAAGATCCTGATTGCGCGGCGGCGTACCAAGGCCGCCGTCGAACTCTTCGACAAAGGGCTCGAATTTTACAACAAAGGCTTCGCGGAAAACTACAAGAAAGCCGTCGAGAACTTCGAGAAAGCGCTCGCGATCGATGGGAAATACAGTCAAGCCGCGCTGTATCTTGGCCGCGCGTACAATTCGCTTTTCGACGAGAAGAAATCTGAAGCGGCTTTCCGTAAGGCGATCGAGATCGATCCCGACTACACGGAAGCGCGAGTGAGCTTCGCTGGTATGCTCCTCGACACCGGCAATGTGGACGAATCGATCCGCCAGCTGAATCGCGCTTCCGACCGCGATCCGAAGAACGCGATGGCGCTGTATCTGCAAGCGCAGGCCTATCGCATGAAGGATCTGTATCCGCAATCGATCGATTCGGCGCGGCAGGCGATAGTACTAACGCCGAACAACGGCGAGGCGCACCTCTGGCTCGCCGAAAGCTTGCGGCTCTCCGGTAAATGGCCCGACGCAAAGAGCGAGTACCTGGACTACCTTCGCCTTAGCGATTTCGATTCCAAGCTGGCTGGCAAGATCAATTACTACGCCGTCGGCTTCCTGATCGGGATGGGCAAAAAGAAGCGCGCCGCGCAGACCGACACGTGGCGCGACATGAGGAATCTAGCGTACTTCGGCCTTTGCGATTCCGAGCGGAAGCTAAAGAATTTCGACGCCGCCATCGCGTATTGCACGCGCGCCTTAAGTTACGATTCGACGGACCCGTACTCGCACTACGCGCTCGGATTGTGTTTCGCGGCCAAAGCCAATGCCCAACAGTCGCGCGAACTGTTCGCCGCGGCGCGCAAGCACTTCCAATCTATGTTGGATATTAATTCGGACCTGGCGGAAGCCGAGTACGCGAAGAAAAACGTCAAGGCGATCGACGACCTGCTTCGCGGATCGTGAGCGGCTATGGCACGCTCGCTGGCTTCACGCGCCGCTTCGAAGCCTGCTCGAACGCGTACGCCGCCTTCAATAATGCCGGTTCGCTGCACGCCAGTCCAGTGAAGCTCACGCCGAACGGGGCGGGCTGCGGTGTGAACCCTTGCGGAAACGCTCCGCCTTGCGTGTTCGGAACCATGCCGAACGGAACGATGACGGTCGGATAGCCGGGCTTCGCGGCGATCGATGCGCCGCTGGGACCAGGAAACAAGATCGCGTCCAGGCGATGCGTCTTCATCGCCTCATCGATCCCGTGAGTGCCGGCCAAGTCAATATCCTTGGCGCGATCCGATTCGTAGCGCGCGCGGTCTCCCTCGACGCTCATCTCATCCGAAATATCCAACTGCGACTGGCCGAAGCGAATCGCGCCGCCATTGGTGTGCGTGATGTTCCACTCGCGGAGCGCGGTCAGCGATTTCACGGGAGCCGACGGACCGAGCGTCGCGAGCCAGGCGTTGAAGTCGCGCTTCATTCCGTATTTCAAAACGACCGAACAATTCGCGTCCTTGCCGCGCGCGTTACCGAGTCCGCCGCACTGACCCCAGAGCAGGAAATTTTTATCCGGGTTCGTCGCGACCACGCTAGGAATATCAGCCGGATCGATGATCTCGGCGCCCTGCTGCTTCAGAATTTCGATCGCCTCCGTCATGACGCGTTTTTGTTCCGGCGTCAAGCCGCCGTCGAATCCGCCGCCGCCACGCCGTCCACCTGTGGGGGCAGTCGCTCCAACGCGTTGCGGCGGAGGAGCCGCGTCGTAAAAGAACGCGCGCGGAATCCCGATGCGCATCCCTTTCAATCCATCGACCTTCAGAAACGGTGTGTAATCGCGTCCCGGCGGCGGCGTACATTTCTTCGTTGCCGCATCGTTCGGATCCGGCGACGCGCCTTCGAGTGCGCCCAGCAGAATCGCGGCGTCGGTCACAGTCTTCGCCATCGGACCCGCCGTATCCTGATCGGCCGTGATCGGAATCACGCCGTACCGGCTGATGCGGCCGACGGTCGGCTTCACCGCAGCAAGCATGTTTTGATTCGCCGGACTCAGAATCGATCCTGATGTCTCCGTGCCGACGTTCGCCGCCCAGAAATTCGCCGCTGTCCCGACCCCCGAGCTCGATCCGCCTGTCGACAGCACGGGCCGCCCGTCATCGGAACCCTCGCGCGGATCTCGCCGCGGATCATACGGGTTATATCCGAATCCGCGCACGGCGTTGTAGTTCGCCGGCATCGGAGTCGGTCCACCCGCCACCCAGTTGGCAAGCTCCGAAAGGCCGGTCTTCGCTATGATCACCGCGCCTGAATCCCGCAGGTTCTTTACCAACGTCGCGTCGTACGGCGGCATGTAGCCTGCAAACGCAAGCGCGCCGCCGGTGGTCACGATGTCGTGCGTCAGAACGTTGTCCTTGAGCGCGATCGGAATTCCATGCAGCGGTCCGCGAATCCGTCCCTGCGCGCGCTCGCGATCGCGTTCGTCCGCTTCCGCGAGCACATTCGGATTCACCGTAATGATGCAATGTAGTTTGTCTTCATACATCCCGATCCTCGTCAAGTACGCGATCGCCAAGCCGCGCGAAGTCACCCGGCCTTGCTCGAGCGCCGCTCGCATTTCGGGGATGCCCGCCTCGACCACGTCGAACGGCTTCATCACGGTCGAGCCCACCGTACGCGGCTGCGCCCTCAAGCCCGCGGCCAGCGTCAAAACCAAAAACAACCATCGTAGGTGCAAAGCGTCAACCCCCTCCATCGCGAACGGATCAGTAGAGTAATACTCTAACGCGAGTGCTATTTCGGATGCGCCTTCAGCCACGTTTCGAGTGTCCGAACGGTCCAGCGTTTGTCGTCGAGCCATTCGCGACTATGCTTCTTGCCGCTGACGAAATACGCGAGTTTCGCGCAATCTTCGTCGATCGCGCTGCCCTGGTGAACCGGCATGCGATCGACATCCACGCACGCACGCACCCAGCGCGGCCTTACGTCGAAATTCTTTTTCTCCGCGATGTGCCAGATCGCGGTGCTGAGCGCGCCAAACTGGATGGGATACAGATATTTCGGCTCGTTGATGTGCTTGTCCGGCGTCTGCCAAAGCTCCCACAAGTAGTCGTCAATCCAGGCGTCCGTATGGATGTTGAGCATCGAGCCTAGCTCCAGCCGTCCATGGTCCTCGCCATCCTCGTAGTAGTCGCGGATCTCTTTTCGAATTTCTGGATCGCCGGTCGATAGAAGGTTCATCACCAACATCTCGCGATAGTCGCTCGAATCGGGTCGCAACTGCTTTTTCAGCTCGCGCATCATTTGTTTCAGGCGCGGCTGAACGCGGATCGCCATTTCCGGCGTGAGCGACGAGAGGCAGGCTTCGCGAATTTTTGCGTCGGGGCTGTCCATCAGTTTTTCGACGACCGCCTCGATCCCTGGGTATTTCGAAATTGCCCCCGCGCGAATCGCGGCGGCCAACGTTTTCATATCGCTGGATTCCAGGCCCTTTTTGATGAGATCCGGACGCTTGCCGGCCCAATCCGGATGAAGTTCCAGCACCCGGAAGCCACCGACCATCACGGCCCACGCATCGACGTCTTTCGTCTCAGTGATGAACTTCAAACGGAGCTGATCCGCGTTGTCGCTGCGCAGAATTAACAGCAAGTGCGCGGCGTTGCGGCGTTTCTTCGACGACCAATTCGTAGACGCCTCCACCAATTCCGGAACGTCTGCCTCTGTGATCGGCCCGTGCATCTTTAGGGCCTCGCTCGACCCGCGATCGTCGTAGGCATTGAGAATGATTTGCAGGAAGTACGACCGGAACGAATTCTCATCCGTCGGCAGCTTTGGCTTGGAATCGCAGCCGCTCAGCAGTACGCAGCCAAGAAGGAGTGTGACGATTTTCTTCACGACCGGCCTGTGAAGCGAATGATGCGCCGCCGGTCGCGCTTCGACGGCGTGGTTTCGCGCTCGAAAGACGGAAGCGCTTTTCGCTCCTCGGCAGCTTTCTGCCGCAATTGTATGCTGGCGTCGGTCTCCTTATAGAGTTGCTGAGCGACCGCCGCCGGACCGCGTGCGTCGCTGAGCCCCAGAACTTCGACCTGGAAATCACCGCCCTCGTTCTTGATCTGGAGCATGTCTCCAATCTTCACATCGCGCGCTGGTTTCGCACGGACGCCATTTGAATCAATCCGCCCCATATCGCAAGCGCGCGTGGCGACCGAGCGGGTCTTAAAGAACCGCGCGGCCCAAAGCCACTTGTCAATTCGGACGCTCGTCATGATATCCATTCTCACCCAGCCGGGAGCCGCTGGACCTATACTCTGAACATAAGGCGGCAGGATGGCTTGAAACGCCATGCCCGGCGCCAGGAATCCGATTGGAGGCCGCTGTGGCTCCCCGTTTTGAGCCGTGGAATGGTGTCCGCCCGCGCGTTGATCGCGGAGCACAAATTCTGGGACCCGCGCATGCGGGCCCGTCTCAAGACCATGCTCGACGCGAAGCAAGCCGGCCTGCATTCGCTGATCTTCGACGCCGGCGTCAAGCTCCATCCCTGAATTACGATAAGGCATGCGCTTCGCTCTCCTGCTGATCTCGACGGGCCTGCTGCTGGCTGAATCGGTCGCGGGATTGAAGTGGACCTCACCGGAGGGTTGGACCAACCAAGGCTCGCGTCCCATGCGCGCCGCAACGTATTCCGTGCCCGGCGACGCCGAGTGCGTGGTCTACTTCTTCGGCGCATCGCAGGGCGGCACCGTCGAAGCGAATCTCGACCGCTGGAAGAGTCAGATGCAAACCGCGGACGGCAAAACCGCCGACGCCAAAATCGCTAAACGTGCCGTCCGCGGCTTGCCCGTCAGTGCCATCGAGAGCACCGGAATCTACAACGGAGCAGCTGGACCTACCGCGACCGAGAAGATCATCAAGCCCGCGTACTCGCTGCTCGGAGCCATCATCGAAGGACCCGCCGGCAATATTTTTATCAAGTTCGCCGGACCCGCGAAATCCGTCGAAGCAAATCGCGCAAAATTCAACGCGCTTCTTGATTCGTTCGACAAACAGTAATCCGCGCGCTCAAACCGACTACACTCATAGAGAACCCTCCTCGGCTTCTCGCGCATGTCTCCCTCTGCTACCAATTCGACGCCCAAGCCATCCCTATGGGCGGCCATAAAGGAGTCGCTCGCGGGAACGCATCGCGACTATACAGTGGGGCCGATTGGCCTGGCCATCACGCTGCTGGCGATTCCGATGGTGCTTGAGATGGCGATGGAATCGCTTTTCGCCATCGTGGATGTCTTCTTTGTAGCGAAGTTGGGTTCGGACGCCGTCGCCTCCGTGGGACTCACCGAATCCGTCATGACGCTGCTGTTCGCGGTCGGCATCGGACTCGCCGCCTCGACGACCGCCATGGTGTCGCGCCGAATCGGTGAAAAGGATCCCGAAGCCGCCGCGGTCGCCACCGTGCAATCGATCGCGCTGGGCGTTTTCGTCGCTGCCATCACCGGAACGCTCGGCTTTCTCTTCGCGCCCGATATCCTGCGCCTGATGGGCGCGTCCGATTCCGTCGTCCGAACCGGCACCGGCTTCACGCGCGCGGTCCTCGGCGGCAGCTTCACCGTGCTGATGCTATTTCTCATCAACGCGAGCTTCCGCGGAGCCGGCGATGCCGCTATCGCGCTGCGCGTGCTGATCCTTTCGAACTCGATCAACATCCTGCTCAACCCCTGCCTGATTTTTGGTTTCGGGCCATTCCCGGCCCTCGGCGTCACCGGCTCCGGAATCGGCACCACGATCGGACGCGGCATCGGTGTGTTGTACGGCGTGTGGCGTCTCTATAAAGGAAGCGGACATCTCAAGATCCGGCGCGAGCATCTGGTGATCGTTCCCGAGGTGCTGTTGCGTCTCCTTAAGATCTCGATCTCGGCGATGTTCCAGTACTTCATCGCGGTCGCCAGTTGGATCGCGATGGTCCGTATGGCCGCCAACTTCGGCAGCGCCGCCATCGCCGGATACACGCTCGCCATGCGGATCATCATCTTCGCGCTGCTACCCTCCTGGGGATTGAGCAACGCCGCGGCGACGCTGGTTGGCCAGAATCTCGGAGCCGCCAAGCCGGATCGCGCCGAGGCTTCCGTGTGGCGCGCCGGAATCTACAACATGGTTTTCCTCGGCGCGATCGGCCTCGTTTTCCTGGCGACGGCGCCGTGGCTACTCAGCTTCTTCACTTACGACGCCGAGGTCCTGCGCGTCGGCGCCAATTGCCTGCGCATCGTTTCGGCAGGCTATATTTTCTATGCCTGGGGGATGGTGCTGGTCCAGTCGTTCAATGGAGCCGGCGATACGCTAACGCCGACGATCATCAATCTCTGTTGCTACTGGTTCTTCCAGATTCCGGTTGCGTACGCGCTGGCCTACCTCCTGCACTTCGGCGCCACTGGCGTGTTCTGGGCCATCCCCATCGCCGAATCGTTGCTCGCGGTCGTCGGAGTCCTGGCGTTCCGCCGCGGCACCTGGAAATCCCAAAAGGTCTAATGCCGGGCAGGCGGCTTGAACCCGAAGCGTAAGCGACGGGACCCCAGCGCCGACCACCAGACCGCCTACGACACGCAAAGACATCGATGCGCGCCCTGCAACCGCAACGCCGAGCACAGTAAGTGCTCCAACCCCAAAACGCCATAGCGCTATCCTCAAAGCATGCACAAGCCCTTAGATCCAACCGAGCATCTGGACCTGGAGACCATCTCCTCCCATTCCGGCGCGAGCGCTGAAATGGAAGCCATGTCGGTCAAAGGCGTGCTCGAGGCCAGCGGCATTGGGGCCGTTATCGTCGGCGATGCCGTGCTGCCGAATTTTCCGTTCGAAGTCCGCGTCGCGAAGGACCGCGTCAACGAAGCCAAGCTGCTGGTCGCCGAAGCGGTAGCCGCCGGACCCGCCGCTGCTGAGGAAGCCGAGCGCGCCGGTGAAGACGAGCCATCGAGTCACCGTGAAGCTTGATGCCTCAAGCGGTCCATATCATCGGCGCCGGACTCGCCGGCTGCGAAGCGGCCTGGCAAGTTGCACGCGCCCACCTTCCTGTTGTCCTCTATGAAATGCGTCCGATCCGCACGACGGAGGCCCACAAAACGGATCGATTCGCCGAACTCGTTTGCAGTAATTCGTTGAAGAGCGAGTCGGAGAATACGGCTCCCTGGCTGCTCAAGGAAGAACTGCGCCGTATGGGCTCCGTGCTGCTCGAATGCGCGGCGCGCACCCGCGTGCCGGCCGGACACGCCCTCACCGTAGATCGTGACCTGTTCGCCGCCGACGTCACGGCGACGATAGCGGCCAATCCTTTAATTGAAGTTCGGCGCGAAGAAGTCACGGAGCTGGATCCCGACCGCATCTGGATCGTTGCGTCCGGGCCCCTCACGAGCGGCGCTCTCGCGGAGGATATCGCCCGCCTCACCGGCACGAGTCGCCTATATTTCTACGACAGCATCAGCCCCATCGTCGATGCCGAGTCGATCGACATGACCATCGCCTTCCGCGCTTCGCGCTACGACAAGTCGATCGACGGCACCGACGACTACGTTAATTGCCCGTTTAACAAAGACGAGTACAACGCGTTCCTCGACGCCCTGCTGACGGCGGACAGCGTGCCGGCGCACATCGAAGCCGACAACACCAAGTATTTCGAGGCGTGTTTGCCGATCGAGGAGATCGCGCGAAGGGGACGCGACACGCTCCGCTTCGGCCCGATGAAGCCGGTCGGCCTCACCGATCCACGGACCGGCCGCTGGCCCTACGCCGCTGTGCAATTGCGTTCCGAGAATCTGAGGTCGGATTCCTACAACCTGGTCGGTTTCCAGAACCATATGCGCTTCGGCGATCAGCAGCGCGTGCTCCGCCTGATCCCCGGCCTCGCGCGCGCGGAGTTTCTGCGCTACGGCCAGATCCACCGCAACACCTATATCAACGGGCCGGCCTTGCTAAGCCCTACGCTGCAACTGCGCGCGCATCCGCAAGTATTCTTCGCCGGCCAGATTTCGGGCGTCGAAGGGTACGTCGAATCCATCGCCACGGGCCTGGTCGCCGGACGCCACGCCTCGGCCCGTTCGCTCGCGGCCGCAAGTCCGGCGCTGCCGCGCGAGACCGCGCTGGGATCGCTGTGCGCCTATGTCTCGGGCGCGGACGCCGCGAATTACCAGCCCGCGAATATCACTTTCGATTTGCTCCCCAAACTGGAAGATACCCTGCGCCTCAAGATGCGGCACGACAAGAAGGCCCGTCAGGCCGAAGTCTGTCGCCGCGCCTTGACTGCGCTCGACGAATTCAAAAACGCGGCGGAGTATGTCCGCGCTTAACGACGCGATCGCGCGCTTCCTCGAAGCGATGCGGCGCGAACAATTCTCCGCTCACACGATTCGCAACTACGCTTCCGATCTGGACCAGTTCGCGGACTATTTCGCGCCGCCGGGTACCGATGCGCCCGATCTTACCGCATTCCATCCGGTGCTTTTGCGCGGATGGATGGCGAGCCTCTACGACCGTAATCTGGACGTCGCCTCGATTCGCCGCAAGCTCGCCGCGGTGCGAGCCTTCTTCCGCCACTTGAAACGCGAAGGCGCGGTCGAACAAAATTGGGCTCGTCAGCTTCGGACTCCGAAGGCCGCGAAGAAGCTCCCTTCCGTAATGACCGAGGAGCAAACCAACCGGCTGGTGGACGGCGTCGCCGCGTCTGCGCTCGAACAGCCGCATCCGGAGCGCGACCTTGCGATTTTCGAATTGCTCTACGGCTGCGGACTTCGCGTCAGCGAACTGGTTTCGCTCAATCTAGAAGACTTCGATTTCGGCGAGCGATGGATTCGCGTCCGCGGCAAAGGCAACAAGGAACGCCAAGTTCCCTACGGCGCTAAGGCCGCGATCGCGCTCGACACTTACCTCGCAGTGCAACCGGCGGCAAGCGGCATGCTTTTCCGGAACCATCGCGGCGGGCGACTGACCGACCGGGGCGCGCGCGGGATCGTGAAATTCTATGCGCGCATGCTCGAAGGCGATTCCTCCGTGCATCCCCATGGTTTGCGCCACGCCTACGCGACGCACCTGTTGCGGTCTGGCGCCGATCTGCGCGCCATCCAGGAATTGCTCGGCCACGCCGGATTGGCCACGACGCAGAAGTACACGCAGGTTTCTCTGCGGGATCTGATGGCGGTTTACGACAAGGCCCACCCTAAAGCCTAGGCCGCGTTTCCTAAGCCATACAATAAAGATGGAGGCAATAAATTTCATGGCAAGCAACAATTCCGCCAGCAGCGCTGTCTGGTTTTTGACCGGCGCCGCTTTGGGCGCCGCCGTCGCGCTGTTGTACGCACCGCAGACCGGCGAAGACACGCGCAAGCTGATCGGACAGAAGACGCGCGATGGCGCCGGAGCCCTCGGGGATACCGGGCGCGACATGATCGACAAAGGCCGCGACATGTTTGAGCGCGGACGCAAGATGGCCGATGACGCCGCCGAAATGTTCGAACGCGGCCGCAAAATAGTGGAAGGTTAATTTCGACAATGAGCACCGCGACGCAGACGGGGAACCGCGCGCTTTCCCCCTTCAAAAATGAACCGTACGCCGATTTCACCAAGCCGGAAACCAAGTCCGCCATGGAGGCGGCACTCGCAAAAGTGCGGGCCGAGCTTGGCAGGGAGTACGCTCTCCTGATTGACGGGGAGCGGGTGAAGACCGGCGATCTGCTGAAGTCCGTCAATCCGTCGCGGCCCTCTGAAGTGGTCGCCCAGCATCACAAAGCGACCGCCGAATTAGCTACCAAGGCGATCGAAAGCGCGCACGCCTACTTCCCGAACTGGAGCCACGTTCCGGCTGCCGAGCGGATTGCGATGACGCTGCGCGCCGCCCAGCTGATCCGCGAGCGGAAGTTCGAATTCAACGCCTGGCTGGTGATCGAAGCCGGCAAGACGTGGAATGAAGCCGAGCCCGAAGTCGGTGAAGCCATCGACTTCCTTGAGTATTACGCGCGCCAGATGCAGAAGCTCGCGAATCCGGATCCTGTGGTTCAGATGCCGGGCGAAAAGGACGAAATGGTGTACCTCGCGCTCGGCGCGGGCATCATCATTCCGCCTTGGAATTTCCCGCTGGCGATTCTCGCCGGTATGACATGCGCGGCGCTGGTAGCCGGCAATACGGTCGTCATTAAGCCGTCGAGCGACACGCCGACCATCGCGGCGAAGTTCGCCGAGGTGCTGCTCGATGCCGGTTTCCCGGCCAAAAGCTTCTCGCTTTGCACCGGCAGCGGAGCTGTCGTCGGCGACCTTCTCGTCGAGCATCCGAAGACCCGGTTCATCTCCTTCACCGGATCGCGCGATGTCGGTCTGCGCATCAACGAACTGGCGGCGAAGCCGCGCAAGGGTCAGATCTGGATCAAGCGCGTTGTCGCCGAAATGGGCGGCAAGGACGCGATCGTCGTCGATAAGGAAACCGATGTCGCCGTAGCGGCCGCCGGAGTCGTCCAATCCGCGTTCGGCTATCAGGGACAGAAGTGCTCGGCTTGTTCGCGCGCCATCGTCGATGCCGCGATCTATGACCAGTTCCTCGAGAAAGTCCAGGAGCGCGTCGCCATGCTGACTATCGGAGAATCCGATGATCCGCGGTTTGCGATGGGTCCGGTGATCAATGCCGGAGCCAAAAAGACCATCCTCGATTACATCGAGACCGGCAAGCGCGAAGGCCGCGTCGTCACGGGTGGAGATACGGCGCCGGGCGATGGCTATTTCATCCAGCCGACCGTTATCGCGGATATTGAAGCCAAGGATCGTCTCTTTCAGGAAGAGATCTTCGGGCCGGTTCTCGCGGTCGCGAAGGCCCGCGACTTCGATCACGCCCTGGAGCTTGCGAACGATTCGGAATACGGCCTGACCGGAGCCGTCTACACCGACAATCCGGAGAAGATCGCCAAGGCGAAAGACCTGTTCTTCGTCGGCAACCTCTACATCAACCGCAAGTGCACCGGAGCGATGGTCGGAGCGCATCCGTTTGGCGGCTTCAACATGTCGGGAACGGATTCGAAAGCAGGCGGCCCGGACTACCTGCTCCAGTTTCTGCAGGCGAAGTCGATCGCGGAGAAGATCAGCTAGTCAGACAGCACGTTTCCCCCAGATCGCCAATCGAAGGAAATGAGGCGGGCAGGATTGGCTGGGAGGCAGGGACTCGAACCCCGATACGCGGCTCCAGAGGCCGCAGTCTTACCATTAGACGACCTCCCAGTGAGGCCAATCGTTAGTTTATCGCGTTCTGGCTCCGCAGTCCACTTGGAATCAGGAAACGCCCCTACTTCTTGCGGGTTCCGCCGAAGCGGCGTCCGACGATCATCTTGACCAGCAGGTGATCGGTGGAGCCTGTGATGCCGACTCCGACTCCGAAGTTGAACTCCCACTGCGGTCCAAAGTCAATGTCGATGGCGGGCAGGATCTGCTGTTCCTGCTGGCGTAGCGGATTGAAGTTGCCAACCGGCCCCAATGCTCCGTAGTATTCCAGCCCGGCACTGACTTTCTTCGTGAAATCCCAACCGATCTTGACGTTCGGCGAGAACTCGACGCCGCTGCGGACGCTCGGCCCATGCCAGGCGCGTTCGAGCGTCGGGTTGAACGCCAAGTACAGCTTCTTGTACTGCTTGTCGATGATCGGCCGGATTTCCCATGTCCAGGTGTCGCCGGAATAGACTGCCCGCTGGTAGCCGATTTCCGTGGACAGACTGACGCCCACAGGCCACTTCCAGCTTTCAGGAACGGCTACGCGGGGGCGGATGTGCGTGCCGACGAAGTCCCATCCATAGGTGTTGTCGGCGGCGGTGAAGATGTAGAATCCGGTCTCAAACCAGTCGCTAAAGCCGTGGGTGATTTCGAGAGTCTCGTGCCACTGATGGTTGGTCGGGCGGATGCCATCGATCACCGTCTTGCTGCCGGAGAACGTGAAGTTGCTGTGGAGTTCGACCATCGTGGCACCTTTGGCCATCGTCGGCGCTCCGTAGACCTGCACTTCGTAGTTGCCTTGCGACAGGACTGGAAGGCTGCTTAGGAGGAAGAGGGTAGAGGCGCCCACCATGCGCCGAACGGTTTCGATCATCTCCATCGATTGTAGGCGAGGCCATTGACGGTCGCTGCGGAAAGAACAGATTCCTTGAGGCGGCGAAACCGAACTCTTCAGTGCTTTGCCTTCCGCTTGGGTGCGGCATTGGGTGGAGCGGGATGCGGCTTGGCGATGGCCGCCCGGATCTTCGGCCATTCCTGTTGGAACTTCTCCGCATAGCGGCGTTCAGCCGCGCGCAGGCGTTTCTCGAGCGATGCCGGACCGCCCGCTTCCTTCACGAGGTCGGCGTTGATGACGGCGTCGTGCGCGTTGCCCAGGATCTGCTGCAACTCGCGGGCGGCTTCGATTCGCGGGCCGAAGCCTTCTTCTTCCAAGGCCTCGAACAGCTCCATCGAATAGCGCAGTTGCTTCGCGACGATACGGAAGCGATGCAGAGCCGCAGGTGTTGTTTCGGGCCGTGCGCTCTTGTCGCCTCTCTCCAGGAACTGCTTTTCGGCGGGTCCGATCACATCGGCAGCATAGGTCCTCACGTCGCGGGTGGAGTGCCGGAACTTCAGGCTCTTTCGCCACTCGCGCAGCCAGTTGTCTTTGACGGCGCGGGCGATCCGCCGGTCGAGCTTCGCGAGGGCTTTGGAGCGCCGGGCTTCGAGAGCCTTGCGAAGCTTACCCGGCGTGGTCTCGCCGATGACCTGGAGCACAACATCGAGATTGCGCAATCCGCCGGCGGCCTTCATCACCCTCTTCAGCTTCTTGCGGACGTCGTCCACTTTCGGAGCGGGCAACAAACGATGGAAGACCAGCAGGACTTGCGAGAAGCGGCGGATGGCTACTCGGAGATCATGGACGGCATCCTCGTCGGCCTTCTGGTGTCCGTCTTCGAGCTGTTCGTCGAGCTTCTCCAGTCGAGACCGGAACAACTCTTTCGCAAACGCATCCAGTCTCATCTAAGCGGAACCTCTCTGGCGGATGAAGCTCAACGGCTGGCCGTACACCTGCTCGAAGAGGGGAGCGATCCGATCGGCCGCCCACATCTCCAGACTAGCGTCTCCGCGGACTTTGAGTGAGATGCGAACCTGGCCGTCCAGCATCTCGCAAACGACATGCTCGATCTTTTGCTCCTGGCTTCGGTCGAGCGAGTCAGCGATGCGTAGGAGGGGGGTGAGCCACATCAGGGCGCGGACCGAATCCGCGTCCAGGCCTTCGAGTCCGCTCTGCGCATCGCCGGGTGAGGTCCTCCGATGGAAGCGGCAGAGGAGCGCGATGAAGTGCTGCTCGAAGTCAGTGAAGCCGCCGAGATCGGCGTTCTGGACGATGTAGTAGGAATGGCGGTGGTGCGCGGTGTCGCTGATGAAATGCCCGATGTCGTGCAGGTAGGCGGAGGCTTCGAGCAGTTTGCCCCAAACGGGCGAGAGGCGATGGAGCGGGAGGAGACCGACGAACAGCTCGTGTGCGAGGTCGGCGACCTTCTTCGAATGCTTGGGAGCGACTCCGAAGCGTTTGCTCAATTGCGCGACGGCCTGGCGCTGGTCGCGGCCCAACTGCGACAGCTCGCGGCCGACGCGTCGGGCGGCGAGATCGGCGACGATGCCTTCGCGGACTCCGCCGCTCGCGTAGGAGAGCGACGGCTGGCCGAAGGCTTCGAGTGCGCGCAGGAAAACGGCGGAGCCGGCGACGACGATCTCGGCACGGCGGGGTCCTACGCCTTGCATCTTGCGGCGAGAAGAAAGGTCGTGCGAGGCAGCCTCCTTATAGAAGGTCCGGACCTGGCCGACGGTGGCGCGTCGATGGTCGGCATCTTCGCGGCGGGTGCGGGGAATGCGGTTGACGGCGCAGACGATGGCCGCCGCCGTGGCCGAGGTGGCGATCAGCCGGTCGAAGGGTCCGCGTCCGATGCGGTCGAGAGGCTTCGCCAGCTTCTCGTCGATGAACTGGTCGAGCCGGTGGAGCTCGGCTTCGGTGGGTGGATCGGATTTCAGAAAGACTTCGGTGAGGCGCACAGCGCCGAGAGGTTTCGAAAAGGCGGCTTCGAGACGTCCATTCTCACTGAGGATGATCTCGGCGCTGCCGCCTCCGACATCGACGATCACGATGCGCTGATTGGGGTGCGGCCAGACGGCCTGTACCCCGAGATGGATGAGGCGGGCTTCTTCCTGTCCGGAGATGATCTCGACGGGCGTGCCGGCGGCTTCGGAGGCGCGCTCGAGGAATTCGAATCGATTGCTCGCGTCGCGGACGGCGCTGGTGGCGACGGCGCGGACGGCCAGCACTTCATGGAACTTGTGAATCTCGGCGAAGCGCGCGAGTTGCTGGCAGACGATGGCCATCGCGTCTTTGCTGATTCGACCGGAGCGAAAGACGCTTTCGCCGAGTCGCGTCACCAGGCGTTCGGCGGCGAGCACCTGCATCTGCCGGCCTGGCGTCGTATCGGCCACAAGCAGGCGCAAGGAGTTGCTCCCGATATCGATGGCCGCGTAGCGAGGCATGCTCTCCATCATACGGATTCGTGGATGGCTCTTCGTCGCGCGAGTCGAGCTACAATCGGGCGCATGCGTTTTGCTTTGCTGTTGACGTGTGCGGCGGTGTTTACGGGCGTGGCTTTCGCGCAGCCGCGGAAGATGAAGGTCCATCTTTCGGTGGACATGGAAGGCGTGGCGGGCGTAGTAACGGCCGATCAGCTTTCGCCGGGAGCCTTTGAGTACGAGCGGTTCCGCAACTTTATGACGAAGGAAGCGGTGGCGGCAGTCAACGGAGCGAAGGCGGCGGGCGCGACGGAGATCGTGGTTGCGGATGCGCACGGCAATGGCGAGAACCTGTTGATCGAGCAGTTCCCGAGCGACGTGCGGGTGATCCGCGCTTGGCCGCGCCGATTGGGCATGATGGGCGGCATCGATTCGAGCTTCGATGCGGCGATCTTCATCGGTTATCACGCATCCACGAACAACCTGTCCGGCGTGCGGGCGCACACGTTTTCGAGCGCGCGGCTGACGAAGGTCTCGCTCAACGGAATCGTGGTGACGGAGGGCGCGAACAACGCGGCGGTGGCCGGGCACTTTGGCGTTCCGGTGATTATGATCTCGGGTGACGACGCGGCAATCGCCGAAGTCCGGTCGCTGGTGGGTCCGATCGAGGCGGCGGAGACCAAAAAATCGCTGGGGTTTCACTCCGCGAATTCGCTGACGCCACAGGCATCGTGCGAGTTGATCGAGCGGACGGCGCGCGCGGCCCTAGCAAACTTCAGTAAGTTCAAGCCATACGTGATTGCGGGTCCGGTAGTGCTGGAGTTAGGGCTCAAGAATTACACGCCGGTCGAGATCCTGGGGTACTTGAAGGGCGTAACCCGGGTGGATTCGCACACGATCCGGTGGACCGGCGCGAACATGATCGAGGTGTCCGACTTCATCCAGTTTGTGACGCACTTCAACTTGAATATGGAGCCATAGAAGCTCCGGAACGATCCGACCGAGGCGCGCGCACGGCACACTCTCCTACAAAACGCGTTCACTAACTCACCCGCTCGTGCGGATTGAACCCGGAGCGTAAGCGACTGGACCTCAGGTCCTGATACTCCCGCGAATCGGTTCTGATATCGCCAGCAAGGGCGGGAACTCAGCGCTGAGACGCCTTAAAGAAGCAGACGTGTCACCAGGACTCGACGACTAAGACTTTAGTGAACGCGATCTTACGATCGCGCCTCGGGTCCGTCGCTTATGCTTCGGGCTCAAGCCTGGGGGACATACAATGGTGGCCGATGACGATTGCACGGGAACTTGGGGCTTTATACCGGCGGGATTTGACGCGGGTGATTCAGGAGATCGAGGCGTTTCCGGATGCGAACTTACTGTGGGCGACTACGGCGGGCATGACGAATTCGGTGGGGAACCTGGTTTTGCATCTCGAGGGCAACCTGCGTGAGTTCATTGGACGGCAGTTGGGCGGGTTGCCGTATGAGCGGAAGCGCCCGTTAGAGTTTTCGACGACCGGATTGCCGGCGGCCGACCTCGTTTCGCGCATGGAGCGGGTCCGCGATTCCATTCCGGGGGTTGTCGAATGCCTGAGTGACGAAGTTCTGGCGGCGGAGTTTCCGGAGCGGGTGCTCGGACACGCCATGACGACGCAGCAGTTTGTGGTGCATCTCAACGGACACCTGAACTACCACCTTGGACAAATCGATGTGCTGCGGCGGGTGCTGACCGGAGCCGGCGCGATTCCGCTGGCCGGGCTGGCTTAATTTGCTGACGGCCCGGAAATAACGGCAGAGCGCGAGCTCGATTTCTTTTTTTTCGCGGGCGCGCATGGCGTGGTCTTGAGACTTTCGATTTTGGCCAGTTCCGCGTCCACTCCAAGACGGAAAGGGCGCACTCGTGAACCTCGCAGGATCGTCCTGCCAACGGATGGATTGGCTTCGATCTTTTCTTGCTTCCATATAGGATTCCACCAGTGTGGATTTGTTTCGCGCGGTGGGGGGGAATGCCTCTGGCCTGTGGATTGTGGCGTAGGCCTCTGGCCTGTGCACTAATCAAAGCCAGATTTCCGAGCGGCGCCCAGAGCGTTCCGGAGGAGCGCGTCAGAAGAGGCGAGTTTGCGCTACGAGGTGAGCGCGACCTCACGATCGCGCCTCGTGCGCGGTCGGGCGCAGACGTCTCGCCGCGCCCTCTCATGAGGAGTGGGATACTGCAAGATTGTTGACGTTTCGAGGAAAGCCAATCACTGCGGAGCTGGTGGCGCTGGTTTGCACCGGCGGGGCGGCGGTGGCTTCTTTGATTTCGATCGCCGCTTGCCAGATTCTGATCGGCGCGGCGATTCTTGCGATTCTGGTGGGGCGGATGAAACTGCGGTTTCCGCCGATTCTGTTGCCGTTGGGCGTGTGGTTCGGGTGGACGATTTTGTCGATCCTGGTGAACGGACACGCGGCGCATGCGTTTCCGCAGGTCCGAAAATTCTACGTGTACCTGATCCTACTGGCGATCGCGACGGCGATCCACGGATTGGCGCAAGTGGGGTTGGTAATCCGCTGGTGGGCGGCGGCGGGGGCCGCGTCGGCGGCGTGGAGCCTGGTGCAGTTTTTCGAGAAATACCGCGAGGCACAGCGGCTGCACCGCCATTTTTACGAATTCTATGTGGGCGAGCGAATCACGGGATTCATGAGCCACTGGATGTCGTTCAGCGGGCAAATGATGGTGGTGATGCTGCTGGTTCTGGCGATACTTTTCTTTGCGCCGGTCAGCCGGAGGATGCGGCTGCTGTATTCGGGGGCGATCGTACTGATGGGCACAGGGCTGGTGTTGGCGTTCACGCGGAGCATGTGGGTTGGCGCGGGGGTCGGCGGCTTGATCTTGTTGTGGAATTGGAAGCGATGGACGGTGTTGCTGGCGCCGCTGCCGGTGATCGCGGTTTTGATATTCAATCCGCTTTCAATCGGCGACCGGTTGATTTCGGCGTTGGTGCCGCACGGTGAAATGGATTCGAACATGCATCGTGAGATCTGCCGGCGGGTTGGGTACGAAATGATCAAGGCGCATCCGTTGTTTGGGGTGGGTCCGGAGCAGGTGGGTCCGCAATTTTATGCGTATTTGCCGGCGGATATACGGCGACCGCTGCCTCCGGGATATTACGAGCATCTGCACAATAACTACATCCACTTTGCGGCGGAGCGGGGCATTCCGGCGGTGCTGGCGTTGCTCGCACTGATCGGGAAGGTGCTGTTCGATTTCGCGCGTGGATTGCGGCGGAAGAAGGATCCAGGAGCGCGCGCGATGCTGTTGGGGGCGATTTCCGCGATCGTCGCGGTGGTTGTGAGCGGGTGGGTGGAATTGAACCTGGGGACGTCGCCGACGCTGACGCTGTTCCTCGCGGTGGTGGCTTGCGGATACGTTGTGCTGTGGTCGGAGGAAGCTGCGGCGCGGGTGGCGTAGGGATTGATTAGTTTCACAAGCCGGAGGCCTATGCTACGTGTGTTACCTATAGTGGCTTATGCGCGGACTGATGATGGATTATCCGCTGACGCTTCCCCATGTTTTGGAGCGTGCGGCCAAGTTGTTTCCGAAGAAGGAAATCGCCAGCAAGCTGCATAGCGGGGAGATGCACCGCTATACGTTCGCGGATTTTCATCGGCGGACGCACCAGATCGCGGCTGCTATGACGCGTTTGGGGATCCAGCCCGGAGACCGGGTGGGAACGCTTTGCTGGAACTCCTACCGGCATCTGGAACTGTATTTCGCGATTACGTGTTCGGGTGCTGTGATGCACACGCTGAACCTGCGATTGGCTAGCGATCAGCTGGCGTACATCATTGAACACGCGGGCGATAAAGCGATTTTTGTCGATTCGTCGCTGGTGTATTTGCTGGACGCGATCAAGAAAGACATTCCGTCGGTGACGCAGTTCGTGATTCTGGATGACGGAGAGGCGGCGAAGGGCGACGTGGGTCCGGCGTATGACTACGAGACGCTGATTGCGGAGTCCGGTGATGGTCCGCATGCATGGCCGGAGTTCGATGAGCTGGACGCGTGCGCTACCTGTTACACGTCGGGGACGACCGGGCATCCGAAGGGTGTTTTGTATTCGCATCGCTCGCTGGTGCTGCATACGTTTGGGTTGTCGCATGTGGACAGCTTCGCGATTTCCGAGCGCGACGTGGTGCTGCAATTGGTGCCGATGTTCCATGCGAATGGATGGGGCCTTCCATACGCGGCGGTGATGAACGGGTCGAAGGTGGTGTTGTGCGGACGCAGTTTGCAGCCGAAAGACATTGCCGATTTGATCGAAAGCGAGAAGGTCACGTTCACGGCGGGCGTTCCGACGCTGTGGATGGGGCTGCATGGATATCTGCAGACGACACCGCGTGACATTTCGAGTTTGCGGATGATTGCGGCGGCTGGTTCGGCGCTGCCCCGGCAATTTATTGAGATTTACGAGAAGAAATACGGCATCCGGTTCATGCTGGCGTGGGGGATGACGGAGACGACTCCGATCGCGACGGTTTTGCAGATGAAGTCGAATCTGGATGGCCTCGCGATGACCACGCGGCATGACGTGATGGCGCGGCATGGACTGCCGGTGGCGGGCATCGATATCCGGATCATGGACGAGGGCGATGCGGAGGGCGTGTATCGCGAAGTCGCGTGGGACGGGGTGACGATGGGCGAATTGCAGATCCGCGGGCTGTGGATTATGTCGGGCTATTATCACGATCCGCGGGGCGAGGAGCAGGGTCAGCGGGAGTCGTTTATGGATGGCTGGTTCCGCACGGGGGACGTGGCGACGATCGATCCGGAAGGCTACCTGCAGATCATGGATCGCACGAAGGATCTGGTGAAGAGCGGCGGCGAATGGATTTCAAGCGTCGATTTGGAGAACGCGATCATGGCGCATCCTAAGGTGATGGAAGCGGCAGTAATTGCCGTTTCACATCCGAAGTGGCAGGAGCGTCCGGTGGCGTGTGTCGCTCCGTTTCCGGATCATCGGCATACCATGACGAAGGAAGAGATTCTGGAGTTCCTGAAGGATCGGGTGGCGAAATGGTGGCTGCCGGACGAGATCATCTTTATCGACGCGGTGCCGAAGACGAGTGTCGGCAAGTTTAATAAGCGGGCTTTGCGGGAGCAATTCAAGGATTTCACGCTGCCTGAGTAAATGAATCTTAATCAAGGCTGAAATTCAGCTCATTGGCTTCGTTATTCGTTAAGGGATGTTCCTGGTTTGTGCACAGGCTTGCACCGTAGCTGGTTTCTGAGGGATTTTTATGCTTGCAGCCCGGAGTAAATTCGCGGATAATCCGACGTGATCGCCATTTTTTCTGGCGGACGATTCTCCAATCGCCAGCGCCTAAATTAAGGAAACGATGACTCGATATTTCATCTTGGCCGTCATGGCCGCCTGCGGAGCGGTGAGCGCGCGGGGTGGTCCGATCGTAGTGAACCTCGCTACGGCGCAGTCCTTCGGGATATTGGGCGGAACGGTTTCGAATACCGGGACGTCGGTGGTCAATGGAAACGTGGGCGTCATCAACGGTTCCGGCACGATCACGGGATTCAATCCGACGGGGACGACGACGAATGGCAGCGTGATTGCGCCGGGCAGCACGGCTTCGAACAATGCGTACACCGATTTCGTGAGTGCGTTTCAGACGGCGCAAGGCTTGGGTTCGACGCAGTCTTATGCGGATCTGACTGTCAATCGAGCGTTCACGGGCAATAACGTTTACACATTCGTGTTGACGAATATCTCTACCGTCTCAGGAATCACGGTGACGTTCGATGCGCAAAATGATCCGAACGAGGTGTTCTTGCTTCGAACGGATGGCGATCTGACAGTGAATGGAGCGCTCACGTTCGTGCTTGCGAATCAGGCTCGCGCGGATCATATTTACTGGATTGTCGGCAAGGCGGCGACCATCAGCGTGTCGTCGTCGGGACCGATTCTGTTCGACGGAAACATTCTGGCGGGCACCAGTTTCACGATGTCGGCAGCTGCCGGTGGAAGCGGCGTTTTGACCGGGACCGTCAACGGCTGCGTGTTTGCAGAAACGGCGAATACGCTTGCCGGGACGACGAATGTCGGCGGATGCGCGAACGCGAACACGATTGTGGACACGGGAACTCCGGAGCCCGGTAGCTTGGGGCTGGTTGGTCTCGGCTGTTTGCTGGTCGGCTGGCGGATGCGGCGGGCGAGGGCGAGTTAGCCTTCGGTCGCGGTGCTTGGCGGGCACTTACGGCGCGGCTTCGCTCGCTTCGTTGCGCGCATCAATGCCTCCGAAGTCCCGTCGCTTACGCTCCGGGTTCAATCTCAAGACGAAGTTGATGAGCGCAACCTGGCGGTAGCACGTCAGCGTCGCGCGAACTCGGAGCGAAGCGTTGTTGCGGCACTAGATTAGACTTGTTCCTAGATGGGGTCACTGGTTCAACCGCCGAAAGCGGGCCGCGGTTCGCGGCTGGTGGCTGAGCTTGCGCGGCAGAAGCAGATGGCGGCGTGCCTGGAGTGGTATTCGAAAGAGCGCGCCTGGATCAACGAACAACACATTCGCCTTTGCAGGATTCCGGCGCCTACGTTTCGCGAGCAGGAGCGCGCGGAGTGGATGGTTGGCCAGTTGCGTGAGCTGGATTGGGACGCAAAGCTGGACCGCGCCGGCAACGTGATTGCGACGCGCGGCGCGAAGCGGGATACGCCGCTGGTGGCGGTGACGGCGCATCTGGATACGGTACTTTCGCCGCGTTCCGCGGACGATATCAAGATCGGGAGCGAGGGGCGCTTTGTGGGTCCGGGAGTTTCGGACAACGGAGCCGGTCTTGCGGCGCTGCTGGCGATTGCGGCTTCCTGGCAGGCTTTGGAGCCGGTGAACGAGGCGCAGGCGGGTCTGCTGATCGTGGCCAATGTCGGGGAAGAGGGCGAAGGCAATCTCAGCGGGATGCGTTTTTTGTGCCGGCAATCGGCGCTGGCGGCGCGGGTGCGTGCGTTCCTGGTCCTCGACGGTCCGGCGACGGATCACATTACGTATCGTGCGCTGGCGAGCCGGAGATACGACATTACGCTGCACGGGCGCGGCGGGCATAGCTGGAGCGATTTCGGGATCGGGAATCCGGTGCATGCACTGAGCCGGGCGGTGACGCTGTTCACGGACCTGCGGATGGATCTGGGTAACGGGCCGCGGTCGTCCTTCAATTTCGGGATCTTCGAAGGCGGATCGAGCGTGAACTCGATTGCGGGGCAAGCTCGGGCGAAGGTGGATTTGCGTTCCGAAGACGCGTCGGAGTTAGAGCGCATGACGGCGATGCTGGTCGAAGCGACCGAGCAGGCGATCGAGACGGAAAACCGCTATGCGACCGGGGGTCGCGTGACGGCCAAGATGAAGGAAATCGGTTCGCGTCCGGGCGGGTCTGTGGCGCAGGACGCGCCGATTCTCGAGTACCTGCGCGCGGTGGATGCGCACCAGGGGATCCGGGCGCAGATGGATTGCGCTTCGACGGATGCGAACATTCCGCTGTCGATGGGGATGCAGGCGGTCTCGATCGGAGCCGGCGGCCAAGGCGGAGGGGCGCACACGCCGGGCGAATGGTTCCATCCGGACGGACGGGAGTCGGGGTTGCGGCGGGTGGCCTTGGCGCTGGGGCTTCTGTTGCGGGATCCGGACGGGGTGGGGCTGGCGGCGGCGTCCTGATGGGGGTCGGAGGCCTCCGAGCACAGACCGGAGGCCTATGCCACATGTGCTTTCGGAGCACAGGCCGGAGGCCTATGCCACTTGGGCTTTCGGAGCACAGGCCGGAGGCCTATGCCACCTCATGAATATCCGGCTGCGGGCGGACCTGGCGCTGGTACTGATCGCGTTCATTTGGGGCGCCACCTTCATTACGACGAAGGCCTCGTTGGCGCACGCTTCGGTCCTCTTATTTCTTACGCTTCGATTCACGTTGGCGGCGGTGGCGTTGGGGGTACTCTATTACTTTCAGAGCCAGCGATCTGGCGGAGAACAGATTCCGAGTGAGGGCTCGGGCGGAAAACGGGCGATTCTGGGTGGTATGGCGGCAGGGTCCTGCCTGTTCCTCGGATACGTGCTGCAGACCATCGGGTTGAAGTACACGACAGCGACAAAAACGGGGTTCATCACTGGACTTTACGTTGTGGTGGTACCTTTGCTCGGGTCGCTCGTCTATCGCACTGTACCAAAGTTGTTGGAATTGGCCGGCGTGGGGATTGCCGGGTTCGGCATGGCTCTGTTGACGCTGCCGAACGAGGGCTGGGCGCTTGAAGGCGGCGATCTGTTCGTCGCGTCGTCGACGATCCCCTATGCGGCCCATTTAATATTGGTGGTTCGGATCGCACGATGGTGCTCACCTGTCGCGTTGGCCCTCTATCAAACTGTTACGGGAGCCGTACTGGGCGCGTCGGTTTTCTGGTGGGTGGAAACTCCGTTCGTTCACTGGAACGGCGAACTGATGTCGGGGTTGGCGATTACGGCCTTGCTGGCGACAGCGTTCGCATTCACCTTGCTGACGTGGGCGCAGCGATCGACGACGGCCACACGATCCGCGGTGATTTTGACTCTTGAACCTTTGTTTGCGTGGCTGACGTCGTTAATTTTCGCCGGGGAGCAATTGAGCGGGCGGGCGACAATCGGAGCGGTTTTGATCTTGAGCAGCATTTTAGTGGTGGAATTGAAACCAACTGGCTCGACGGAACATCCATCGGGATAGGGCAAAGTGGCCAAGTTCGTGCTTGGACAGGCACCCGAAGCGGTTGCGCCTACCTTTTTAAAACAACGTAAACAGGCGCTGAGGATTTTAGCCGATCTATAATTGAAGAAATTCTGGCATCGGTAAGACTGACAAGAAAGTGAGTGAGGGTATGAAGTTGTTCGATCGCATGTCGCAGCAGAAGCTGCTTTCCATGTCCTTATTGGTGTTCACTCTTTCGGTGGGCATCGTCATCGGCACGCTAGTGAACACCGGAGTGTACGCGGCGAAGGGCCAGTCTACGGCGCCGGACGCGACTCCGCTGGTGGTTCCGGCCGTCAGCCAGATTGGCAACGAGTTTACGAAGTTAGCGAAGAAGCTGGATCCGTCGGTAGTAAATATAACGGCGGAAACGCTGGGGAAAACGGAGACGGCAACGCGGCGGCAGAGAACGCCGCAGGCGGATGACGAGGAAGCGGGTCCAGGCGGCGGCGATCCGAATGCACCGCTCGATCTCTTCCGGTTTTTCCGCAACAATCCAGGCTTACAGCAGCCGCGCTCGCAGCGCCGCGCGCAGTCGGGTTCGGGCTTCATCGTCGATAAGAACGGCTACATTCTAACCAACAATCATGTGGTGGATGGCGTCGATCGCATCAAGGTGAAGATCCACGGCGATGCGACGGAATACCGCGCGAAGCTGATCGGCGTGGATGCCGAGACGGACTTGGCGGTGATCAAGATCGATGCGAAGAAGCCGCTGGTTCCGGTGGCGATCGCGAATTCCGAGAGCGTGCAGGTTGGCGATTGGGCGGTGGCGATCGGTTCGCCGTTCGGCCTTGAAGCCAGCGTGACGGCCGGTATCGTGAGCGCGACAGGCCGCGACATCAACGCCCAGCAGTTCCAGCGCTTCATCCAGACGGACGCGGCGATCAATCCAGGGAACAGCGGCGGTCCGCTGCTGAACCTGCGGGGCGAAGTGATCGGCGTGAATACGATGATCGCGACGCAGAGTGGCGGGTACCAGGGCATCGGGTTTGCGCTGCCGATGAACATGGCGGTGAAGGTATATAACGACATCATCCGCACCGGCCGCGTGACGCGCGGTTCGATCGGCATCCAGTGGCAGAAGGACCAGAAGGCGGAAAGCCTGAAGAGCCTGGGCGTCAACGGCGGCGTGCTGATCAGCAGCGTCCACAAGGGCGGTCCGGCGGAGAAGGCGGGTTTGAAGGATGAGGACATCATCATCGGGCTCAACAACAAGCCGGTGATGGATGGCGACGACCTGGTTTCGCGGATCGCCGAGACGCCGATCGGCACGGTGGCGAAGGTGACTGTCGATCGCGAAGGCAAGAAGATGGATTTCAACGTCACGATCCAGGACCGCATGGATGTCTTCAAAGACGATCCGCGCGTAAATGGCGGCCGTGCGCCGAAGGATGACGAGCCGTCCGCGCCCGAAGCGACGCAGTCGAAGTTCGGCATCCGCATCCAGCCGCTCAAAGATGCCGAGAAAGATCTGGTGACGGATAAGCGTGGCGTCGCGGTTCGCAGCGTCGAATCCGGATCGTTCGCCGAAGAAATCGGCATGGTCGAAAACGACATCATCATCTCGATTAACCGGCAGCCGGTGTCGAGCGTGGAGGATGTTCGCAAGATCCAGAGTTCGCTGAAGTCGGGCGACTCGGTGCTGTTCCGTGTCGTGCGCGCGTTCCCTGGGGCAGGTGGTCGTGGACAGGCTACGAAGCCTCAGACGAGCACTCTGTATCTGCAGGGTACGTTGACTAACTAGTTCGTTTTTTCCCGCAGCAAGTGAGACCGGGCGAGGGGCCGCAAGGCTTTGCGCCCGGTTTTTCTTTTTGGTAGCGGGCCGGCTGGTAGGCTAAAAAGAGAGAGCAGCGGTTCTTTTGCTGGAGATCAGGCCGCGTTCACTCCCTTCTGTGCGAAGCCATCCACTTTTTAAGGCCTACGTGGCCCTGGGCGCTGTGTGTTTCTTCTGGGGCACGACGTATCTCGCGATCCGCGTGGCGCTGGAGATGATGCCGGCGACTATGCTGGTAGCGGTCCGGTATTTGATTTCGGGCGGGATCCTTCTGGCGGGCGCGGCGTTCACCGGCGCAAAGATTCCGCGCGGGCGGGAATTGTGGCTGACGGCGGCGTTCGGCTTGGTGATGCTGGGGATTGGCAACGGGTGCCTGGCGTACGCCGAGCAGTGGATTCCGAGCGGGATGGCGGCGCTTTTCGTGACGACGTCGCCGTTCTGGATGGTGGGGTTCGAGGCGTTGGTCCCGGGCGGCGCTAAGCCGCATTTGCCGACTGTGGCGGGGATGATCGTGGGATTCCTGGGCGTGGGGTTCCTGGTCGCGCCGAAGGGTGGGACGTGGGATCCGAATCTGCTGGCTGGCTTCCTGCTGCTGCAGTTGGGGTGTTCGGGCTGGTCGCTGGGATCGATTGCGACGCGACGGGCGACGTCCACGGTGCACAGCACGGTGTCGGGGGCGATCCAACAATTGGCGACTGGATTGGCATTTGCGAGTCCGGCGTTTCTGCTGCCGCATGCGCCGGTGGTATGGAGTTGGCGGGGCGTGGGCGCGCTCGCGTGGCTGATCGTTTTCGGATCGATTGTGGCGTTCAGCGCGTACCTGTATGCATTGGAGCGGCTGCCGGTGGCGATCGTGAGTAGCTACACGTATATCAATCCGTTAGTGGCTGTCACGCTGGGGTGGTTGGTCTACCGGGAGCCGTTCGGGTTGCGCGAGATGATCGCGATGGTGATCATATTTGCTGGCGTGGCGATTGTGAAGCGGACGGCGAAGCATTAGCGCTTTCCCGTTGCGCGAAGTCCCATCGCTGACGAGTTGGTGTAACAGAAAGGTCCGCTCCCTAACGGTCGCGGTTCGGTGCGGGGTCCCATCGCTGACGCTCAAGGTTCAATCCCGCGTGCCGCTCGTGAGGACTTCGATTTGGTGCACAGGCCGGAGAACTACGCACACTAGTTTGGTTAGTTGTTGGCGGCTGGGCGGCTTTTCAGGAGGCGGGCGGAGAGAGCTCCTCCGCAGGTGGGGGCCAGGGTGAACATGATGAAGGTGATGGCCAGAGTAGCGGCTAGTTTCAGGGGCGACTTGAGGACGTCGAGCAACTGAGAGAGTGATTCCTCGGGGACGCCGCTGGTCTTAATCTGATTCTTGAGCTCGACGACGATTTGGGGATCGGACATCGCTAAGGCGGCGATCGAGAAGAAGACGGCGAAGATCAGGAAGCCGAAGAAGCCGGTGAACCAGCCGAGGCGGGCTCCGTTGAGGATGGAGAGTGCGACGCCAGTGCGGCGGCGATAGAGGAACACGGAATAGGCTCCGCCGACTGCCAGGGCAATCAGGTAGAGGATGTCGGCCGGTCCGCCCATGCCCAGCAGAAAGCGCAGCAAGATGGTCATCATCGCGACGAGAAGCGCAATTTTGAGCGCGATTTTGTTCGAGAACGAGACGTCCACGAGGGCTGCGGCGGCGGGAAGATTCGGATCGCGAACAGGCTGGGCGACGAGAACAGTCGGAGGGATCGGGGCGGTCTCCTCGCGGACAATATCTTCGTCGCGTTGCGGTTTCCCGCAACGATGACAGAACCGGGCATCCAGCGGAAGTTCCGCTCCGCACGTACAGCGCATCTGGCACCAGTGTCCCACCTTTGGCCGGTTGTGGGGGTGGTTCGAGCGATAGGATAGAACGTCCATGCCTGAATTCCTGATTCGCGAGGCGGTGGCCGCCGACATTCCGATCGTGCTGAGTTTGATCCGTGAGATGGCAGCGTACGAGCGAGCGAGCGAGCGGGTCCAGGTGCACGAGGCAAGCCTGCGGAAGTACGTGTTTTCGGACCGCCCGATCGCCACGGTGCTGCTGGCCGAGGAAGGCGATGAGGCGGTGGGGTATGCAATGATCCTGCCGGTATTTTCGAGCTACGCAGGCGTTCCGAATTTATATCTCGAGGATTTGTTCTTGCGGGAAAGCGTTCGGAAACGCGGGTACGGCAAGCGGTTCATGGCGTACCTGGCGCGATATGTGAAGCAGCGCGGATACCGGCATCTGGTTTGGAGCGTTCTCGACTGGAATGTTCCGTCGATCGAGTTTTATGACCGCCTCAAAGCGACGCGCGAGTCGGACCGTTTCCACTATTCACTCGAAGCGGACGCGCTGGACAATCTGGCGCAGGTAGACTGACAGATACGAATGAAGCTGACCGTACTTGTACTGGGCGATCCGGCCTGGCCTTTTCTAAAGATTCTCGATCGTCTGCCGGCGGATGTGGAAGTGGTGGTCCGGGGGACGCCGGAGGAATGCATCGCGGAGGCGCCAAGCGCGGACGTGGTGCTGTCATGCTCGTTTGACCACAAGCTATTCCACGCGGCCCTGCCGCATGCGACGAAGGCGAAATGGCTGCACTCGCTTTCGGCGGGCGTCGAGGGGATGATGTCGCCGGCGCTGGCGGCGCATCCGGCTCCGTTGACGAATGCGCGGGGCGCGTTCCGGAGATCGCTGGCGGAATTCGTCATTGCGAGCGCGATGTACTTCGCGAAGGAATTCCCGCGGCTGCTACGGCAGCAGAAAGAACGCTCGTGGGACAACGGATTCACGCCGCATGAATTGCACGGGGCGACGATGGGGATCGTGGGGTACGGCGAAATCGGACGGGCGTGCGCGGAGCGGGCGGTTCCGTTCGGCATGAAGGTACTGGCGTTGCGGCGGAGGCCGGAGCAATCGGCGGGCGATCCGCTGGTGACGGCGGCGTACGGCCCGGGGCAATTGCTCGAGATGCTGCCGCTGTGCGACTACGTGGTGATTGCGGCTCCGAACACGGCGGAGACGAAGCGGTTGATCGGCGAGCGGGAACTGGCGGCGATGAAGCCGACGGCGATGTTGATCAACGTCGGGCGCGGCACGATTGTCGACGAGGCGGCGCTGGCGAAGGCGCTTTCGGAGAAGCGGATTCGGGCGGCGGCGCTGGATGTATTCGACGTGGAGCCGCTGCCGACGGATTCGCCGCTGTGGGATTTGGACAACGTGCTGATTTCGCCGCACTGCGCCGACCGGACGCCGGGCTGGATTGAAGGGGCTCTCGAGATTTTCATGGAGAACTTTGCACGCTTCGCCGCGGGAGCGCCGCTCGAAAATATTGTGGACAAACATGCCGGATACTGACATTTCGCTGGTGCATATCGAAGAGGCGGCGTGGCGGATCCGGCCGATCGCGCAGAAGACGCCGGTGCTTACGTCGAAGAGCTTCAACACCGCGGCGGGGGTGGAAGCGCAGTTCAAGTGCGAGAACTTCCAGACCGGCGGTGCGTTCAAGATCCGGGGCGCGGCAAATTTCATTTTTTCGCTGTCCGATGCCGAGAAGCTGAAGGGCGTGGTCGCGTTTTCGTCGGGCAATCACGCGCAGGCGGTTTCGATTGCTTCGGAGAGGGCGGGGATCAAGGCCACGATCGTGATGCCGGATGATGCTCCGAAGCTGAAGCTAGCGGCGACGCGGGCGCATGGCGCGGAGGTGATTATCTACGACCGTTTCGAGGGCACCAGCCGCGAGGCGATCGGGAAGAAGATTTCGGCGGAGACGGGGGCGATCCTGGTGCCGCCATTCGATCACGCGAAGATTATCGCGGGGCAGGGTACGACGGCGCTTGAATTCCTAAAAGATTGCCCGGACCTGGACACGCTGGTGGTTTGCGTGGGCGGAGGCGGGCTGCTGTCGGGATGCGCCATTGCGGCGAAGGCGATAAATCCGCGGATCCGAATTTACGGGGTCGAGCCGGAGCGGGCTAACGACGTCAAACAATCTCTGACGGCGGGTCACATTGTGGAGATCGTGCAGCCGGATACGATCGCGGATGGATTGCGGACTCCGAAGCCGGGCGTGTTGACGTTTCCGCTGATCCAGAAATTGGTCGAGGACGTGATCCTGGTGACCGAAGACGAAATCCGCGCGGCGGTGAAGTTCATTCTGTTGCGGATGAAGATCCTGACGGAGCCGAGCGGCGCGGTGGCCGCCGCGGCCGTTCTGGCAGGAAAGTTGCCGAAGGATGCAAAGCGCGTGGGAATCGTGATTTCGGGCGGAAATGTGGATCCGGACGTGTTGACGGCTTGTATTGCTTAGGCGGGTCCGCTGAGAGATTGGTGACCGCTCCTAACGCGCTTCTTCGGAGCGCTCCTGTCGCGGCTCGGATTCGGTGATGCCGGTGGCATTTGGTTTAGTACTCAGGCCGCCTGCGTCACGATCTACGAGTGGCGGCTTTGTCGAAAATGGGCTTGGGGGACTTACGGCGCGCCCGATGGTTCGCTCCGCATCACTTGTACTCGCGGAGGTCCGCTCCCTAACGGTCGCGGTTCGGTGCGGACAATGCGGTTCGGTGCGGACCGATCAGGCGTGTCTTGCGGTGGTGGTCAGGTCTTTGGTGATGGCGAACTTTACCAGGCCGGCTACGTCATGGATATCGAGCTTGCGCATGAGACTGGCACGGTAGGTATCGACGGTTTTGGGGCTTAATGCCAAGCGGGCGGCGATTTCCTTGGCTCGGACTCCCTCGATGAGGAGGGTGAAGACCTGGTACTCGCGCGAGCTGAGAGAGTCGATGGGGTCGTCGGCGGCTCGGCGTCCGGAGTTGTTCGAGAGGACCAGCTTATTTAGGTCGAGCTGCGGGGAAACGTAGACTCCGCCGTGCAGGATCTGGTCGAGGGCGTCCATGAGTTGGGATCCGGGCGCGGATTTCAGGACGAACCCGCTGGCGCCGGCTCGTAGCGTTTCGATGACGGTTTTCCGGTCGCGGCGCAGGGAAAGAATGATGGTTTTGGTGGGGGAGCCGGAAATGCGAATGCGCCGGACCAGCTCAAGGGATACGACGTCCGGGAGGCAGTCGTCGATGATGGCGATATCGGGACGTAAGGACTCGACCAGCTTTTCCGCCTGTTCGCCTTCGCCGCATTGCGCGACGACTTTATATTGAGGCTGGCTTTCGCAGAAGGAGGCGATGCCTTCGCGGACCAGCGCGTGTTCTTCGGCCAAGAGAACGGAAACGGATCTCGGTTCCAACATACGGACCTCGATGCGCCGTTTCATGGCGGTCCTCCCACCGGCACGAAAGCGCTTTTTCTCGAATTGGTTCGGCTCACGTACGCATGAGCCTTACGCAAGAGAAGTGAGCGTAAGGGGCCGGAATTCTCCGACGAAACACAAAAGAGTACCGCCTTCCCGTCGGGGAACGCGGTACTCCTTTAAAAGGACTAGCTGAAACTACGAACGGCTTCCGCTTCGTCGTCAAATACTTCGAAGACGGTGTACAACTTAGTGATTTGCAGGAGATCCTTGACGCGCTTGCTCAAGCCGAGTAGCTTCAACTGTCCGCCCAGGTTGGTGATAGTGGTGAAACCGGAGACCATTTCGCCGATGCCTGAGCTATCGATGTAAGAAACCTCGCCGAGGCTTAGCAGGACTTTCTTGTGTCCGGCGTTCGCCAAATCCCTGATGGTATCGCGAAAGGCACTGGCGCCTTCACCGAGAGTAATGCGGCCGGCCGCATCGATCACGGTGACGTCGCCGACCTGGCGAGTAGACATTTTCACGCTCACTGTATTTCCTCCTCGATTAATCGAAAACCGTTCAAAAAAACTTTTCCCGCCGGTCGTTCAGGGACCGGGCCAGGGCTCCGCGGCAGCCACGGAAGGAAAGACACCGCCTGATGCGATTTCGATCCCGCCTTAGCTGGCGAGCTTCTTCATAATCCGAACCTCGGTCCCTTTCGGAGACCGATTATGTACTGAAAACTCGTCCATAAACGCCTGCATGAGGAGCAGGCCGCGGCCGGAGTGGCGCAGAAGATTTTCTTCGGCCAGCGGATCCGGCAGGTTATTCCGATCAAAGCCGTCGCCTTCGTCGCCGATGACGACCGTAATGCGGTCCGACTCATGGGTCAGGGTGAAATGAACCTTTTTCCTGGCGTTATATCGATTGCCGTGGACTACGGCGTTGACCATGCATTCGCGGACCGACATGCCGATCTTATGCAGATCATCTTCGTCGAAGCCGACTTCGGTGGCGGCTTTCAAAACGGCTTCTTCGGCTGCGTCCACGCTTTCGAGCGTGGAGTCCAGCAAAGTCTCGGATTGTTGTTCTTTTCCTTGCTGTTCCGCCATAGGGCCGATGGCTCTCGCAAACATCGCGAAGCATTCAAGTTAAAAGAGTGGAAGAGTGAAAGTCAAGCTCCGGGGCGGAGCGGGCGGGCCACTGGCCATCGACCACCGGGCCGTCGAGCCATCGGGACATATAGATTCCTGAACGGCAGACTTATGCCTTCGAGGATCCAGAAGTGGCGCCGGGGTTGAGACTAGCAGAGCCTGGATAGGCGGGGTAGTCCACGGGCTCGGTGTAACTTGACGGACCGGCGTCCTATGTCACACTGACCGTGATGATCCGCTTAGTCGCGTGGTTGATTGCGGCCTCTGGGTTGTGGGCCCAATCGCCTGCGCCGCCGTCCTATAAAGCAGCTTCTCCGCCGAAAGAATCGCTGGTAGTTACCGGCACGTTCGAACCAATTCCGCTTGAGGAGGCGGACCGGGCGGTCACCTCGTGGGTGCTCGACGACAAGCAGCGGGTGTTGATCCAGACGATGTTCGACCTGTTGCGGTTGGATGCGTCGATCGACGTGCGAGGGCGCGCTCCGAACGGGGTGCAGACGGATATCTCGATCCGCGGGGCGGGCTTCGGGCAGACGCTGGTCTTGCTCGACGGACTGCGGCTGAACGACGCGCAAAGTGGGCATCATAATTTCGACGTGCCGCTCCCGGCAGACGCGATCGGGCGGGTGGAAGTGCTGCGCGGTGCGGGCTCGGCGCTGTATGGCTCGGATGCGGTGGGCGGCGTGGTGAACGTGATTACGCGGGTTCCGGAGGCGTGGGAGGTCCGGCTGCGGACGGCGTTCGGGAATTTTGGCGTCAATCAGGAGAGCGCGTCGCTGGATTTGGTAGGGAAGGATTTCACGGAGACGTTGGCGGCGTCGCGGGATTTTTCGAGCGGGTTCGCGGCGAACCGGGACTACCGGAATCTATCGATGGCTTCGTTGACGCATTGGCGGTCTGGGCTGGGCGCGGGGAATCTAACGTTGGCGACGAACGACCGGCCATTCGGGGCGGACCAGTTTTACGGCAACTTCAATTCGTGGGAGCGGACGCGGGGTTGGTTCGCTGCGATTTCGCAGGAGTTGGGCGCGAATACGACAGCGGCGTTCGGGTACCGGAGGCACACGGATTTGTTCGTGCTGTATCGGGATCGACCGCGGGTGTTCGAGAACCGGCATTCGGACGAGAGCTATCAGGCTTCGATTCGCAGGCGCGACGGGTTGGCGGAGAACGTGTCGCTGCATTACGGCATCGAAGGATACCGGGATTCGGTCGAGAGCACGAACTTAGGGAATCACGATCGGGCGCGTGGTGCGGGTTATGTGGCGCTGGACGTGCGGGCGTTAAAGCGGTTCTCGTTTTCGGTGGGAGGGCGGGAGGAGTTCTTCACCGGTGGGCGGAAGGAATTCAGTCCGACGGCTTCAGCGGCCGCGTGGCTGTCGCCGCATTGGAAGATCCGGGCGAGCGCCAGTAGGGCGTTCCGGCTGCCGACGTACACGGACTTGTACTATCACGATCCAGCCAATGTGGGCTCGCCGAATTTGCGTCCGGA
Source organism: Bryobacterales bacterium (assembly GCA_038210135.1). Taxonomy (GTDB): domain Bacteria; phylum Acidobacteriota; class Terriglobia; order Bryobacterales; family Bryobacteraceae; genus JBBQWZ01. Next base: position 153,046 of record JBBQWZ010000005.1, read on the forward strand.
GAGTGCGTGGGGTTATGAGGGCGGCGTCGAATGGACGCGGGGGCGGGTGCGAGCGGAGGGAACGGTGTTCCATCGGCGGGAGAAGGACGACATCGATTACGTCCGGGCGTCGGTGCTCGATATCTATCGCGCTACCAATTTCCAGCGGCTCAACTTTACCGGCGTGGAGGCTGCGGTCGTGGTGCGGGCGCGGCCGGCGCAGTGGCTGGATTTCCGCTTTACGACGCTGCATGGCGTTCAGGACGTGCTCGGTGCGCTGCAGTCGAAGTATTCGTTCAACTATCCGCGCAACAGCGCCACGATGAACTGGCGTGGAGAGCTTCCGCACGGGTTTCTGTTCCGGACGAGAATCGGCGCGGTGGACAGGTTGGGACGGGATCCGTATGCGGTGTGGGATGTGTATGGAGCAAAGAGGATCGGCCGGTGGACTCCGTTTGTGCAGCTGACGAATCTGACGGCGACGTCGTATCAGGAGATCATCGGCGTGCAGACTCCGGGGCGCGCCGTGGTGGGCGGCGTGGAGTTCCGGGGGCGTTGGTAATTGCTGGTGTTCGTTTCTGCCGTGCTCCTTCGGAGCACTCCAGGCGCGGCCCGCGGATTTGGGCGCTTAACTGCGCTTGGGCTTCGCCCCTCGCTGGGTATGAGAAGAAGTCCGCTCCCTTACGGTCGCGGTTCGGTGCCCGAGACCCCTCGCTGAAGCTCGGGGTTCAATCGACAAGCCGCGCTCGATTTACCTAGGTTTCCAATCCTGGACTAACATGCTGAAGAGTCGGGCGTCGAGGAATTGGCCGTTGACTAAGTGCGACTCGCGCATCACTCCTTCTTCGAGGAAGCCGAGGCGCTTGGGGATCGCGGCACTACGCTCGTTGCCGACGGCGCAGACGATTTCGACGCGGTGGAGTTTCCATTCGGCGAAGGCGTGGGTGGTAAGCAGTCGGACGCAATCGGACATGATGCCGCGTCCGACGAATTCGCGGCCGAGCCAATAGCCGATTTCTACGCGCTGGTAGAGCTTGTGGATGGCGTGCGTGCCAACGACTCCAGCGAACTGGCCGTCCACCCAGATTCCGATTCCGCAGCCTTCGCCGGCGGCGAACATTTTGAGCTGAGAATCGATCCAGGTTTCGATGTCGGCAATGGAGTTTGAATTGTCCACCCAGGAGAGCCATTCGCGCAGGTGAGTGCGGTCGTGTTCGACGCGATCCCAGATGACCGGCGCGTGACGCATCTCGACATAGCGAAGCTCCACGCCGGGGCGGAGAGTGTGGGAGAACATGGTCCATTTTATGCGAGCGGCGGCGGGTGCAGCGTCGTGACCGCTCCTGCCGTGCTCCTTCGCAGCAGTTTGGTAGTGGCTCGGATTTGGCTCTGGCGTCGACTCACAAAGTGAGCAAGAACCCGCCCTTGCCGACGTTCATTGCTTGCGTAGCCCCCATTTGGATGACGGCGCCTTCTGCTTCGTGGATGTGTCCGCAGAAGAAGTGGGTTGGCTGGGTCTCTTCGATGAATTTGCGGACGGCTGGGGAGCCGGCGTGCAGGCCTGGCTTGATTTGATCGAGAGCGGTTTCCTTGGGCGGGCAGTGGCAGACAAGGACCAACGGTTTCATATCCGCGAATGGCAGGAGACGGCGGGTCAGTTCTTCTTCAGAATATTCGCCCGGAGTGTTGAACGGTGTAATGTTTGAATACCCGAGCGCGGCGAGGTGGGTTCCGTTGATTTCGAGCGTCTTGCCATGCAAATTGTGGAAGCCGTACTGCGCACAAAAGCGCTCGATGTCAGATTCGGATTCGTGGTTGCCAGGAATCAGATACACGCGCTCTTTCTTAGGTAATAGATGAGGCGCCATCTTCTCAAAGCCCTTGGCGAAGGTGACCAAATCTCCGGCGCAGATGTAGTAGTCGGCTTCGGTTTTCATCAGACGGGCGAGGGCCTGCTGGTCGTTGTGGATGTCGGAAAAGATCAGGACGCGCATAGAGAACTCTCGATGTTAGGACGCGGCGGTCGCGACGACGCGTTCGACCCAGGGACGGACGAGATCGCGGGCTTTCGATGGAAAGCGGTGTCCGCCCGGCAGGAGATGGAATTCGACGTCCGCGGCATGATGGCGAAGGCGGGCCTCGAAGCCGTTCACGACGTTCACTGGGAAAAATTCGTCCTGATCCCGCGAGATATGGAGCAGAGGGGGCGTCGGATGGTATTTGTCTTCCTCCCAATCCTTGGGGACGCCGCCGCACACGCCGATGACACCAGCGGCCTGGTCGGGGTAGGTGCCGATGAAGCGATAATTGAGACCAACGGGCTGAGAAAAACCCATTACAAACGTGCGAGATATGGGGATTTCGAAGCGTTCGCGGAGAATCCGCAAGGCGTCATTAACCATGGAATGATGGCCGCGAATATTGTCCGCGCCGTGCCGCGTCGTGCCCCAGTTGTAACCGATGTCGGCGGACGAGGAAGGTCCGGCGGCGAGGTAATGCTGGTTCGGTCCGCGGAGAGAAGCTACGACGTGCTGAGGACCCACTGTTGGTACCGTAAGTCGAAGCATTACCTCGGGATTTGAGCTATAGCCGTGCAGCGTCAGGAACAAAAGCGTATCGGGCTCGATCGTTTCCGGCTGATGCAGCAAGCAGGTAGCTTCAAAGCGTGCTTCGAAGCGGAATTCGGGAATTTGGGTAGCAGTCGAGGAGGCCAAGCGATAGAGTATCAAGTATCCAGCACGTTCGGCCGAATTGAGATTGAAGGAATCGCTTTCTGCAGGGTCTGACAGATCTACGGGAATCGGAATTCCCGTCGATAAGCACGTTGTAATCTTCGAACCGTTCACCCAGGCGGATGGTTCGGGCAGGGAAGCCGTCGTGCAAGTGCGCCAGGGAGAGTACGACCTTCTAGTGATGGATCTGCAAATGCCGTCAATGGACGGATTGAGCGCGACTCGGGCGATCCGTGAAGCGGAGCGGGAGCGGGATGTCGTCGATGGAATCTAGGTCGCGGCGATGACAGCTAACACGTCCAGTGAGGCGCAGCAACAGAGTGCGGAGAGCGGAATGAATGGATTCTTAAGTAAGCCGATTATCCGGAAGGATTTAGAAAATGTCCTGGCAACGGCCGCCGGGGGTCAGGCGATCCCAATCGGAAAGCCGCAAATCGATGTTGCCGCGGCGCTCGACCGCGTCGGCGGGGATCGCGAACTGCTGCACGACGTAGCGCTTCTGTTTCTGGGCGAGTATCCGAAGAGCATGGCAGAAATCCGTTCCGCCGTTGAAGATCTCGATGCGCCACGGCTGGAGCGGGCAGCGCACACTCTGAAGGGTTCGGTTGCTAACTTTGGCGCCGCCGCGACGGTGGATGCGGCGCTCGAAATTGAGAAAATGGGCCGGTCGGGAGACTTGCATCCGGCGATCCAGGCTTTGTTACGGCTCGAAACGGCAATGGATCAGCTGGTTCCAGAGCTCGAACGTCTTTAGAATGCCGATCGCCGCGGAGGAGGGCTGCTATAGTAGGGGTTCCCCCTTCTCCTACTATGCAATCCACGGCAGTTACCGAAATCGTCTGTGCGCACAGCCCCGATTCCGATGACGCGTACATGTTTTATGGACTCGCGACCCGCAAAGTACGCTCCAATTTCCTTAGCTTCAAGCACGTTCTAGACGATATTGAATCCCTGAACCGCAAGGCACGCGAAGGTGTCTACGATCTGACGGCCGTTTCCTACCATGCATACCCTTTCATCGCGGACAAATACACGCTGATGGCCTCCGGGTCGAGCGTGGGCGACGGGTACGGTCCGTTGGTGGTGGCGCTGCATCCGATGTCGCTCGATGACCTCAAAGGAAAACGCATCGCCGTTCCTGGACTCCTGACTACGGCTTACCTCACGTTGCGGTTGATCGAGCCGGATTTTGAAGCGGTGGTGGTGCCGTTCGACAAGATTCTGGACGCTCTCACCGAGCACAAAGCAGACGCGGGACTGGTGATTCACGAGGCGCAACTGACGTTCGCAAAGAGCGGCTTTCACAACGTCCTCGATGTTGGGAAGTGGTGGAAGAACAAATTCAAACTGCCGCTCCCGCTGGGTGCAAATGCTCTGCGGCGCAGCCTGCCCGCTGAGGTCAAGAGCGAGTGCGCTAAGATGATGCGCGACAGCATACAGTATGCGCTCGACAATCGCGAAGAATCCCTGAACTACGCGCTGCAGTTCGCGCGCGACATGGATCCGGCGCTCGCCGAGAAGTTCGTGGGCATGTACGTCAACCATCACACGGTGGATTGCGGCGAAGACGTTCCGAAGGCCGCGCAGAAGCTACTGGACATGGGCTTCGAGGCCGGCATCATCCCGAACAGAGTCGAACTCGAGTTTATTCGCTAGGCTGTCGCTATTCGGGGTGTTTCCAGGTTCTCGGATCGGACCAGAACGATTGGGAACCGGCGAAGTGACCCGTGATGCGGATCGGCTCGCCAACGAATTCGAGGACTGCCTCGCGCAGGTCGAAGGGGTCGTTGACCAGGTAGAGGATCCTGGATCTGCCGGCGCGATCTTTCACTAGAAACGCGGGCGGAATCCCTCCACTGATACAGCGCGCGGCGCAATCCCGATGAACCTTTCCGCTGCCTGGATTCATTACCCCCAGGTAGCACTTGCTGTCAACCACCTCGCCAATCAATGAGACGGATTCTCTGACCGCTACGGGTCTCGGTGTTGGCGATGATTGCTGATCAGTGAAATATTGCGGAGGCCAGAGGGAAGGGGGACCGGGTGCTTTTGTCACAGGCTGCGTCGGCGCGAGGAACGAGTCCGGAACAGCCTCAATCATCGATTGCCCATCCCGCTCGATCAGAGTGCCCTTGAATTCCACGTAGTGAGTCAGAAACTCCCGCGCCGATTCCGAAGATCCATGCTTGCCCGGATACACAACTGGCCGCCGCGGCGGATTGAGAGACAGCAGAAGCAGATGCTCGTCGAACGATTCCAATACACCGGCAAAGCTCTTCACGGTGCCAAATTCGAAACGGCCATTTCCGAACGGCTGCTGAGCGAGCACTAGAAGCGCAGCAAGCGCGGCCCCGCCGACGAGCAAGCCGGCTGCGATTCCAGATACAAAACGCGACTTCATACGATCCTCGCGGGCTCGACCGGCGTTCCAGGAGCCAGTGCGCACGGATCGACGAAGACTTTGCCGTCAACAATCCGCGTCCGATAGCTCGGCACTTTTTCGGTAAACGGTGGGGGCGACGCGCCGGACTCGGGCAGGTATTGATAGCCGTGCCACGGACAGGTTACGCAGCCGTCGATGATCTTGCCTTCGCCCAGCGGTCCATTCTGGTGGGCGCAGACGTTCGAGATCGCTGAAATCTTATCGCCATAGCGGAAGACGGCGACGCGTTCGAGGCCGATGGTCACAACTTTCGCGCGATTCTCGGGAATCGCGGCGATATCGCAGACCTCCATAAAATCCGCGCCGGGAAGCGGTAGCACGTCTAATTTGCGTTCGCGAACGGCTGCGGCGACATGAAGAGAAGTTACAGAAACGAGTCCAGCGGCGAGAACACCCGCGAGCACCGGACTGGTTTCGGACTGGAGGGCGCCGAGGCTGACATGCGCGATGAGTAACGCGTAGGCAAGGTAAACCATCATATGCAGACTCTTCCAAATTCGCGGAGTCAGCGTATTGAGCCAGAAGTCATGACTGGTCGCCGCCATCAGAAATAAAATGATCAATGCGAGAAATCCTGGAAGCTGAAAGGGAAAGTCCGCCAGGCTCGAGAATCGGGTGTTGCTGGTGAGAAGGCTGACGAGCGGGTTTACATCGCCAAATCCGTGGAATTGAATTAGCGAGAAGACGCCGTGAACCGCGGCGACCAGGAACATGGCTACGCCGAGATGGCGGCGATTATAGAGAAGAGGAAGGAATCTCGAATCGAGCCGGCACAGCGGGCCGATTGACAAAATTACGTGGATCAGCAGCAGGGCCAGCGTGCCCAATGCGCGGATGATGAGGGTCTCCGCGGTCGCGTTTGGATGCACAATAATGCCAAGCAAGATGAACATTAAGAGGTAGGCGGCAATCCCGGCGGCGATCACGAGATCGTAGGTTCGCTTGGCCGGATTCCAAGAGACCGCCTGGTAGTGGACGCTCATTTCGACTTCTTCCAATCCATGCCGGGATTCAAAAGCGACCCCGTGCGGCGAACGGCGAGCGACGCCAACAATAACGCGGGAAGCGCGATCGCGAGAGCGATCCAAACCCAGAAATGCGCGCGGCGGAGGGGTCTGGTCATGAGGTTGATTTCGCGATCCGCCTCAGCAGCAAAGGCCACAGTGCAGCAGCCGCCGGAAAAATCAGCAGCCGGAAACCCCAGCCGGTGTCTTTACTGTTGGAGTCGATTCGGTACATCGCCCGGGTCACGAAGATGGCACCGAACACAAAACCGATCGCGGCATATGTCAGGAACGCGTAGACGATCCACTCGGCAGCCATATGGATTAGGCGTCGGCGCCGTACACCGGGATTACAGCACCATTGATGTTGGAAGCGAGATCCGTCGCCAAGTGGACCAGTAGGGAAGCGATCTGCTGCGGCTGGACCCATTTCGCCGGGTCCGCGCCAGACATGGCCGCGCGATTCGCGGGCGTGTCCATGGTTCCCGGCAGGACGACATTCGCCGCGATCTTTTTATCGCTGTTTTCGAGCGCGATCGTTCGGATCAGTGAAACCAGCGCCGCTTTTGAAGCTGAATAGACGCCGAGCGTAGCAACCGGTTCGATGGCCGTCCGCGCGCCGACCGCCAGGACCCGGCCGGAGCCCTGCGCACGCATCCCGGGCAAGACCGCCTTCAAGATTTGGAACGCCGCGCGCAGATTCATGTCCAACATTTTTTCCAGATCCGAGTCGCTTGTTTCGGCGACGGAAGTTCCGCCGGTGAATCCGCCGACCAGGTGGACCAGGGTGTCAATGCGCCCCCACTTTGCAATCGCGGCCGCAACCACGGCTCGCGCTCCTTCGCTGTTCACAAGCTCCCCCGGTATGGCAAAGAAGTTGGGGTTGGGAAAATCGGAGTCCGCAATGGCGCGCGAGGTGCCCACGACTTTCGCTCCGGCGGCTAAAAACTCGTTAGTTACGTAGTTCCCGAGGCCCCCCTTGGCGCCAGTGATCAAGACAACTTTGTTCGCTAGATTCATGACGTTTCCTTATTCGCCCGACGACCAGGCTACCCGGAACTCAGGATATAAGGTCAGTCCGCCGCACGCAAAAAGGGTCTGCCCGGTGATGTACGACGCCTCGTCGGACGCAAGAAACGCGAACACGGCCGCAATTTCACTGGCGTTCGCCGCACGCCCCATCGGGATGTGGCTTTCGACCTGAGCGCGAGCATCGGGGTTGTCGATCCAGGCTTTGTTGATGGGCGTGACCACCGCTCCGGGTCCTACCGCGTTTACGCGGATTCCGCGATCGGCGTACTCGAGTGCGAGGGTCTTGGTCAGGTTCTCCATGCCGCCTTTCGAGATTGAGTAGCTCAGGTATTTCGGCTTCGGAATGATTTCGTGGACGCTTGAGTTGTTGAGGATTACGCCGTTGCCTTGTTTCAGGAAATGCCGCAGAGCCTCCCTGGCACATAGGAATGGTCCACGTAGATTGACGGCGAGCACGCGATCGAAATCCGCCATCTCAATTTCGTGACTGGGGCACGGCTTCTGAATTCCCGCATTATTGACGAGAATGTCGAGCGAGCCGAGGCCTTCGATCACTCTGGCGAACATCGCCTGGACTTCGTCTTCTTTGGAGACGTCGGCCTGCACGACCAGTTCCTTGCCGGCTGCGCCGTTGCGCGCTTCGAGCGCGAGCGCTCGAGTGGTTTCCGCCTGGGCGGCGTCGCTGCGGTAGTTGATAGCCACGTTCGCGCCTTCCTGCGCGAACCGGATGGCGATCGCCTGGCCGATTCCGGAGGACGCTCCGGTGACCAGCACGTTTTTGTTTTCGAGTCTGAGCATTTCGATCCCTCTTGGTCCATTGGTTCGTGATTGAAGATCCCGCCGCGGGGCAACTTATTCCGGCCAGGAACGGCGACAAAAACATTCGGCGGGGTCCAGGCCGTCGCGGAACGACGGATTCGGGCCGACGGAAACTTCAGGTGCAACCAGCGCTCCGGTGCCTCGAGCGATTTAGTAAACCGCCCGCTTCTGACTGGTGCCTTTGCTCGAAAAGCTAAAGCGGGGCTCGACCTTGCCTGTGCCGAGGACGAGTCCAGCAACGTATTCCCCGACCGCGGGCCCGTGTTTGAAACCGTGGCCTGATCCGCCGCCCGCAAACCAGACGTTCGACACCGCCGGATGGCGGTCCAGCAGGAAATCGCCGTTCGACGTGTTCTCGTATTGGCAAACGCGGGATTCGACCAGCGGCGCGTTTTTCATGGCGGGAAAGCGTTTCGCGAGAATCTTCCTCATCGCATCGACGCTTTCTTTCGAGATCAGGCGGTCATTTGAATCCGGATCGAACGCCGCGCCGTGCTGATCGCTCGCGATTTTCATCCCGCGATTTTCGAGGTCTGGGACTCCATACACGTCGCCGAGATCGATCCAACAGGGCATCGCCGGAACCGCGAACCGCCGGTCCCCCGCGGGAGCCCCGAAGAAGAACATCTCCTGCCGCGTCGGGAAAATGCGCGATCCCAGTTCATTTGGAAACACTTTGCCGAGCCAGGGGCCGCAAGCAAAAACAAATTCTCCCGCGCTGATCGTGCGTTTGCTCGCTGTTGTGATGGAGTCGAGTTTGTTCTTCGGCGACGGAGGCAGCACCGGTTCCAGCAGCATGTCGACGCCCTTACCGGCCATCTCCTGCACCAGCGTTTGCACGCAGCGCCGGGCCATTAGCGCGCCGCTATCAGGTTCGAACACCGCCATCGGCGCTTCCGATACGAACTGCGGAAAGCGCTTCGCGAGATCCGCTTGATTCAGCTTTTCGTACGGAACCTTGAACTTCGCCAACGTCTCAATGGTCGCCGTGATCCGCGGATCGTTGTTCTTACCGAACCACAGGACACCCGACTTGTGGAACAACGGATTGGTCGTGCGCTTGGACAACTCCTGCCATTGGCTCAAGGATTCTTTGGCGAAGCGCGTGTACACTCCGTCCGCGCCATAGCCGCATCGAATGATGCGCGACTCGCCGCCAGAACTCGCACGCGAGTTCGAGGCGCCATAGGCATCGACTAACAGAACGCGCTTTCCAGCTCGGTTCAAGTGATGAGCGGTCCAGGCGCCGAAAACGCCGGAGCCGACTACGACGACGTCGTAGCTGCTCTTTTGCCCTTTCGCGGCAGACACCAACGCCGCGGCGGCAGTTACTTCTTTCACGAACTTCCGCCTGGTTGGCATCGTCACTCCGGCGCCTCCTCGGAAAAATCAGTCGAGCGGATCGACGACTAGTTTCGCAAGTTTTTCGCGGTGGTAGTTGCCATCGCCAAAGGCGATTTCCGACCCCTTGGCGCGCCGATAAAAGAGATGCACGTCGTTTTCCCAGGTGAAGCCCATGCCGCCTTGCACCTGGACGCCTTTATTTCCGACTTCGCGGAATGCATCGCTGGCATACGACTTCGCGACCGAGACAGCTGCCGCCGCATCCGGGGCGCCTTCGCTCAACGCCCAGCCAGCGTAGATAGCCGCTGAACGAACGCTCTCCGTAGCGACCAGCATATCGGCGCATTGATGTTGCACGGCCTGATATTGGCCTACCGGCTTGCCGAACTGCTTTCTTGTTTTTACGTAATCGACGGCGAGCTCCATGACGCGCTGCATGCCGCCCGCCATTTCCGCCGTAAGAGCGGCGGTCGCAAACTGCGTGGATTTCTCCAACGCAGCGCGCGCTTTCGGGCCTGCCGCCAATTCTTCCGCCGGGGTCGAATCGAAGGTCAGCTTATACAACTTGCGCGTCATGTCCATGGCGGCCATCGGCTCGATCTTCAGGCCTTTCGCTTTCGCATCGACGACGTACAATCCGCCTCGCGTTGCTACCACGATGAAATCGGCGACGCCGGCGTCGGTGACGAATAACTTTTCGCCCGTTAACGTGCTGCCACCGGCCATGGTCCAGGAATCCGGATCCCAGGATCCATTCTTTTCGAGCAGAGCCAGGGTGGATCTCTTCGAACCGTCCGCGATCGGCGCGAGGTACTTCTTCTTTTGCGCGTCGGAGCCCGCGGCGTCGAGCGCGGTTCCGGCCATGAACACTGTCGAGAAGTACGGTCCAGGGACGTTGGCGCGTCCCATTTCTTCGAGCAGTGCCGCCGCTTCCACCATGCCGAGGCCGAGGCCGCCGTACTCTTCGGGAAAGATAACGCCGGTGAATCCCTGCTCGGCCATCTTCTTATAGAGGCCTTCGTCGTAGGCGGATTCCGTCTCCATCAAGCGCCGGACTTCCGTCGAAGGACATTCCGCCGCGAAGAACTTTCGGGCGTTTTCTTTAAGAATTCTTTGCGATTCGCTGAGTCCAAAATTCATGTTCGTGTCCTCGACCTAATAGCTCTTCGGAAGTCCGAGCACCATGCTCCCGATAATGTTGCGCTGGATTTCACTGGTGCCCGCCTCGATGGTATTGCCGCGCGATCGCAAGAAGCCGTAGTTCCACATGCCGTCGTCGATCGCGTCCGGAGAATGATTGGTCAACTGCGCATACGGTCCGAGCAACTCCATCGCGAACTGCTGGACGCGCTGGTTGAGTTCGCTCCAGATCAGTTTCTGCACCGAGCCTTCCGGTCCAGGAACGCCGCTTTGCGAAATTTTGCTGAACTGGCGCATCTGCGTGAGGCGCATGATTTCGATGTCGGCGTAGATTTGTCCGAGCTTCTGCCGGACGATCGGGTCTTTCGCTTTGCCCAACTGATGGGCGAGTTCGACGAGCCGATGGAAATTGCGTTTATAGGTGACCGTCAAGCCCGCGCCGAAGGTCCCGCGTTCGTGCATCAGCGTTCCGATGGCGACTTTCCAACCGTCGTTCACCGCGCCGACTACGTTCTCGACAGGAACGCGCACGTCACGAAAGAACAACTCGTTGAATTCAGTTTCGCCGGTCATCTGACGAAGCGGCCGGACCTCGACTCCGGGCGTTTTCATATCGACAAGAATTACCGTGAGGCCTTTGTGCTGCGGCGCATTCGGATCGGTCCGGACAACCAGTTCGCACCAGTGGGCGGCCCAGCCGTAGCTGTTCCAGACCTTTTGTCCATTGATCACATAATGATCGCCGTCGAGCTTGGCTTCCGTGCGCAGGTTCGCGAGATCGCTGCCCGCGTTCGGTTCCGAAAAGCCCTGGCACCAGATTTCCTCGGCACTCAAAATCTTCGAAAGATAACGCTGCTTCTGTGCGTCGTTGCCGTAGGCGATGATGGTGGGCCCGATAAGGCCAAGGCCGAGCACATTCGCCATGGGAGGTGCTTCCGCGCGCGCCATCTCCTCGTTGAAGATGACCACTTCCATGGTGGAGGCGCCGCGTCCGCCATACGCCTTGGGCCACTGAACGCCCGCCCAGCCGCCGTCGTACAGTTTTCGCTGCCACTTCTTGAGGTACTCGAAGCGAGCCTCCATGCCGCCTTCGGAATTCCGGATTTTGATCCAGTCCTTGGGCACATTGGCGCTGAGCCAGCCGCGCAATTCGTCGCGAAAAGCGGTTTCCTGGGGGGTAAGATTGAGATCCACGCGTGGGTCCTTCCTGAGAGCGCCGCCAGGAAAACAGTCGCGCAGCGTGACGCTGTGAACCGTTCCGGCGAATTCAAAATATTACCAGATGGTGCGAAAGAAGGGGTGCACCATATAGGATGAGCGCTCTCCGGCGGCTGCTTTGTACCCAAATCCGGCGGCTGGCGAATCATACATAATGGAAGCAACCTAAAGGCCCGCAATACCGCGAACCCGTCTTCGCCTGGGATTCGTGTGGCCTTTTATCTGATGTTAAGGATGGTCTCTATGCACGTCCGATTCACCGCGCACCGGCTTTTTTGCGCGGCCGCAGTATTCGCCGCCTTCACAACCAGTGCGGCGTTCGCCGCGACTTCTGAGCGTCCCAAGGCGGGCAAGGTCGAGATCTTCAAGCTCATCGACGTCAAGCCTGGCATGCAAGCCACCGCGTGGACCGTCTTTTCGGGATATGAAGTGGAATCAGTTCCGATCGAAATCATCGGCATTTCCCGCAACGGGAACGGACCCAAGCAGGACCTTATCATCGCGAAAATGGGCGGCAAGGCCCAGCGGACCAATGTTGCGGGCGGTATGAGCGGCAGTCCCGTTTACATCGACGGAAAGCTGGTCGGCGCGGTGGCTTTCCGGCTCAGCGTTTTTTCACCGGATGCGATTTGCGGCATTACGCCGATCGAGTCAATGCTCGAAATTAATGATTACGACACCTCGCGGCCTTCGGACGCGCGGACGCCGGATCGGAATTCCGGCTCACGCGCCTCGGTCGAGATTCCGGGGGAACTACTGAACCGCGCCGTTTCCGCCGGACAGATTCGCGGCATTCCGAGCATGCCGTCGCTGACTCCGATTGCCACTCCACTGGTCCTTTCCGGGTTCAGTGAAACCGTATTACGCGAATTTCTGCCTTTGTTCGAGCAGATCGGCGCTATGCCGGTGCAAGGCGGGTCTTCGGGCGCCGTCACCTCCGCGAAGCCTGTCGCCGGATGGCAAAATTCGCTGCAACCGGGTTCCGCAGTCGCGGGAGTTCTGGTCGCCGGAGACATGAATGTCACCGGGATGGGTACGGTCACCTATAACGACGGAAAGCGCGTTCTCGCGTTCGGGCATCCGTTCTTTAATCTCGGTCCCGTCGAAATGCCGATGGCGAAGAGCGAGATCGTCACGGTGCTCGCTTCCGCGTTCCAGCCGAACAAAATGGGCAATGCGACGGATATCGTCGGGGCGCTGAAGCAGGATCGGCACGCCGGCATCATGGGTGAACTCGGAGCCGAAGCCCGCATGATTCCGGTCACGGTCAAGGTGCGCGGGTTTGACAATAAACTTGCCGTGCTCAAAGAAAAGGAATTGAAGTTCAGCGTATTCGTCCAGCAGAAGTGGACGCCGTATCTGATGATGCTGACGCTGTTCAATTCATTGGAGCAAATGAACGACTATTCGGACGACGCCACCTATCGTCTCTCCGGCCTCGTCGAGATGGACGGCACGCCCAATATCTCGTTGCACACGATGCAGGCGCCGAGCGAAGTTCCGGCTCCGACGCCGATGATCCTCGCCGGGTGGTGGGGCGACAAATTCAACAAGTTGTTCCTGAACGCCGTTGAGATGCCGAAGCTGAAGAGCGTAAATGTGACGGTGGATCTGCTTCCCGAGCGCCGTCAATCGATCATCGAAAGCGCTTGGACTCCGGCATCTGATGTCGCCGCGGGTCAAACAATTCCCGTGAAAGTGTTCCTGCGTCCCTATCGCGGCGATCGCCACGAACGCGAATTCAACTTGCAGCTTCCCGAAGGACTCTCCAAAGGGGAACACCGGATCCTGCTGAGCGACGCGGATACGTTAAACCGGATGCATGCCGCGGCCACTTCGAGCAGCCGTTACATGGACATTCCGCAGACGGTTTCGTTGATCAACCAGGAGCGCAGCAACAACAAGATCTACGTCTCGCTGGTTGAGGCGCGTCCTACCTTTTACGCGGACGATCGGACGATGCCCAGCCTTCCTGGGTCGGTGCAAAACATCCTGCAAAGCGGACGGACCGCGAGCAAGAGCCTCACCAGCACACCCGACAGCGCCAAAGAACAAATGACGTTGGATTTCGATCAGGTGGTCAGTGGAAGCTATTCGCTGCGGATTGTTGTCCGATAGCAGCTACCGGTTTGTGCGTGCGGTTGATAGCCGCCGTGTAACATCACTTGTCAATAAAATTGTCAAATAAGATTGGATCGATGATCAACTTTAGCATCCCCCCGGCCGCCCGCCGCATGGCCGCGATTACGGCGGTCTGTGCTGCCATCCTGGTAGCCGGTGAAACCAAGTTCTGGCAACACGATGAAATGTCCGAGTTCGAACGCGGAGACGCCAAGAACCTCTCTCTGCGGAGTGACGGGCGGTTATTTCTGGCACCGAAGGTAACTGAACTGTTCGATCCATCGACGGCATTTCTGTGGGGTCTCGCGCGCGATTCGAAAGGCGTCTTGTACGCCGGCGGAGGAGTTCTCGGCGGCACGAAATCCAAGCTCTTCGCGATCGAAAACGGCAATGGCCGACTCGTCGCGGAAGTGGATGGTCTGGCCGTGCAAACCATTGCGATCGACCGCCAGGATCGCGTTTATTTCGCTACTTCTCCCGACGGCAAAGTGTTCCGGCTCAGCGCCGGCGGCAAGGCCGAAGTCTTTTATGAGCCGAAGACAAAGTACATTTGGGCGCTCGCGTTCTCCCGCAGCGGCGATTTGTTCGTTGGAACCGGCGACGAAGGCGAAATCCATCGGGTGACGCCCGACGGCCGCGGCAGCGTATTCTTCAAGACCGAAGAAACCCATGTGCGCTGTCTCGCGTTCGACGCGAATGACAATTTAGTTGCCGGCACCGATCCGAGCGGCCTGGTGCTCCGCGTGTCGCCGCGAGGGGAGGGGTTCGTCCTCTACCAGGCGCCAAAACGGGAGATCACTTCGATTGCAGTGGCCGCTGACGGGTCTGTTTTCGCGGCTGGCGCGGGAAACAAGACGAGCGGAGCGTTTGTGCCTCTTCCGGCTGCCACGCCGGCATCCGCGCCTCCCGTTGGTGGAGGGATAACGATTCAAACGGGTCCTCCAAGGCCAGTCGCAGCTTCTACACCGGCCGCAGCGGCTCCTTCCGTAACCGGCGGATCGGACGTATACAAGATACAAGCGGATGGGTATCCCCGCCGTGTCTGGAGTCACCCTCTGGACATCGTATACGCGCTTGCCCTCGACGGATCGGGCCACGCGCTGATCGCCACGGGCAACAAGGGAAACATCTATAGGCTGGAGAGCGAAGCCGTCTATACTTTGCTGCTGCATCTGCCTCCTTCTCAGGTGACAACTTTGTTGTCAACCTCGTCCGGCGTATTCGCGACCACGGGAAATATAGGCAAGGTGTACCAGATTGGACCGTCTGTTGAAGCCTCGGGCACTCTCGAAAGCGAGGTTCTGGACGCTAGTGGATTCACCTTCTGGGGACGCCTGCGCTTTCAGGGAAAGAGGACCGCTGGGCAGGTAAAGCTCGAGACGCGGAGCGGCAATCTGGGCCGTGCGCAGAAGAATTGGAGCTCTTGGATGGCGGTCTCGATGAGTTCCGATGGCACGGGCCGGATTCCTTCTCCGCCTTCTCGATTTCTACAATACCGTTTAACCCTCACTGGACCCGTGGAGGTCAGTTTGGTCGAAATCGCGTATCAGGGCAAGAATGTAGCGCCCGTCGTCGAGAGGGTGGAGACAACCCCATCGAATTACAAATTCCCGGCACCGTCAAATCCGGTGTTGACCAATAATTCGCTGACGCTGCAACCGCTGGGAAAACACTCCGCCTCGTCATCCACGGCGTTCTCCGATGCGGGCATTTCGCCGACGATGACTTATGCCAAGGGTCAGGTGGGAGCGCGCTGGCTCGCCAACGACGAGAACGGCGACACGCTCCTGTTCCGGGTGGAAATTCGAGGCGTCAATGAGACGCAATGGAAACTTCTCAAGGAAAAGATCCGCGAGCGCTATTACAGTTGGGATTCGACCACCTTCCCGGACGGCGAATATCTGGTTCGCGTCACCGCTTCCGACGAGCCCAGCAATCCGCCGGATCAGGCGCTGACTGCGCGCATGGAGAGTGATTCCTTCTTCATCGACAACACGCCGCCTGAGATCAGCGAACTCCGTGCGACTTCGTCGGGCAATCGTTTGGATCTCCGATGGAAAGCGAAGGACGCTATCAGCGTCATCGGCAAGGCGGAATACTCTATAAATGGCGGAGATTGGCGGGTGGCTGAGCCGACTACACGCCTGTCCGATTCTCTGCAGCACGAGTACGCTGTCTCGATCGAGCGTCCGACGGGAGAAGTGACGATCGCGGTTCGTGTGTCGGACGAACTCGATAATCAAGCCGCTGCGAAAACGGTTGTCAAATAGGGAGATGGCGACCGCGGTATCGCAACTTACCAAGTCGGAGATGCAGGTATTCCGGCGGCTCTCGACGCCGGCGAAGATCCAGGAATTTCTCGACGGCTTAGGCTACAACCTCGAGCCCAGGGGCGTCACTTGCTATTCGCCACGAGTAGTTCTGCGTGAGCGCGTCGCGCACTGCATGGAAGGGGCACTGGTCGCGGCGGCGGCATTGCGGATGCTCGGGTTCCCCGCTTTGCTGGTCGATTTGGAAGCGGTACGCGATACGGATCACGTGCTCGCCGTCTATCAGTTGAATGGACACTGGGGGGCGGTGGCGAAGTCCGACTATTCGGGTATTCGGTCCCGTGAGCCGGTCTACAAGAACATTCGCGAGTTGGCGATGTCTTATTTCGAGCACTACTTCAATCCGAGGGGAGAGAAGACGCTGCGGGCGTATTCGCGCCCCGTTGATCTCAAGCGCTTCGACAAACGCGGTTGGATCACAGCGGAGGAAGACGTCTGGTACATCCCGGAATATCTCTGCGAGATCCCGCATTCCGAAATGCTGAAGCCGGGTATGGAGCGCTCGGTTAGCCGCATGGACGCTCGTCTTTATAAAGCCGGAAGGCTCGGCGGACTCGGGGCCTGACGCGGGCGTAACTGATTTTCCTTGTTGGAAAGGGGCTTCCGCCGCGCTTAAAGCCAGCGAAGATAGTTCTGCGCATCATGAGCTACCTTGCCAGGCGTTCTGTGGTTCGCTCCGATCCGACGCTTCCAAGAGCATTTTCTCATTGAAGAATGAGCCTGAAGGCGGGAGCGAAGCGATCCGCCGCTAGGTTTCCTTTCTTGGTTTGGTTTTTGCGGGAAGGAAGAGCATCCGGGGCTGTGGGAATGTGGGAATCGCGGAGCGATTTCCA